>NZ_BAAATR010000002.1:353648-420538 GCF_039533515.1 Kitasatospora cystarginea | reverse complement strand
AAGGCTCCCAGTAGACGACTGGGTTGATAGGCCGGATATGGAAGCCCTGTGAGGGGTGGAGTTGACCGGTACTAATAGGCCGAGGGCTTGTCCTCAGTTGCTCGCGTCCACTGTGTTGTTCTGAAACAACGACCCCAGCCGTGTGGTTGGTCCGGTTGATAGTTTCATAGTGTTTCGGTGGTCATAGCGTGAGGGAAACGCCCGGTTACATTCCGAACCCGGAAGCTAAGCCTCACAGCGCCGATGGTACTGCAGGGGGGACCCTGTGGGAGAGTAGGACGCCGCCGAACAATTATTCAGAAGAAGCCCTCTCCCAGACCGGGAGAGGGCTTCTTTGTTGTAGGGTCAATGCCGCACAGTTGTCGTACCGTCAGGAGGCCCCCAGGTGGAGGTCCAGGAGACGCGCGTTCAGACCGACCGCGTCCTCACCATTCCCAACCTGCTCAGCATGGGTCGGTTGGTCGGGGTGCCGATCTTCCTGTGGCTGATTCTGTGGCCGGTCTTCGGTGGGCCGGAGAACGACGGCTGGGCGATCGTCGTACTGATGCTGAGCGGGGTCAGCGACTACCTTGACGGGAAGTTGGCCCGGCGTTGGGGGCAGATCAGTCGGCTCGGGCAGATTCTCGATCCGGCTGCGGACCGGCTGTATGTGATCTCGACGCTGGTCGGGCTGACCTGGCGAGGGATCCTGCCCTGGTGGGTGACGGCAATTCTGGCGGCGCGGGAACTGTTCATCGCCTCACTGCTGCCCATTCTCAGCCGGTACGGCTATGGCCCGCTCCAGACGAGTTTCCTCGGTAAGGCCGCGACCTTCAATCTGATGTACGCGTTCCCGCTTCTACTGCTGGGGAGCGGTACGGGATGGCTTGCCACCGTGGCTGGGATCGTCAGCTGGGCCTTCATCTGGTGGGGAACCACGCTCTACTGGTGGGCGGCGATCCTGTATGCGGTGCAGGCCAGGCAGATCGTCAAGGCGGAAGCCGCGGCGCGCTGACTGCCGTCTGGGGACGCACACTGACGGTGTGGCGGGTTCAACTTGCCGAGATGCATGAGAGCCGTTGCATACGTTTGTGAGGCGGCGTGCAGTTGTGGCCGCGCGGGTGAGACAAGGCCCACGGCGTCACGGTGAGTCGGACGTAATCATCCGGGTAGAGATGCCCTGAAACGGTTTGATGGATCCCAGGGTCCACCACCGCGAAGGAGGATGCACCCGTAATGAAAGCCGTTGTGATGGCCGGGGGCGAGGGCACCCGCCTCCGGCCGATGACGTCGAGCATGCCGAAGCCGCTGTTGCCGGTCGCGAACAGGCCGATCATGGAGCACGTGCTGCGGCTGCTGAAGCGGCACGGTCTCACCGACACCGTAGTCACCGTGCAGTTCTTGGCCTCGTTGGTGAAGAACTATTTCGGCGACGGTGAAGAGCTGGGTATGCACCTCACATATGCCAACGAGGAGGTTCCGCTCGGCACGGCCGGGAGTGTGAAGAACGCCGAGGACGCGCTCCGGGACGACTCGTTTCTGGTGATCTCGGGGGATGCGCTCACTGACTTCGATCTCTCCGAACTGATCGCTTTCCACCGGCGTAAGGGGGCGCTGGTCACCGTCTGCCTGACCAGGGTGCCCAACCCCCTGGAGTTCGGGATCACGATCACCGACGAGAGCGGGCGGGTCGAACGGTTCCTGGAGAAGCCGACCTGGGGGCAGGTCTTCTCCGACACGGTCAACACCGGCATCTACGTCATGGAGCCGGAGGTCTTCGACTACGTCGCGGCCGGCGAGCCGGTTGACTGGTCCAGCGATGTCTTCCCGCAGCTTCTCAAGGAGGGGAAGCCGGTCTACGGCTATGTCGCCGAGGGCTACTGGGAGGACGTGGGTACGCACGAGAGTTACGGCAAGGCGCAGGCGGACGTCCTCGAGGGCAAGGTCGACGTCGAGCTCGACGGCTTCGAGATCTCGCCCGGTGTCTGGGTGGCCGAGGGCGCGGAGGTGGATCCGGAGGCGGTGCTCCGCGGGCCGCTGTACATCGGCGACTACGCCAAGGTGGAGGCCGGGGTCGAACTGCGTGAGCACACCGTGCTGGGCAGCAATGTGGTGGTGAAGCGCGGAGCGTTCCTGCACAAGGCGGTCATCCACGACAACGTCTACATCGGTCCGCAGAGCAACCTGCGGGGCTGTGTGGTCGGCAAGAACACCGACGTGATGCGGGCGGCCCGGATCGAGGACGGGGCGGTGATCGGGGACGAGTGCCTGATCGGCGAGGAGTCGATCATCTCGGGCAACGTCCGGGTGTACCCGTTCAAGACCGTCGAGGCTGGTGCCTTCGTCAACACCTCGGTGATTTGGGAGTCGCGCGGCCAGGAGCACCTGTTCGGGGTGCGCGGGGTGTCGGGCATCCTCAACGTCGAGATCACTCCGGAGCTGGCGGTCCGGCTGGCCGGCGCGTATGCCACGACGCTCAAGAAAGGGGCCACCGTCACCATTGCGCGTGACCACTCGCGCGGTGCGCGTGCGCTCAAACGGGCGATGATCTCGGCGCTGCAGACCAGCGCGATCGACGTCCGGGACCTGGAGAACGTGCCGATGCCGGTGGCCCGCCAGCACACCGCGAGGGGCAGTGCCGGCGGGATCTTCCTGCGGACCACTCCAGGGGTGCCGGACTCTCTGGACGTCCTCTTCTTCGACGAGCGCGGGGCGGATCTCTCGCAGGCCGGGCAGCGCAAGCTCGACCGGGTGTACGCGAGGCAGGAGTACCGGCGGGCGTTTCCGGGCGAGATCGGGGACCTGACCTTCCCGTCCAGCGTGTTCGACTCCTACGCGGGCAACCTGCTCAGGGTGGTGGACACCACGGGTGTGCGGGAGGCCGGGCTGAAGGTGGTGGTTGATGCCGCGCACGGCAGTGCCGGGCTGGTGCTGCCCAGCATCCTCGGGCGACTCGGTGTCGAGGCGTTGACGGTCGGCACCGGCCTGGACGAAGGCCGTCCGACCGAGGACGCGGAGGAGCGGCGGGCGGGCCTGGCTAGGCTCGGTGAGCTGGTCTCCTCGTCGAAGGCGGCCTTCGGGGTGCGGTTCGACCCGGTCGGCGAGCGGGTGTCCTTCGTGGACGAGCTCGGCCGGGTGATCGAGGACGACCGGGCGCTGCTGGTGCTGCTCGACCTGGTCGCGGCCGAGCGGCGCAGCGGGCAGGTGGCGCTCCCGGTGACCACCACCCGGATCGCCGAGCAGGTGGCCGCGTACCACGGCACGCAGGTCTGCTGGACCACCACCTCGCCGGACGATCTGGCCAAGGCGGCCGCCGCCGAGGGCACGGTGTTCGGCGGGGACGGCCGAGGCGGCTTCGTGGTACCGGAGTTCAGCGGCGTGCTGGACGGCGCGGCGGCGTTCGTGCGGCTGTTGGGCCTGGTGGCCCGTACCCAGCTGACGCTCAGCCAGATCGACGCGCGGATCCCGCAGGCGCACATCCAGCGGCGGGACATCGCGACGCCGTGGGCGGCCAAGGGCATGGTGATGCGTTCGGTGGTGGAAGCGGCAGGGAACCGCCGGCTGGACACCACGGACGGCGTCCGGGTGGTGGAGGCCGACGGCCGCTGGACGCTGGTGCTGCCGGATCCGGCCGAGGCGGTGACCCACCTCTGGGCCGAGGGCCCGGACGACGCGGCCACCGAGCAGCTGCTGGAGGAGTGGGCCGCGGTGGTGGACGCGGCTGGACGCTAACACGGCGGTCGCATGCCGGGGTCGAGGGAAGCCGAAGGGTTACCCCGGCCCCGGCAGGCTGTTCCAGGGCCCATCGAGCGGCCGGACGGTGGTTCGTGGCCTACCCGGCCGGTGCCGGGTGGCTTGCGGGGGCTGTGCACCCGCCGCATCCGCGACGTGGGACGATGTACCGCATGCCAGCACCGAGGACGCCGAGTGACCGGGACGGACGCTATTCGCGTCCCGACGCTTCGATGTCCCTCCTGACCAACGTGATGGACCACAGCCTCGACGACGGTTATGCCGAGGCGGCCAGGTTCCGCGGGGCGGAGGGCACCAGCAGGCTGCCCGGCTCCCTGCGCGGCCGGCTGACGCTGGCAGTGGGACTGGCCCTTGCTGCGGCGGTGGTGACAGTGGGTGCGGTCAACAACGAGGAGGCGGCACCGACCCTGGCCAAGGAGCGGGACGCGCTGATCCACCGGGTGAACGACGCCACCAGCGGTGCCGACAGGTTGCAGAAGCAGGTCGAGAGCCTGCGCGACAAGGTCGGGCAGGCCCAGCAACAGGCCCTGCGATCCCAGGGCGACGGCGGACTCGCGGCGGTCGCGGGACAAGCGGGCACGGGTGAGGTGTCGGGTCCCGGGGTGAAGCTGGTGATCGAGGACGCCTCGGGTACCGGGGCCGGCGGTTCGGCGAACAATCCGCGCCAGGCCGACGGTTTCCAGAACACCGGGCGGCTGAGGGACCGCGATCTCCAGCTGATCGTGAACGGGTTGTGGATCGCCGGTGCGGAGGGCATCGCGATCAACGGGCAGCGGCTGACCGTGCTGTCGGCCATCCGGGCGGCGGGCGATGCGGTGCTGGTCGACAACCGGCCGCTGGTGCCGCCGTACACGGTGCTGGCGACCGGGGACGGGCAGGGGCTCGCCACGGCTTTCCAGAACGCGGAAGCCGGGCACTACCTGCGGCTGATCCAGGATGCGTACGGGATCAAGTCCAACCTCTCGACGCAGAAGAAGGTGACGCTGCCGGGTGCGCTGGGCATCACGCTGCGGTACGCACGGCCGGTGACCGCGGCGCCGACGCCTTCGCCTTCGAGGTCGGCCTCGGCCTCGGCCGCTGCCGCCTCGCCGTCGTCCAGTACTCAGCAGTCGTCGAGTGCTTCGCAGTCGTCGAGTGCTTCGCCGTCACCCAGTGGGGCGACCAGATCCAGCAAGAGTCCGTCGATCCCCGCAGGGACAGGAGCAGCTACACCGTGATTGCCGTACTTGGTCTCGTGATCGGGGTGGTCGTCGGCGTCTTCGTACAGCCGGAGGTGCCGGATGCCGTGGTGCCCTATTTGCCGATCGCGGTGGTGGCGGCCCTGGACGCGGTGTTCGGCGGTGTCCGGGCGATGCTGGACGGGATCTTCGACGACAAGGTGTTCGTGGTCTCGTTCCTCTCCAACGTCGTGGTCGCGGCGCTGATCGTCTTCCTCGGTGACAAACTCGGGGTCGGCTCGCAGTTGTCCACGGGCGTGGTGGTCGTGCTCGGTATCCGCATCTTCTCCAATGCCGCGGCGATCCGGCGACATGTGTTCCGGGCCTGAGAGGGGGAGGGATGAGCGAGGACGAGAAGACCAAGCCCGAGGCGGAGAAGGTCGAGGCGGAGCAGGTCGAGGCGGCGAAGCCCGAGGCGAAGACGCCTGCGGCGGTGACCGCTGTCGTGGTGCCCGCCGCCCCGCCGACGGCCGAGGAGCAGGTGGAGGAGCAGCCCGAGGAGAGCGGTCGGGACGGCGCGGCCGACCGTCCGGTCACGGCGCCCGACGACGCCAGACGCCGGTTGAAGGCGGCGTTGTGGCCGCCGCGCCTCTCGCGCGGTCAGTTGGTGGTGGCCGTGCTGCTGTTCTCGCTCGGCCTCGCGCTGGCGATCCAGGTGCGTTCGACCAGTGACCACAGCAACCAGCTCCGTGGCGCCCGCCAGGAGGATCTGGTTCGTATCCTCGACGAACTGGACAGCCGTCAACAGCGTCTCCAACAGGAGAAGACGCAGCTCGAGCAGTCCCTGACCCAGTTGGAGAACAGTTCCAACCAGGCGAAGGAGGCTGAGGAGCAGACCAGGAAAAAAGCGACCGAGCTCGGAGTGCTCGCCGGCGCCGTCAAAGCCACAGGTCCGGGCATCGTACTGACTGTCGATGATCCCCAAGGGCAGGTGAAGGCGGATATGCTGCTGGACACCCTGCAGGAACTTCGAGCGGCGGGGGCGGAGGCGATTCAGATCAACGATGTGCGCGTGGTGGCGAGCACCTACTTCACCGATACGTCGGCGGGTGGTGTGCAGATCGACGGTAGGAAGGTGTCGCAGCCGTTCCGATTCACCGTGATCGGGAACCCGCAGGACCTGACGCCTGCTCTCAACATCCCGGGTGGTGTGGTGCGCACCCTGGAGAAACAGCAGGCACAGGCCACGATCACGGTGCCGCAGTCGGTTACCGTGGATGCGCTCGCCACCCCGAAGACCTCCCAGTACGCCACGCCGGCGGCAAAGTGACGGCACGACTGCCGTACGGTCCGTCAGTCGTGCCGCGCCCCGGACGGTGGGCGCACGGCCACGGTCGGCGACAATGGGACGTACCACTCGATCAGCGCCGGCCGCGGGCCGGGTCAGCTGTATGTCCGAGCCTCTCACCCTGCCCCGCGGGCGGGTCTGTCACACGCAAGGAGACTCGCCCGTGAGTCTGTTCTCGAAACTGTTCGGTCGTAACAAGCGGGGGGCCGCGGCGGAGGCGCCGACGGCGCGTCACCGGATGTCCGACGACGACGCCGCCGTCCCCGGGATGCGGTCCGCGGACCAGCAGAACCAGTACACCGAGCGTCCGCTGTTCCGCGACGGCGGCGCCAATCAGGCACCGTACGGCGCGTCGGTTGATTCCTCGGGCGCCGCGCGCATAGCTTTCGAGTCGGGACCCTCAACCTCTGCTGGAGGGTTTGCTCCGGATCCGTACGCCGGGCATGCCCCGTCGGGCGTGCCGAGCCAGGAGGCTGTGAACATGACTGCCGGTGCCCTTCCCTGTCCCCGGTGCGGGAACCAGAACCCGGCGGCCGCCCGCTTCTGCAACAACTGCGGTACGGCGCTGCGCGGTGGGTCGATGCCCGAGGGCGCGGCGGAGACCACGTCGACCATCTCGATCTCCGGTCTGGAGTCCTACGACCCCACCGCCACCGGAACGGGCGCCACTCCGGCGCTCTCGGCCGAGGTGCTCTCCGCGATCGACGCGCTGCCGCCGGGTTCGGCCCTGCTGATCGTGCAGCGCGGCCCGAACTCAGGCAGCCGCTTCCTGCTCGACTCGGATGTCACTACGGCGGGTCGCCACCCGGAGGGGGACATCTTCCTGGACGACGTCACCGTCTCTCGTCGCCACGTCGAGTTCCGCCGGACCTTCGGCGGGTTCTCGGTGGCCGACGTGGGCAGCCTCAACGGCACCTACGTCAACCGGGAGCGGATCGACCAGGTGACGCTGAACAACGGTGACGAGGTGCAGATCGGGAAGTACCGGCTGGTGTTCTTCGCCAGCCCGCAGCGGGGGTTCTGAACCACACCGGGGGTACTGAACACGACGTCGGCAGGAGCCCCGAGTGACCGCGCACACCCCTTCATCCGTCGAGGCCATCCACGTCCCCGGCTCGCGTCGAGCAGCCGGGGGCCGGCGGCGCGGTGACGAACTGCTCAGCATCGGTGCGGTGCTGACCTTCCTTCGGGACGACTTCCCGGAGGTGACCATCTCCAAGATCCGCTTCCTGGAGGCGGAGGGGCTGGTGGAGCCGCAGCGGACGCCCTCGGGCTACCGCAAGTTCAGCCCGGCCGACGTCGAGCGGCTCGCGTATGTGCTGCGGATGCAGCGGGACCACTACCTGCCGCTCCGGGTGATCCGGGAGCACCTCGACGCGATGGAGCGCGGCGAGGCGCCGCCGGCGCTGCCGGCTCCGGACGCCCGGCCCGGTCCGCTGGACGAGGCGGACCGGGAGCTGGTGGCGGCCTCCGGTGCGGTGGCCGGGGTCCGGCTGGGCCGCGCCGAGCTGCTGGCGGCGGCGGAGGCCGGCGAGTCGGAGCTGGCCGAGTGGGAGTCCTACGGGCTGCTCGCCCCCGGTCCGGACGGCGGGTACGACGGCGAGGCGCTGCAGGTGGCGCGGCTGGTCGCGGAACTCGGACGTTTCGGCCTGCAGCCGCGTCATCTTCGGGCCATCAAGGCGGCGGCGGACCGGGAGGTGGCGCTGGTCGAGCAGGTGGTCGCCCCGCTGCGGCGGCACCGGAACCCGCAGACCCGGGCACATGCCGAGGCCACCGCGCGTGAGCTGGCCACCCTGTCGGTGCGGTTGCACGCCGCGATGGTGCAGGCGGGGCTGAAGGCCAGGCCGGCTCAGTGAGCTCCGTACGGCAGGGCGGAACCGTTCCTTCACGGCCGGAAACCGGCCTCCGGGGGCGTGCGGGTACCTGTGCGGGAGCGCCCCGACCGGCTGCGCTTTCATATCCGCGGCAGGGGTCATAGGGTTGCCACTGTGAATGAGCTCGACGTCGTGGGTGTCCGGGTGGAGATGCCTTCCAACCAGCCGATCGTGCTGCTGCGGGAGGTTGGGGGAGATCGGTATCTGCCGATCTGGATCGGTCCTGGCGAGGCGACTGCGATCGCTTTCGCCCAGCAGGGTATGACTCCGGTGCGGCCGCTGACTCACGACCTGTTCAAGGACGTGCTGGACGCGCTGGGCCAGCAGCTCACCGAGGTCCGGATCAGTGATCTCAGGGAGGGCGTGTTCTACGCCGAGTTGGTGTTCTCCGGCGGTGTCGAGGTCAGCGCGCGCCCGTCGGACGCGATAGCCCTCGCCCTGCGGACCGGTACGCCGATCTTCGGGAGCGAGGAGGTGCTCGCCGAGGCGGGCATCGCGATCCCGGACGAGCAGGAGGACGAGGTGGAGAAGTTCCGCGAGTTCCTCGACCAGGTCTCGCCGGAGGACTTCGGTGGTGGCCAGCAGTAGCGCCGGACCGCCGCAGCGTCGCGGGAGACCGGGGGAAGCACCGGCTGCCGGACGCAAGTCTCGTTTTGCCAAAGGTCGTCCGTCTACCCACACTTGAGGCACGAAAAACCACACCATCGAGTGACATTGGTGGTGAGCCTCGGCGTGGCGATCGTTGACGGGTCACTGGCGACTGCCTACCGTCAGGAGTGGCTCCGGTGAGTTACTCCACCCGGGCCCATACAGCCCACAGGACGAGCGGACGGAGGTAGGCATGAGCGGCTTGGGCGACGAAGCAGCCGTTGGAGGCCCGTGCTCCGTGCACGTACCACGCTCAGGGCGGAAACTGCTGCTGGAGCGGGCCCGGGAGGCCGCGGTCGTCGAGCAGCAGGAGCGGGAGCTGCCCAGGGTCGGGCGGTTCCCGGCCGTGCAGCCCGGGCAGCCGGCGATCGAGCGGCCGGCGCCCACCTCCGAGCTGGTGGGCTACCGGGGGCCGACGGCCTGTGCCGCGGCCGGGATCAGCTACCGCCAGCTGGACTACTGGGCCCGTACCGGGCTACTGGAGCCGAGCGTGCGCAGCGCGTACCCGGCCAGTGCGCAGCGGCTCTACAGCTTCCGCGACATCCTGCTGCTCAAGATCGTCAAGCGTCTGCTGGACGCCGGAGTCTCGCTCCAGACCATCCGGGTGGCGGTGACGCACCTGCAGAGGGCCGAGGTCGTCGACCTGGCCGGGCTCACCCTGATGTGCGACGGGGCCACGGTCTACGAGTGCACCTCCCCGCAGCAGGTGGTGGACCTGTTGAAGGGTGGTCAGGGGGTCTTCGGCATCGCGGTCGGCGCGGTCTGGCAGGACCTGGAGGCCACGCTCGGGCGTCTGCACGCCGAGCGGACCGACACCGGTGAGACGCTGATCGGGCACGACCCGGCGGACGAGCTGGCCCAGCGCCGCAACCGGGCCGGCTGAGCCGGCGACCGAGGTCGTACGAGGGCCCGGACGGGGAACCGTCCGGGCCCTCGTCGTCGTCCGGGCAGGTGAAACGATCACGAGGGGGACTCGGTGGGATGGAGCTCGCGGCCTAGGCTGCCCCGCTGGCTGGCACTGCGGACGAGACGGGGGCAGCGGCGTGCGTTCCAGGCGGTCACGCTGCTGAGCGCGCTGGCGCTGGCCCCGAGTACCTGGCTCTGGCTGAGTGAGACGGACCGGGTCGACACCGTGCAGGCCGTGCCGGGCGCCCCGGTGGCCGTGGTCTTCGGCGCGGGTCTGTTCAACGGCGAACCGTCCCCGTATCTCGCGCACCGGCTGGACGCGGCGCTGGCGCTGTATCAGCAGCGCAAGGTGGAGGCCATCCTGGTGACGGGTGACAACAGTCGGGACGACTACGACGAGCCCGATGCCATGCGCCGCTACCTGGTCGACCACGGGGTGCCGCGGATCCGGGTGGTGGAGGACTACGCGGGCTTCGACACCTGGGACTCCTGCGCCAGGGCCCGGCGGATCTTCGGAGTGGACCGGGCCGTGCTGGTAAGCCAGAGCTTCCATGTACGGCGGGCGCTGGCACTGTGCCAGGCGGCAGGCATCAGGTCGTACGCGGTCGGGGTGCCGGAGCCGGGGAACGCCACCTGGTACTACGGCGGACTGCGGGAGATCCCCGGCGCGGGCAAGGCGGCGCTGAACGCCTGGCTGAAGCCGGACCCGCAGTTCCTCGGCGCGCGGGAGGACGGGATCGCCCGGGCGCTGGCGGACGCGGCGGGGCACTGACCTCCGCGGATTCGGGCGGACCGCCGCACGGGAGTTGTCAGACCCCTGAGGGATGATCGGCAGGTGCGGACAGTGCCGAGCATCATCCACCTCGACATGGACGCCTTCTTCGCCGCGGTGGAGCAGGCGTCCAAGCCCAGCCTGCGCGGCAAACCGGTGGTGGTCGGCGGCCTGGGCGGCCGGGGGGTGGTGTCCACCGCCTCGTACGAGGCGAGGCGCTTCGGGGTGCACTCGGCGATGCCGATGGCCCAGGCCCGGCGGCTGTGTCCGAACGCGGCCTTCCTGGCTGGGCGCTTCCAGGCGTACCGGCAGGTGAGCGAGATCGTGATGGGCCTGTTGAGGGAGCTGTCGCCGCTGGTGGAGCCGCTCAGCCTGGACGAGGCGTTCGTGGATCTGGAGGCCGGGCCGTACGGTCCGGCGCTGGCCGACGCCGGCCCGCAGGAGGGGGCCCAACTGGTGCGGGCGATCGCGGAGGACCTGCGCGCGGACATCCATGCGCGGACGGCGCTGACCGGTTCGGTGGGCGCGGCCGGCTCGAAGCTGATGGCGAAGATCGCCTCGGAGCAGGCCAAGCCGGACGGCCTGGTGCTGATCGGGATCGGATCCGAGCGGGCGGTGCTGAGTCCGCTGCCGGTCCGGGCGCTGCCCGGGGTCGGCCCGGCCACCGAGCAGGCGCTGCGGCGGGTGGGCCTGGCGACGGTGGCCGATCTGGCGGAGGCGGGCGAAGAGGAACTGGTCCAACTGCTCGGCCGGGCGCACGGGACGGGGCTGTACGCGACGTCCATAGGGCTTGACGAGCGCGCGGTGGTGCCGGACCGGGACGCGAAGTCGGTTTCGGTGGAGGACACCTTCGAGGTGGATCTGGCCGACCGGGACGTCATCCTGCGCCAGGTGGAGGTGCTGACGGCGCGCTGCGTCCAGCGACTGCGGGCGGCGGGACGCTCGGGCCGGACGGTGGTGCTGAAGGTCCGGCGGTTCGACTTCTCGACCCTGACCAGGTCGGAGACCCTGCGGGCGCCGACCGACGACGAGGGGGTGATCGCCGAGACGGCGCGGCGACTGGCGATGCAGGTGGACATCACCGGCGGGGTGCGGCTGCTCGGGGTCGGGGTGTCCCAGCTGGCCGACTTCACCCAGGAGGACCTCTTCGCCCAGGCTGCGGCGCAGGCGCAGGCGCAGGCGACGGCCGAGGCGGGGGAAGCCGCCGACGCGACGGAGGAGCCTTCGGAGCCCGAACCGGGCGAAGCGCGGGCGAAGGACGTCGTGCCGCCGACCGGGCGGCGCTGGCTCCCGGGGCAGGACGTGACGCACGCCGAGTACGGCCCGGGGTGGGTCCAGGGCAGCGGGGTCGGCCGGGTCACCGTACGGTTCGAGACGCCGTACGGCCCGCCGGGGCGGGTCAGGACGTTCGCGATCGACGATCCGGGGCTGGAGCCCGCGGACCCGCTTCCTCTGCGGCAGTAGCCGTAAGCCCGTGCCGATGGATGGTGAAACGTTTCAGCAAGCACGCGGAAACGCTGTGGCCCCGTACCCGGAGACATCCGGGTACGGGGCCACCTGTCGGGCCGGGCCCTGGGCGGGTCGCGATGCCCTCACCGCCCGCCGGGGCCCAGTCCCCTCGCGCCCTGTCCCTGAGCGCGAGGGCGGGCGCCTCGTCAGACGCCGGTCTCGACCAGCTCCGACTCGGAGCCGCTCGCCACCGGAACGGCGGTGGCGGGTTTGATGCGCCGGATCGCGAACGGCACCACGGCGGCCACCAGGCACATCGCGGCGGCGACCCAGAACGCGTGCTTGTAGGCGTCCAGCGTGGGCAACTGGATCGGCAGCGGGATCGGGAACTTCATGGTGTCGCCGGTCAGGATCGCGCCCATCACGGCGGTGCCGATGGCGCCGCCGACGGTGCGCAGTACGGCGTTCATGCCGTTGGCGATACCGCTCTGCTCGGCCGGGACGGCGCCGTTGATGTACGCGGGCATCGCGGCGTAGGCGAGGCCGACGCCGAGGCCGAAGACGGCGGAGGCGAGGTAGATGTCACCCTCGGCGCTGTGCCGGACGGCCAGGTAGGCCATCGAGGCGGCGCCGAGCGCTCCGCCGAGGACCAGCGGCAGACGCGGGCCGCTGCGGGCGATCAGCAGGGCGCCGACGGGGGCGGCGACCATCGAGCCGATGGCGGAGGGCAGCAGCATCACGCCTGCGTGCAGCACGGTGGCGGTGAAGCCGTAGTGGGCGAACTTCGCGGGGGTCTGGGCGAAGTTGCTGATCACCATGAAGGAGCCGTACATCCCGAAGCCGATGAGCAGGCCGGAGATGTTGGTGAAGGCGACGGCCGGGCGGGACATCATCTTCATGTCCACCAGCGGGTGGCTGACCTTGACCTCGATGGCGATCCAGATCAGGGCGACCACGGCGGCGACGGCGAACAGGCCCAGGGTCTTGGTCGAGGTCCAGCCCCAGTGGTTGCCCTGGCTGACGGCGACCAGCAGGGCGCAGAGCCAGCCGGCCAGGGTGAGCGCGCCGAGCGGGTCGGCGCCGCCGTCCTTGTCGACGACCGGGTCCTTGGGGACGCGCAGGGCGACCAGAGCGACCGCGATCAAGCCGAAGATCAGGCCCATCCAGAAGATGGACTTGTAGCTCCAGTGCTCCAGCAGCAGGCCGGTGGCGACCAGGCCGAGGCCCGAGCCGACGCCCATCGAGGCGGAGATCGCGGCGACGCCGCCGGTGACCTTCTCCCGGGGGAGCTCGTCACGGACGATGCTGATCGCCAGCGGGAGCACGCCACCGCCGGCGCCCTGCAGGACGCGGGCGACGACCAGCCAGGTGAAGGAGTGGGTGCCGACCGCGAGGGCGGAGCCGGCGACCAGGCCGGCCAGTGAGATCAGCAGCATCGGCTTGCGGCCGCGCAGGTCGCCGAAGCGCCCCAGTAGCGGGGTCAGCACGGCGGCGGAGAGCAGGTTGGCCGTCATCAGCCAGGTGATGTTGGAGCCGGCGGTGTGCAGCTCCTTGGCCAGCGACGGCAGGATCGGGACGACCGCGGTCTGCACCACGCTGAACGCCAGCATCGCCAGGATCAGAGCGGGCAGCACTCGTGCGCTGCTCGGCTTCTCGGCCGTGGAGCTGGGCTGTGGTGCCTCACTCACGGTTCTTCCTCCAGTTCAGGTCCCTCGGCGGTTGTGGCCAAGGGCGAAAGTCAACGAACTGAAGTAACGATGCACATGGATAGTTCAGACTGTCAAATATCTACGGTTGAAAATTAGGCAAACCGGTCGCCCCGGCTCCGTTTCGTCCGGTGCCGGGGCTGGAAGCGAAGCGACGGGTCAGGCGTGGCGCAGCGGTTCGGGACGGGCGGGCGGTGGGGTGGAGGGCGTCGCGCCCGGGGTGGTGGGAGCGTCCGGGGTGGTGCTGTCGTACACCTCGACCTGCTCCCGGCGCAGCTCCTCGCGGATCACCTGCTCCTCGGTGTACCGCTCGACCACCAGGCGCACCCGCTCGACCGGCGCCAGGTACTTGCGCAGCACCGGCCGCTCCTCGCGCAGGGTCACCTCCTCGACCGCGTCGGCGAGCTCCTGGTCGCTCAGTGCGGCCCGCTCGGACTCGGTCACTGGCACGCGCTCGACCCGAACCCGCTCCCGGGCGAGCCGTACCCGGCGCTCCACGGACTCGGTGGTCACGTACTTGCGCAGCCGCGCGGTGCCGAGGACGTGCCACTCGGTGCTGATGTCGAGGCGCTCCTCGCGGCAGGTGATCTCGATGGGCCCGGCCGGCGCGCCCTGGGCGGCCGCCCGGTCCGGGGTGGGGGCGTGCACCGCCCGCCCGTTGGACCCGGTGGTTCTGAGGGCGGGCCTGTCCGCCACGGCGGGGCTCTTGACGTGGTCGGCCGGCGGCGTGGCAGGCTGTGCGGTCGGGCTTGGAGTCGGAGCCGGAGCTTGAGTCGGCGGTGTGAAGCCGGCCGTCGCGCGCTCCCCGGTGGCGGGTGCTGCCGGAGTGGCGGGTGCGGAGGGCGCCGGGGGTGTGGCAGGTGCGGGGGCTGCCGCGGGCGTGGGCTGGGTGGCGGGCGGGTGCGGTCCGGTCGACCCGACGGAGCCGAAGTCCCGGTCGGTGGTCTTCGAGGTGCGGTTTGCGGGTGCCGCCGAGGGGGCGCTCGCGTCCAGGCCGTAGTAGCGGTAGAGCTGCAGCTCCTGTGCGGGCGAGAGGTGCTGCCCGACGCCGAAGTCTGGCGATTCCTTGATCAGTGACTTGTCGTACGGGACCCTGAGTTCGTCGCCCGAGAACTCACTGGTGGTCAGCGGGACGAAGGCATCCCGGCCGAAGATCCCGGTTCGCACCGCGGCCCACTCGGGCTCACCCGTCGCGTCGTCGAGATAGACCTCGTCGACCGTGCCGATCTTGTCACCGTTCCGGTCGACCGCCTTGTGGCCGATCAGGTCCCGCGGATCGATGTCGGTCTGCACGCCGTCCTCCACTACGTGCTCCTGGGGGAATCCCGTCTGGTGGGCGGCTTGGAGGAGCTGTCCGACCGCCACTTCACACGAAAAGCCATCAAGTCGGACAGCGGCTACCCGAAGGCAGCCGTACGGGAGGGCGTTGGGCTGTCCGGGGTCGTCGGTGTTCCGCCCGATCGCTCCCGACCGACCGGTGATCTGCGGGGTTTCCGCTGGTACCCTGGGCGCGACCGCCGAGCCCGCTCGGGAGAGTCCCCAATCCCCGTTGAACTGCGGGAAGTGGGGCGCCGAAGGAGCAAACCCTCCCCGGAATCTCTCAGGCATCCGTACCGTGTGGGCTAGGTCACTCTGGAAAGCAGGGCAGGGCTGTTGGCGCGGGAGCCGGCGGCACCACCCTCACCGACGGTGCAAGCCGATGGACGCCCCCCGGGCCTCCCGCGCGGCGAAGCTCTCAGGTCCCGATGACAGAGGGGGAGGCCTGTCGGGTTCACACGCACATCGGACCACCGCTCCCACAGCGGCGGAGCCCAACGACGTGTGCACCCCCCCGCCGGTCCGCGACCAGGAGGCCTCGACCCCCATGAACGCCCAGCCGACGCTCGCCGAGCTTGAGCAGGCCAGCCCCTTCGAGACCCGCCACATCGGCCCCGACACCGCCGCCCAGGACAAGATGCTGGCGCAGGTGGGCTACGGCTCGCTGGACGAGCTGTCCGACGCCGCCGTGCCGGAGGCCATCCGCAGCCTCACCGCGCTCGGCCTGCCCGCCGGTCGCAGCGAGGCCCAGGTGCTTGCAGAGCTGCGTGAACTCGCCTCGCGCAACCAGGTCCTGCAGCCGATGATCGGTCTCGGCTACTACGGCACGTTCACCCCGCCGGTGATCCTCCGCAACGTGCTGGAGAACCCGGCCTGGTACACCGCCTACACCCCGTACCAGCCGGAGATCTCCCAGGGCCGCCTGGAGGCGCTGCTCAACTTCCAGACCCTGGTCTCCGACCTGACCGGGCTCGCCACCTCCGGTTCCTCGCTGCTGGACGAGGGCACCGCCGCCGCCGAGGCGATGGCGCTGGCCCGCCGGGTCACCAAGGTCAAGGGCGGTGTCTTCCTGGTCGACGCCGAGACCCTGCCGCAGACCGTCGCGGTGATCAACACCCGTGCGGTGCCGACCGGCGTCGAGGTGGTCGTCGCCGACCTGTCGGACGGCATCCCGGCCGAGATCGCCGAGCGCGGCGTCTTCGGTGTGCTGCTCCAGTACCCCGGTGCCACCGGTGTGGTCCGCGACCTCGCCCCGGTGATCGAGCAGGCGCACGGCCTGGGCGCGATCGTCGCCGTCGCCGCCGACCTGCTGGCCCTCACCCTGCTGAAGTCCCCGGGCTCGCTCGGCGCCGACATCGCCTGCGGCACCTCGCAGCGCTTCGGTGTGCCGATGGGCTTCGGCGGCCCGCACGCCGGCTACCTGGCCGTCCGTGCCGAGTACGCCCGCAACCTGCCCGGCCGCCTGGTCGGTGTCTCGGTGGACGCCGACGGCAACCGCGCCTACCGGCTGGCGCTGCAGACCCGCGAGCAGCACATCCGCCGCGAGAAGGCCACCAGCAACATCTGCACCGCCCAGGTGCTGCTGGCCGTGATGGCCTCCATGTACGCCGTTTACCACGGCCCCGACGGCCTCGCCGACATCGCCCGCCGCACCCACCGCTACGCCGCCGCGCTGGCAGAGGGTCTGAAGGCCGGTGGCGTCGAGCTGCTGCACGGTGAGTTCTTCGACACCGTCACCGCCCGCGTCCCGGGCCGGGCCGCCGCGGTCGTGGACGCCGCCCGCGCGGGTGGCGTCAACCTGTACCAGGCCGACGCCGACACCGTGTCGATCTCCTGCGACGAGACCACCACCCGCGAAACCCTGGCCGCCGTCCTCGCCGCCTTCGGCATCGAGGGCGTCGAGCTGGACGAGAACGCCGAGGCGCTGCCCGCCGCGCTGCTGCGCGAGGACGAGTACCTCACCCACCCGGTCTTCCACGACCACCGCTCGGAGACCGCGATGCTGCGTTACCTGCGTCGCCTCTCCGACCGGGACTACGCGCTGGATCGCGGCATGATCCCGCTGGGCTCGTGCACCATGAAGCTCAACGCCACCACCGAGATGGAGCCGGTGACCTGGCCGGAGTTCGGCCAGCTGCACCCGTTCGCCCCGGTGGACCAGGCGGAGGGCTTCCTGACCCTGATCCGCCAGCTGGAGCAGCAGCTGGTCGAGGTGACCGGCTACGACGCCGTTTCCATCCAGCCGAACGCCGGCTCCCAGGGCGAGCTGGCCGGTCTGCTGGCGGTGCGTGCCTACCACCACGCCAACGGCGACACCCAGCGCGACGTCTGCCTGATCCCGTCCTCCGCGCACGGCACCAACGCGGCCTCGGCCGTGATGGCCGGGATGCGCGTGGTCGTGGTCAAGACCCTGACTGACGGCGACGTGGACGTCGAGGACCTCAAGGCCAAGATCGAGCAGCACCGCGACCAGCTCTCCGTGCTGATGGTGACCTACCCCTCCACCCACGGTGTGTACGAGGCCCAGATCACCGAGATCTGCGGCATGGTGCACGAGGCCGGCGGTCAGGTGTACGTGGACGGTGCCAACCTCAACGCCCTGGTCGGCCTGGCCAAGCCGGGCAAGTTCGGCGCGGACGTGTCGCACCTGAACCTGCACAAGACCTTCTGCATCCCGCACGGTGGCGGCGGCCCGGGCGTCGGCCCGGTCGCGGTGCGCGCGCACCTGGCGCCGTACCTGCCGAACCACCCGCTGCAGGCGGAGGCCGGCCCGGCCACCGGTGTCGGCCCGATCTCGGCCGCGCCGTGGGGTTCGGCCGCGATCCTGCCGATCTCCTGGACGTACGTCCGGCTGATGGGCGGCGAGGGCCTCAAGCGTGCCACCCAGGTCGCGGTGCTGAACGCCAACTACATCGCCAAGCGCTTGGCCCCGCACTTCCCGGTGCTCTACACCGGTCCCGGCGGCCTGGTCGCGCACGAGTGCATCATCGACCTGCGTCCGCTCACCAAGGAGACGGGCGTGACGGTGGACGACGTCGCCAAGCGCCTGATCGACTACGGCTTCCACGCCCCGACCATGTCCTTCCCGGTGGCCGGCACGTTGATGATCGAGCCCACCGAGTCCGAGGACCTGGGCGAGATCGACCGCTTCTGCGAGGCGATGATCGAGATCCGTGCGGAGATCGACAAGGTCGGCTCGGGCGAGTGGGCAGCCGACGACAACCCGCTGCGGAACGCCCCGCACACCGCCGCCAACCTGGCCGGTGACTGGGCGCACCCGTACACCCGGCAGGAGGCGGTCTTCCCGGCGGGCGTCAACCCGGCCGACAAGTACTGGCCGCCGGTGAGCCGGATCGACGGCGCGTACGGCGACCGCAACCTGGTCTGCTCCTGCCCGCCGCTGGACGAGTACGGCGTCTGAGTCGAACAGCAGCGCGGGGCCCTTCGGAGGATCGTTCCTCTGAAGGGCCCCGCGCCGTTCTCCGGGGTTGCTCAGGCCGCGGCCAGGGGCCGGTGCGGTGCGATCACCTGCCCGTCGGGCAGCAGCTCGCCGGTGTCATCGAAGATCAGGACGCCGTTGCAGAGCAGGCTCCACCCCTGCTCGGGGTGGCGGGCCACCGGGACGGCCGCCTCACGGTCGGCGGACTCCGCTGACGGGCACTCAGGACGGTGCTGGCACATGACTCGTACCCTCGCTTCGCTCACGACGATCCGCTCCCGCCGCCGCGGCCGCCCCCATCGGACCGGCCGGTAACGGGGCCCGTGGTGAACGCGCACCGACAGCTGCGGCCCGGGCGCACATCCTCGTCGAGGGTCGTTGCTCCGTCCGCCGGAGAAGTCGACCGCTGTGCCCGCCGGCGAAGTCGGCGGCAGGCCCGCGATGCACGTTCGGACTCGACTCTCGGCTCGCTCCTTCCCCCGCGTTCCCTGTTGCCGGTCGGTCCCGGGCGTCCGCCCCGCCGGTCGGATCTCCTGCCGGCCCCGGCTCATGTGTGAACCGGCGCGTCGGTGGGTAGGACTGGCAGCCCTTTCCACCTGATTCCCAGTGTCGGCATCGCGAGCCGATCGCGCAGCGATTTGGTGACATGCGCCACAACTGGCTTCGCTACATCACCCGTTCAGGCGGCGGAACCCGGTCGGGACGGCCGGACGGGCCACCCGGATGCTGACTCGACCGAGTCAGATCCAGATGGCCCGTCCGGGTGATTCGCCTCAGGAGATCCCGGCGGCCAGCCGCGCGGGGACCGCGGCGCGCTCCAGCATCGCCAGCAGTTCGAGCGCCGGGTAGACCCGGTGCGCGGTCACCCCGCAGGGGGCGGGCGCCAGCGGGATCAGCAGGTCGGTGGCCGGGCTGGCCTCCGGATGGTGCAGCCACAGCGCGGTGGCGTAGTGGCCGGGCATCGACAGCAGTCGCGGCTGGTGCCGGGACCGTGAGGACTGGGCGAGCTGCCAGGCCTGGCGCAGCGCCCGGACCGTGGAGTTCAGGTACGGCCCTGCGGTGAAGTGCGAGAAGGCGTGGCCGTCCGCAGTCTCGACCACTTCGGCCGCCGCCGCGACCTCGGCCGCGGGCTCCGCCGGGACCGCCGCCGAGCCACGCTTGATCAGGAAGCGCCACCCGGTGCGCCTGGCCGTGGCGAGCCCGGCGCCGGGTCCCTCCAGGACGTGCACCGCGAGCGGATGGGAGGGCAGCAGCGGGCCGGCGGCGTCGCGCAGCGCACCGGCGGCGGGCTGGCACAGCGCGGTCTCGGAGTCGAGCGCGGCAAGGACCGCGCGCAGGGCGCTGGGCGGGGGCTGGGGCGTCTGCATGGTCATGGCGGGTCGCCTCTCCGTGCTAGATCGGCGTGCGAGTGCGGCATACCGGCGTGGCGTTGGTGTGACGGGACCTGGGCCGTGTCCGGTTGGGCATGATCGCGGTGCGGGCGCGGAACCTGCCGACGATGAGATTCGGAGCGGCATGGCACCGGCTGGAAGCGCAGTGCGAATTCTACTCGAACAGGTGCGCAGGGTGACCTTCATATCACGTTCCGTGGCCCATGGCAAGCTGGGAGATGGCTGACGCAATGTCAGAAACCCTCTATCGTCAACCTGTTCGGGTGAGCGGCTATCGATCTTCCGGCGGGGCATGATGCAGGAGCGATCGGCCGAAGGATCGACCAAAGGTGAAGGGGCACCCATGGGCGAGAAGGTCGTGGCGAGTCGGGCGGAGCTGGCCGACCGGCAGTTGTACCGCCGGAAGCTGCAGTCCTGCATGGACGCACTGGAGCGGATGCTGCGGGAGGAGCGCTTCGACCGCCCCAGGGCCATGATGGGCCTGGAGATCGAGCTCAACCTGGCCGACGAGCAGGGCAGGCCGCTGATGTACAACGAGGAGGTGCTCGGCTCGATCGCCTCCAGCGACTTCCAGACCGAGCTCGGCCAGTTCAACATCGAGGTCAACATCGCGCCGCACCGGCTGACCGGCCATGTCCTGGAGGACCTGCGCGAGGAGCTCGACACCTGCCTGCGGTACGCCGACCGCAAGGCCGCGGAGGTCGGGGCGCGGATCGTGATGGTCGGCATCCTGCCGACCCTCGACCTGGACCACACCGGCCTGGACGCCATGTCGCACAACGACCGCTACACCCTGCTCAGCGACCAGATCCTGGCCGCCAGGGGCGAGGACATCGCGCTCGACATCCAGGGCGTGGAGCAGCTGTCGATCGAGTCGGTGTCGATGGTCGCCGAGGCCGCCGCCACCTCGCTCCAGCTGCACCTCCAGGTCACCCCCGAGCGCTTCGCCTCGGTCTGGAACGCCGCGCAGGCCTTCTCCGCCGTGCAGGTCGCCCTCGGGGCCAACTCCCCGTTCCTGTTCGGCCGGGAGCTGTGGCGCGAGACCAGGCCGGTGCTCTTCCAGCAGGCCTGCGACACCCGTTCGGCCGAGCTCAAGGCGCAGGGCGTGCGCCCGATCACCTGGTTCGGGGAGCGCTGGGTCGACTCCGCGCTGGACCTCTTCGCCGAGAACCAACGGTACTTCCCGGCGCTGCTCCCGGTCTGCTACGACGAGGACCCGGTCAAGGTGCTGGCCTCCGGCGGCATCCCCAGGCTGAACGAGATGCGCCTGCACAACGGCACCATCTACCGCTGGAACCGGCCGGTGTACGACGTCGCCGACGGCGTCCCGCACCTGCGGGTGGAGAACCGCTGCCTGCCGGCCGGTCCGACGGTCGCCGACACGCTGGCGAACGCGGCCTTCTTCTACGGCCTGGTGCGGGTGCTCGCCGAGCAGCCGAGGCCGATCTGGACCAGGCTCGCCTTCGCCCAGGCGGACGAGAACTTCCTGGGCGCCGCCCGGCACGGTATCGAGGCCGTCCTGCAGTGGCCGAAGAGCGGGCGGGGGGCACGCGGTACCGTCCCGGTCGCGGCCACCGAACTGGTACTGAGCGAGCTGCTCCCGCTGGCGTACCAAGGGCTGGCCGAGTGGGGGGTGGCGGCGGGCGACCGGGACCGCTACCTCGGCATCATCGAGCAGCGCTGCCTGCGCCGGATGAACGGGGCGGCCTGGCAGAGCGCCACCGTCCACCGGTTGCGCGAGCAGTACGGGATGGACCGGGCGGCGGCGCTGGCGGCCATGACGCGGCGGTACATGGAGTACTCGCGGGCGGGGGAGCCGGTACACACCTGGCCGGTTGGGTAGCGCGTTCGCCGCGCCGCGGGGCGCGCGGGCCGGGCGGTGAGCCCCGGACGAAGCGGCGCCCTGGACGAAGGGGTGCCCCTGGTGAAGGCGAGCGTCGGATGAAGGGGCGCCCGGCCGGTCGTGCGTTCACCGTGGCCGAGAAGCGTCCCCGGCCAGCAGCCCGGTGTTCAGAGGTTGGTATGGGAGGATGATCGGCCCGGCGGCAGGACCGGTCGTCGGGCCGAAGCTGCGTGCTGGAGAGCCCTGGTGACCACCGTTTCGACCGAGCCCGAACCCGGGACCGCCGCGCCGTCCCGCCGACTGCTGGTGGTCGAGCTGCTGATCGTGCTCGGTCTCTCGCTCGGCGCCAGCGGGGTCAGCGCGTTGATCAGCTTCCTCGGGTCGCTCACCCAGCCGATCGCGCTCGGCCACCAGGTCGCGATGCTCAACGGTTCACACGCTCCCGGCCGGCCGTGGCTCGACCTGGTCTGGCAGGTGTACTACGTCCTGCGCGGGCTGATGCCGGTCGCGCTGGTCGGCTATCTGCTGGTCCGGGAGGGAAGCTCGCTGCGGCAGCTGGGCTTCGACCTCCGCCACAAGCTCGGCGACCTCGGACGTGGCGCGGCCGTTGCCGCCGCGATCGGCGGTTCCGGACTGCTGCTCTACCTCGGTTCGCAGGCGGTCGGGGCCAATCTGACGGTCGCGCCGTCCGGGCTGCCGGACGTCTGGTGGCGGATCCCCGTGCTGGTGGCCTCCGCCTGGCAGAACGCCATCCTGGAGGAGGTGATCGTCGTCGGGTACCTTCTGCGCCGGCTGGGCCGGCTCGACTGGGGGCTGCCCGCGATGATCGCGGCCAGTGCGGTGCTGCGCGGCTCCTACCACCTCTACCAGGGCCTCGGCGGGCTGATCGGCAACACGGTGATGGGCGTGGTCTTCTGCCTGCTGTACCGGCGCTGGGGCCGGGTGATGCCGCTGGTGGTGGCGCACGCGCTGATCGACACCGTCGCCTTCGTCGGGTACGCGCTGCTGGCCGGGCACGTGAGCTGGCTGCCCACGGCGTGACACCCGGTCGGGGGCGGCCGAAGGGGGGAGTTCGGCCGTGAGAGCCCTTTGCTTTACCTGTTGTTGACAATGCGCCATGCTCACGCCAGCGTGGTGGGGCCCGACCGGGACCGTGTGATCCCTTCGACGACCCACCAGGCATGGAGAGTTGATGCGCAATCCGCTTCGCGGGCTGCTGCCCGCAGCCCTGCTCATACCGGCACTGGGCCTCGGGCCGGTGGTGTCGGCCGCCGCTCAGACCCGCACCTCCGTCGGTGCCGCCACGGTAATCGACGCCGACATCCGGGACCGGCTGGCCGCGATTCCCTCGGTGACCGTCACCGAGGAGAAGCCCGTCCCCGGCTACCGCTACTTCCTGCTGACCTACACCCAGCCGATCGACCACTTCAAACCGTGGCTCGGTACCTTCCAGCAGCGGTTCAGCGTGCTGCACCGGGGTGAGGACCGGCCGACCGTCTTCTACACCAACGGGTACACCCTGGGCGCCGAGCCGTCCCGCACCGAGCCGAGCCGGTTGCTCGACGGCAACCAGGTCTCCATCGAGTACCGGTACTTCACCCCGTCCCGTCCGGTGCCCACCGACTGGAGCAAGGCCGGGATCCGGCAGGGCGCGGCCGACGCGCACGCGATCATCACCGCCCTGAAGCGGATCTACGGCCAGAAGTGGATCTCCACCGGGGCCAGCAAGGGCGGGATGTCCTCCGTCTACCACCGCCGCTTCTACCCGGACGACGTGGACGGCACGGTCGCGTACGTCGCGCCCAACGAGGTGGACGACCGCGACGACGACGCCTACACCGAGTTCTTCCGGCAGGTCGGCAGCCCCGAGTGCCGGGCGGCGCTGCGGGTGGCGCAGCGCGAACTGCTGGTCCGGCGGGGCACACTGGAACCGCGCTACGCCGCCGACAACGCGGCCAAGGGCAACACCTTCACGGTGATGGGCAGCGCCGACCGGGCCTTCGAGGCCTCGGTGCTGGACGTGGTCTGGGGCTTCTGGCAGTACGGCACCGAGGCCGACTGCGCCACCGTGCCGGCGGTGAACGCCACCGACGACCAGCTCTACGCCTGGTTCGACACCCACTCGGGCGTGGCCGCGAACTCCGACGGCGCGTTGGCCCGGTTCACCGCGTACTACTACCAGGCCGGCACCGAACTCGGCTCGCCGAACTTCGACGTCTCGTACCTGAAGGGTGTGCTGCACTACGACCCGAGGGAGCTGTACGCGCCGCGCAGCTATGTGGCGCGCTCGATCCCGATGCGCTTCAACCCGTGGGCGATGCCCGACATCGACCACTGGGTGCGACACTTCGCGCGGCGGGTCATCTTCGTGTACGGGGAGAACGATCCCTGGGGCGCCGAGCGGTTCGAGCTCGGGCGGGGCAGCTGGGACAGCTACGTCTACACGGTGGCCGGTGGCAACCACGGTTCGAAGATCGCGGGGCTGAAGGCGGACGAGTCGGCGGCGGCGACGGCGAAGCTGCTCGCGTGGGCCGGGGTGCCGTCCGGGGCCTCCCTGGCTAGGGGGCACCAGGTGCCGGCGTTCGGCCCGCTGGACGCCGAGTGCCTGCGATTGGAGCACAACCGGCTCTGAGGCGGAGTACTTCAGGGGTGGAGCACCTCCGGCGCGGAGTAGTTCTGATCCGGAGTGATCCCGGTGCGGAGCACGTCGGACCGGGAGCGGCTCCGGGCTTGACCCCCCGGGGAGCCGATTCGCTCCGGCTCCGATCAGCTCGGAGTCGGAGCGAATCCGACCGCGATGAACTCCGGAGGGGATCGTTCCACGCCGTCGTTCCAAGGCGGACGGCGGCGGGGGTTCGGGACGGCTCAGCGGTACCGTCGGGCGGCCGGCGGGCGCCGCAGCAGCCGGTCCACGTGGTGGCGCTGGAGGCCCTGGCCCGGGTCGACGGGCAGCAGCAGCCGGTCCCGTCGCAGCAGGGAGTTGCGGACCAGCCGGCGCGGGATCAGGTCGTCCACCCAGGCGAACGGCCGTCCGTCCGCGAAGCGCAGCAGCGGTGCCCACTTGAAGGCCCGGAAGATGTCCATCAGCGGCACCCGCGGGTCGTCCGGCTGCGGGACGTAGTCCGAGAAGCGCACCACCGGCAGTCGGGGGAGGCCGAGCAGTGGCGAGATGTGGATGTTGGCCTGCTCCTCCCAGGTGGTCGCCCAGCAGAGCTGGTAGCTCCCGGCGAGTTCGCGCAGCCACTCGCCGTGGGTCCTGGACAGCAGGACGGTGTAGCCGAGCAGGTCGTGGGTGTCGAAGCCCGCGTCGGGGTACGGGCAGACGGGATTGAGCACTCCGTCCACGTCCAGGAACAGCAGAGGTTCGGACACTGGGCTCCCCCCGGAGTGGCGACAGTCTCATCCAAGGGGACGAACGGGGTCCGGTCCCGGTTTCCGACGCCGGACGATCAGCCGGCGGTGGCCGCCTCCGGGGCGGGACGCGTGGCCGGGACGCACACGCCCCCGACCGCGGTGGTGAGGATCAGCACGACCGAGAACCGCAGCACCATGACCTGCGGTCAGCGGTGCCCGGTGAACTCCCGCCGGCCCTCGCGGAGTTCGTGCGCCAGGATGGGCCGGTCGGGAGGGGCCGGAACGAGCCCGAGGCGGCTCCGGAGCGCGCGGGCCGCGGTCCGGCGGTACTCGTCGGATTGCCGGTGCCCCGGCCGAGGGTGCTTCCCGAGACGGCTTCAGCGGGACTAGGCCCCGGACGCGCGGGAGTACCAGAGACGGCTCCGGAGGGACCGGTGCCCCGGGCGCTATCCGAGGTGGCCCCAGAGGAAGCTGAGCGTGCGCTGCCAGGCGATCCGGGCCTGGAGGGCGTCATAGGTGCCCAGCAGGTTCTCCTCGTTCATGAAGGCGTGGCCGGCAGGGTAGAAGTGGATCTCCGGCCGGCGGTCGGTGGCCTCGCCGATCCGGATCGCCGCCTCGTCCACGGCGGCCACCGGGATCGAGCGGTCCCGCTCGCCGTAGTGCCCGAGCACATGGGCGGTCAGGCCCCGGTAGTCGTAGTCCGGGTCCTTCGGCAGGCCGTAGAACGGCACCACGGCCGCGATCCGGTCGCCCTCCTGCGCGGCCAGTACCAGGGCGAAGCCGCCGCCCATGCAGAAGCCGACCGCGCCGATCGAGTCGCCGACCGCCTGCGGGTGCTCCAGCAGGAAGTCCACCGCGCCGCGCAGGTCGCGGACGGCCTGCTCGACCGGCAGCTGCCGCAGCAGCCGGGCGGCCTCGTCCTTGTCGTGGGTGGTCTCGCCACCGTACAGGTCCGGGGCCAGGGCGACGAAGCCTTCGGCGGCGAACCGGTCCACGGTATCGGCCAGTTGGGAGGTCAGCCCCCACCACTCCTGGACCACCACCAGTCCGGGCCCGACTCCCCGGGGTGGCAGGGCGAGATACCCGTGTGCCGTCCGCCCGTTGCTGGGGAAGGTGACGTTCTGGCGGGAACCGCCCATGGCCTGGACTCCGTCGGGTGGGCCGCGTGAGCGGCGGGCAGCGGGCGCTGGTTGGGCCCGGGCAGCATGATGCAATGCAGGGGTGGGGCTTGGCCAGGTACCCGGCCCGGGCCGATCGGGTGAGCGGCGGGCCGTCCGGCCGGCCCGGGGTCAGCCCATCTCCTCCAGGGGACGGCCCTTGGTCTCCCTGATGCAGTAGGCCACGAAGGGGATGGAGAGCAGCGCGAAGCAGGCGTAGATGACGTACGTCGCAGACAGGTTCCAGTCGGAGAGGGTCGGGAAGGTCACGGTGATGGCCCAGTTGGCGAGCCACTGGGCCGAGGCGGCGACCGACAGGGCCAGCGCCCGGATCCGGTTGGGGAACATCTCGCCGAGCAGCACCCAGACCACCACGCCCCAGGAGAAGGCGAAGCACAGCACGAAGACGTGGGCGGCGGCCAACGCCGTTGTGGCGTAGGAGCTTTCGAGAGTCGCGGTGGAGCCCTTCCCGACCCGGTGGGAGAAGGCCCAGGCCGCGGTGGCGAGCGAGAGCGCCATGCCCGTCGAACCGGCCAGCGCCAGCGGCTTGCGGCCGATCCGGTCCACCAGCGCCATCGCGATCACGGTGCCGAGCACGTTGACGATCGAGGTGGAGAGGCTGATCAGCAGTGAGTTGCTCTCGTCGATGCCGACCGACTGCCACAGGAACGACGAGTAGTAGAAGATCACGTTGATGCCGACGAACTGCTGGAACACCGAGGCGCCGATGCCGACCCAGACGATCGGCAGCAGGCCGAACCGGCCGCCCGTCAGGTCCTTCGGCCGGGGCTTGTGCACGGATGCCAGGACCGCGCGGATCTCCGCCACCCGGGCGTCCAGGTCGACGCCCGGGCCCTCCACCTCCAGCAGCACCGCGCGGGCCTTGTCCTCCCGGCGGTCGGCGATCAGATAGCGCGGGGACTCGGGGATGGCCAGCGCCATCAAGCCGTACACCAGTGCCGGGATGGCCTCCACACCGAGCATCCACTGCCAGGCCTGGATCCCGCCCAGGTGCCCGGTGGACTCGCCGCCGGCGGCCTGGTTCAGGGCCCAGTTGGCCAGTTGGGAAACGGTGATGCCGAGCACGATGGCCAACTGCTGGAAGGAGGCCAGTCGTCCCCGGTACGCGGTCGGGGCGACCTCGGCGATGTAGGTGGGTGCGATGACCGAGGCGATGCCGATCGCGATGCCGCCGACCACCCGCCAGAAGCCCAGCAGTTCGATCGAGGGCGGGAACATCGAGCCGACCCCGCTGACCGCGAACAGGAAGGCGGCCAGCAGCATCGTCCTGACCCGGCCGAGACGGTCGGCCAGCCGGCCGGCGATCACCGCGCCGACCGCCGAGCCGAGCAGCGCGACGGCCACCACGAAGGCGGTCTCGCCGTTGCCCACCCTGAAGTGCTTCTGGATGCCCGTCACCGCACCGTTGATGACCGCGCTGTCGTACCCGAACAGGAATCCGCCCATCGCGGCCGCCGCCGAGATGAAGACGACGTAGCCCAGATGGGCCTGGTCGCTGTGGTGGGTGGGAGTGGTACTGGACAGGACGGGCTCCCGGGGTTCGGCGGTCCGCCCGCGCGGCCGGATGGAACAGCTCCACCGCTCATTTCAGCAGCCGGGCACACCGACGGCGCGCTGTGCGACTCTCAGGGTGAACCGCCCGAACCCCCGTCACCCCCGGGCCGGGCAGCCGCTGCGCCGTGCCGGTCAGCCGAGGTCGCGCAGGTAGCCGGGCAGCGGCCCGGTGGCCGGGGAGTGCGGCACCGGGGTGCCGTACGCCGTGCGCACCGGGACGACGCCGGACCAGTGCGGCAGGTCCAGGTCCGCCTCGTCGTCGTTGGCGCCGTCGTCGCGGGTCTTGGCCGAGACCTCGTCCAGGACCAGGCGTACCACAGCCGTCGCGGCCAGCTCCTTGGCGTTCGCCCGGCGGACGTCGCCCGAGCGGCCCGGCACCACCTGGTCCACCAGCGCGTCCAGGGCGATCGCCAGCTCCTCGGGGTCCGTCACCTGATGGGCGATGCCGTGGGCCACCACCGAGCGGAAGTTGACCGAGTGGTTGAACGCGGACTTGGTCAGCACCAGGCCGTCCACCTGGGTCACCGTGACGCAGACCGGGAGCCCCTCGTCGGCCCCGGCGCCGCGCATCGGACGGCTGCCCGTCGAGCCGTGCACGTAGAGCCGGTCGCCGACCCGGGCGTAGACGGTCGGCAGTACCACCGGGGCGCCGTCCGCCACGAAGCCCAGGTGGCAGAGGTACGAGCTGTCCAGGATCGCGTGGATGGCCTCCCGCTCCCAGGTGGCCCGGTCGCGGTAGCGGGTCGGCGTGGTGCGCTCGTTGCGGGTGTACGCGGCGTCAGTCGACTGCGTGGCGTCCGTGGCGGCGGACACGTGCGTGGTAGCCGTGGCGGCGGTCGTGCTGTCCGACATGGACATCCCCCTATGTATTAGTGCATAATTGTTTTTGTGCTAGGAGACTATCGGATCAAAGGTCGCCGTGCCAGTGACATCGCGGCTGACATCGAACGCGCGGTCGGCGCCGGTGAGTTGGCGCCGGGGGCCACCCTGCCGCCACTGCGCGACCTGGCCGGCGAACTGGGCGTGAACCCCAATACCGTCGCCGCCGCCTACCGGCTGCTGCGCGACCGGGGCGTGATCGAGACCGCCGGACGCAAGGGCAGCCGGGTCCGACCCAGGCCCGTCACCACCCCGCGCGACCAGATCCACATCCCCGTCCCACCCGGCGCCACCGACCTGTCAAGCGGCAACCCCGACACCGCGCTGCTCCCTGCCCTCGCGCCGGCGGTCGCCGTCGCGGCCGCCCAGGGCGACCGCGACCCCGTCCTGTACGGCCATCCCACCGCCGACCCCGGGCTGCTCGACCTGGCCGGCGCGGCGTTCCGCGCCGACGGCGTCCCAGGCGGCCGACTCGCCGTCTGTTCCGGCTCGCTGGACGCGATCGAACGCATTCTCACCAGTCGGCTGCGCCCCGGTGACCTGGTCGCCACTGAGGATCCGGGCTGGGGGAGCCTGCTCGACCTGCTGCCCGCGCTCGGGCTGCGGCCCGTGTCCGTACGGCTGGATGACGAGGGGCCGCTGCCCGACTCGCTCGCCGCGGCGCTGGCCGCGGGCGCCCGGGCGGTGATCCTCACCGTCCGGGCGCAGAACCCGACCGGGGCCGCACTCACCGAGCGGCGGGCCGCTGACCTGCGGGCCGTGCTGGCCGGGTACCCGGGCGCGCTGCTGATCGAGGACGACCACGGCCACGGCATGGTCGACCTGCCCTATCGGCCGCTGGTCGGCGGCACCGCCGCCCACTGGGCCGTGGTGCGTTCGGCCAGCAAGGCGTACGGCCCCGATCTGCGGATCGCGCTGGCCATCGGCGATCCGGAGACGATCGACCTGGTGCTGGGGCGCCAGCGGCTGGACGCGGGCTGGGTCAGCCTGCTGCTCCAGCGCACCGTGGCCGAGCTGTGGCGCGCCGACGCCGCGCCGGCCGGGACGGTGGCCGCGGTGTACCGGGCCCGCCGCGAGGCGCTGCTGGCCGCGTTGGCGGCGCACGGGATCGAGGCGCACGGTGCGAGCGGGCTCAATGTCTGGGTGCCGGTGCCGGATGAGCCCGGGGTGGTCGCGGCTCTGGTGCAGTCGGGTTGGGTGGTCGCGCCCGGCGCGCGGTTCCGGATGCAGTCCCCGCCCGGGATCCGGATCACCATCGCGGGCCTGGAGGAGGCTCGGGCGCCGAGGCTGGCAGCCGACCTGGCGGGCGTCCTGCACTCGTCGGGCGGGCGGTCGCGGTCGACCTGAGTCGGCTGCGACGTGAGCCGTCTCCAATTGGACTGACAATGCGTCAACAAGACGTCCGATCATCGGAGTTTGCTGTCCGATAGGTATGTATGTCTGACAGTCAGAAGAAAGTCGCTTCAGATACCTAGCGGTAACAACCGTGGGCATGCCACATTTTGGGCGCCCCCGGCCGGCGGTACACCCTCACGTCAGCGCCTCCCGTCCCCACGTACGGGAGGCCTTCCGCAGGAGTTCCGCCGTGCCCAACTCTCTCTGTACGACCGAACGTTCCCGCACCACCAGACGACTGGCCACCGTGCTGTCCGCAGCGGCCCTCGCCGTGCCGCTGCTGGGCCTGGCCACCCCGGCCGAGGCTGCCACCGGCCCCACCGTGAGTGTCTCGATGGGGGACAGTTACATCTCCGGCGAAGCCGGTCGCTGGCGGGGCAGCAGCGACAGCACCGGCGGCAGCCGGGACGGCACCGATCGGGCCTGGACCGGCAGCGGCTACGACGCCACCCGGGTCTACGGCAGCACCTTCGCGAGCGGCTGCGACCGCTCCGACAGCGCCGAGATCCGCACCGCGCGGATCGCCCAGAACCAGATCAACCTCGCCTGCTCCGGCGCCACCACCGCGAACGTCTTCCGAGCGGCCGACGGCGGCCAGTCGCATCTGGGCGAGGCGCCGCAGGCCGACCAGCTGGCCGCCGTCGCCGCCAAGAACAACGTCAAGCTGATCACCCTCTCGATCGGCGGCAACGACCTCGGCTTCGCCGACGTGATCACGTCCTGCGCGGCGGACTACATGATCTGGGGCTCCTCCTGCCGCGACGACGAGCAGGCCGCCGTCGACTCGGCGATGCCGGACGCGATGGCGGGCGTGGGCAAGTCGATCGACGAGATCCGGGCCGTGATGCGGGCGGCCGGCTACGCCGACGGCGACTACCGGCTGGTGCTGCAGTCGTACCCGTCGCCGATCCCGCGCAGCAGCGAGATGCGCTACCCCGAGAGCGGCTGGACCCGGGCGAACACCGGCGGCTGCCCGTTCTGGGACACCGACGCCGATTGGGCCAGGGACTCGATGACCGGCCAGGTCTCCGATGCGCTGGCCCAGGTCGCCGCGAGCAAGGGCGTGCAGTTCCTGGACCTGCGCGACACCCTGCAGGGCCGGGAGGTCTGCTCGAAGTCCGACAGCCTGGCCACGCCGGACAACCCGCCCTCCGCGACCACCAGCGAGTGGGCCCGCTTCGTGGACGCCGGACTGAGCACCCCGCAGGGAGCCACCCAGGAGTCGATGCACCCGAACTACTACGGCCAGCTCGCCCTGGGCCGCTGCCTCGCCCTGCTCTACGCGCGGCCGAGCGGCGACTTCGCCTGCGACAACACCCCGGGGCAGGACGCCTCCGGGATGTACCTGACCGCCAGGTAACGGCAGGGGTTCAGGAGCGAACGGCGCCGCGTACCAGCTTCCCCTCGGTCGACAGCAGGCCGGTGCGGTAGTCGAAGCGCGGCGCCGCCGCGAACATCAGATAGAGGTACTTGAGGTTCTCCGCGAACCAGTACCCGGGCGTCAGGTCGCCGAGGCGCACCGGCGAGGCGGTGACGTCCTCGGCGACCGTGTAGCCGCCCGACACCCGCTGTTCGGTCCGTACCGCCCGGAAGTAGCGGTAGGCGGTCTGCCGGTACTCGTCCGCGCCGGTCAGCCGCCAGAGGTCGAAGGCGGAGTTGGCGTACTCGGGCCGCAGGTCGTTGCGGCCACTGCGGACCTGGCCGGCGGCGTAGTCCACCTGCTCGGGCAGCAGCCCGTACTGGTCCAGCAGGGCGGTCCAGGAGCGGTAGTAGGCCTGGCCGGCGTCCAGGTCGCCGCCCTTGCCGAGGAGGCCGGCATAGAACGAGGCGAGCTCGGACTGGTCGTGGCCGGTGGTCTTGCCCGTGCTGAAGTCCACCTGGCGGAACCAGAGTCGGCCGTCCCTCCGGTCTGCCTGGTACTTGAGCACGGCGTTGGTCAGCACCCGGTACCAGCCGCGCAGCTCGGCGTCGTCGAAGAGCTCGCCGCCGGCCCAGAGGTACTCGTAGAAGGAGTCCACCGGTGGGTTCGGCTCGATCGCGTGGGTGTCCGTCCAGCGGCCCGACTCGACGTCCAGTGCGGTGCCGAGGAGGCCCAGCGAGGAGCGCCGGGCGACCACCGCGCGGGCGGCCTTCTTGGCCGCGCTCCAGTAGCGGTCGTCGCCGGTGAGCCGGCTCAGCATGCCGAACTCCACCAGGTTGGTGCCGACCTCGGCCAGCGGGCTGACCGAGCCGGAGACCGCTCCGGTGCGCAGATTGACGTAGCGGTAGGGGAGTTGGGAGGGGGAGCGGGTGAAGGCGGGCAGCAGTCGGTCGGCCAGCTCCCGGCAGCGCGCCAGCAGAGCGGGCCGCCCGGTGCACAGATGGCCCGCCAGCAGGCCGCCGACGAGCCGGATCACCGCCTCGAAGACCTGCACTTCGGCGTCGACGGCCGGGTCGAAGTGCGCCTCGATCCAGTCGGCGGCCAGTTCCACCTCCTGGTCCTGCTCCATCAGCCACAGGGTGTCCAGCGCCTCGACGATGGACAGGCCGAAGGTGTGCCCCCGGGCGAAGAAGTCGTTCCGTCCGCCGGAGAGTGGCCGGACCTCGTCGTAGCCCCAGGCCGCCAACTTGTAGCCCTCCCAGCTGTGCAGGTACTCGGCGCGGATCTGCCGGGCGACCGCGGCGTCGGACGGCAGACCGGCGGCGGCGTGGGCTGCGGGCACCCGGTCCGCTCCGGTCGCGGCGGCCGCGCGGGCGGGGTGGGGGAGAGCGGCGCTCGTGGTGGCCATGGCGGCGGCGCCGAGCACGGTGCGGCGGCGGGGCAACGGGGCAGATCGCATGCCGCAGGACGCTAGTGGCCCGGCAGGCCGCGGCCGCCCAGGCACTCCGTCCGCGTGTCGGCGCTCCCGCGCAGGTCAGCGCGGGAGCGTCGGTGTCAGGCCGGTGCGCCGGTTTCACTCGTACGGATGGCTGTCCTCGGGCGGTGCCGGCTGGTGGTCAGCCCTTGGCCAGCAGCGACTGGGCGTGCTGACGGACCTGCTCCCTGGACAGGTACGCGTCGGTGTACTCGAAGTCGCGCAGCCGGGCGGGTTGGCGGGCCAGGAAGCCGGTCCGGACGAAGTCGTCGCCCGCGGTGGCGTTCAGCAACCAGTTGGCGCCGACCCGGAACTTGGCCACGTTGGTGCGCATCGCCATGATGTGGTAGCCGCGGGCCACCAACTGGGCCGGTACGCCCTTGAGTTCGACACCGATCGGCTTGGAGACCGCGTCCTTGCCACCGAGGTCGACCACCAGGCCGAGGTCCTTGTGGTAGTAGGGCTGCAGCGGCTCGTTGTGCAGCGCGGCGACCAGGTTGTCGGCCACCCGGCGGCCCTGGCGGGCGGAGTGCTGGGCGGTGGGAGGACAGACCGCGCCGTCGCCCTTGGACAGGTCCGGCACGGCGGCGGCGTCACCGAGCGCGAACACGGAGTCGAACTGCGGCACCCGCATCTCGGCGGTGACCGCGATCCGGCCTCGTACCGTGTCGGCGTCCAGGGTCCCGATCAGCGGGCTGGCGGCGACCCCGGCGGTCCAGATCAGGGTGCGACAGGGCAGCACCCGTCCGTCGGTGAACTTCACCGTCTCCGCGCCGACTTCGGCCACCGAGACGCCGAGCGAGACCTCGATCCCGCGTGCCCGCAGGATCTGAAGTGCGGTGTTGCCCAGCTTGTCGCCCAGCTCGGGCATCAGTTTCGGGGCGATGTCGATCAGATGCCACTTGATCATCGCAGGATCCAGCCGGGGGTAGCGCCTGGTCGCGGCGGTGGTCAGACGCTGGAGGCAGGCGGCCGTCTCGGTGCCCGCGTAGCCGCCGCCGACCACCACGAACTGCAGCCGGGACTCCCGTTCGCGCTGGTCCAGGGTGGTCGAGGCGAGGTCGAGCTGGGCGATCACGTGGTCGCGGATGTAGGCGGCCTCGGCGAGGGTCTTCATCCCGCGCGCGTAGGCCGTCAGTCCGGGGATGTCGAAGGACCGGGTGATGCTGCCGGGCGCCAGGACCAGGTAGTTGTACCTGAGCGCGATCACCTCGTCGGTGATCTTCCGGATCACGCACACCTTGGCGGCCGGGTCCACCCCGATCACGCCGCCGGGGATGATGTGGGTGCGGTGCAGGCTCCGGCGCAGCGAGACGGCGACCGACTGGGGGGTGAGCACCCCGGCTGCAACGTGCGGCAGCAGTGGCAGGTAGAGCTGGTAGCTGAACGGCGTGACCAGGGAGATCTCCGCCTCCGAGGCCGCCAGCTTGTGTTCCAGGCGGCGTGCGCACTCAAGACCGGCGAAACCGCCGCCGACTATCAGGATCCGAGGTCGCTCCATCGTCCATCCCCTGCCTGCCGGGTCCGAGCGGTATCAGGACAACTCTGACAACTGTTCGCCACGGTCGCACGGTCATTTGGTGCCTGCCACCGCAGAGGGCCCGGCAGAGGGAAGCGTCGTGGGGTGGCGAGGGGCCACCCGGGCTCGCGCAGGACCCCGTACGTGCGGGAAACCGCCGCGGCCGCGGTGCGGGGCCCGGCGGCGGGCGGAGGACGGCTGACGGTCGGTAGGCTGGCGGGATGCTCTCCGAGGTGACGGCGGTCCGCTATGTGACGCCACTGCGAGAAGGCGGCTCGATGCCGGGCCTGGTCGAGGCCGATGACCATCGGCTCTACGTGCTCAAGTGGTCCGGCGCGGCCCAGGGACGGAAGGCGCTGATCGCCGAGGTACTGGCCGGCGAACTGGGCCGGCGCCTCGGGTTGCCGGTGCCCGAGCTGGTACGGATCGACCTGGACCCGGTGCTGGCCCGCAGCGAGCCCGAGCCGCAGATCCAGGACCAGATGCGCGCCAGCGGCGGCGTCAACCTCGGAATGGCCTTCGTCAGCGGCGCGCTCAACTTCGACCCGCTCTGCTTCGAGGTGGACCCGGACCTGGCCGCACGGGTGCTCTGGTTCGACGCCCTGATCGGCAATGTGGACCGCTCCTGGCGCAACCCCAACCTGCTGATGGCCACCGGCGGCCTGCGGCTCATCGACCACGGTGCCAGCCTGATCTTCCAGCACCACTGGGCGGGCTCGGCCGCCTGGCCCGGCAAGCCGTACGACGCCTCGGACCACGCCCTGCTGCGCTCCGCCGGGGACCTGAAGGCCGTCGACGAGGAACTGGCGGCACTCGCCGAGAAGGCGCTGCCGGCGGCCGTCGCGTCGATCCCGGAGGAGTGGCTGACGGACGAGCCCGGCTTCGCCGACGCCCAGGCCGTCCGGGACGCCTACCAGGAGCGGCTGACCGCCCGGCTGGCCGGACCGCGGGGCTGGCTGCCGACCCTGCCCGGCGCGGAGGAGGCCGGATCATGCTGAACGGGACGAGTGACAGGGAGCGGGGCGTGGGCGTGGAGCTGCACGACTACGAGTACGCGGTGATCCGCGCCGTGCCGCGGGTGGAGCGCGGCGAGTGCGTCAACATCGGCGTGCTGCTCTACTGCCGTCACACCGCGCACCTGGGCGCCCGCACCCACCTCGACCAGGGGCGGCTGCTCGCGCTGGACCCGGTCGCGGACGTGGCCGGGGTCCGGCGGGCGCTGCGTGGCATCGAGGCCGTCTGCGAGGGCGGACCGAAGGCCGGTCCGGCCGCGGAGGACAACCCCGGGCAGCGGTTCCGGTGGCTGACCGCGCCGCGCAGTGCGATCGTCCAGCCGGGGCCGGTGCACACCGGGCTGACCGCGGATCCGGAGGCGGAGCTGCGGCGGCTGTTCGAGCAGCTGGTGCTCTGAGGGCGATCGCCCTGACCGGGGGCCCGACCGGATGCGCCAGGGAACGGTTTGATTACGGAGAGTCGCTTATGCTGGTCAAAGCTGGAGTAACTGAAGCAAGTGTGCGTACCCTGACCACCATGGGCTCCACAGCGACCAGCACCGTACCGACCACCGCCGACCTGATGGAGGTGGTGGCTGCCGTAGGCACCGCCTACTTCCAGGACTTCGCGGCCGCCGCCGCGCGCCACGGCCTCAACTCCTCGCAGGCCAAGGCGCTGAAGTCGGTGCAGGAGCCGGTGCCGATGCGGGCGCTGGCCGGCCGGCTCGGCTGTGACGCCTCCAACGTCACCGGGATCGTGGACCGGCTGGAGGCGCTGGGGCTGGCGCAGCGCGAGGCGGCGGTCGCCGACCGGCGGGTGAAGATCGTCGCGATCACCGAGCAGGGGCGCGAGGTGCTGGGCCAGATCCGCGAGGACATGAGCCGCGCCCGCGCCGCCTTCGCCAGCCTGGACGACGAGCAGCGGGTCGCCCTGGACGCGCTCTGCCGCCAGGTGCTCCCGCTGCTCTCCGGTCAGTAACGGGCGGTCCGCCGGTTTGGCGGGGCGGCGGCCCGGGTGCTGCCCCCGCAACTCCCGTCGCTCCCGGGCCCGTCGTGGCCGTCCTTCGGCGTGGCGCGGGCGGTGGCCGGGTGCGCCTGATCGCCCCTCAGGAGCCGAGCGGGTGTCCGGTCGTCGCGTCGACGTGGTCGGGGATCTCGTCGTGCCGGTCGCCGACCGTCGGTGTCCCGGTGGGCTCGAAGAGCAGGATCGCGGCGCCGCCGGGAGCGGACGGCCTGTGCTCCGTACCCCGGGGGACGGTGAAGACCGCGCCCCGGGGAAGCCGGACCGTGCGCTCGCCGGCGGGCTCGCGCAGAGCGATGTCCAACTCCCCGTCGAGCACCAGGAAGAATTCGTCGGTGTCCTCGTGGACGTGCCAGAGGTGTTCGCCCCGAACCTTGGCGACGCGGACGTCGTAGTCGTTGACACGGGTGACGATGCGGGGGCTCCACAGGGCGTCGAAGGAGGCCAGGGCCCTGCCGAGGTCGATGGGTTCCTTGCGGTCGATGGGTTCGTCGCTCATGGGGGAATCCTGGCCCGCCCCGCGCGGCTGGCGTGAGTGCTAGGAATCGCACATGTCGAAAGGATCCTCGCACGGGCTCCGCGCGCCGGGCCCGCACCGGGTCGTCGTGATCGTGGACGAGAACTCGAACCCCTTCGAACTCGGCTGCGCGACCGAGGTGTTCGGCCTGCGCAGGCCCGAACTCGGCCGAGAGCTCTACGACTTCCGGCTCTGCTCGGCCGAGCCGCGCACGCGGATGCGGGACGGCTTCTTCACCCTCACCGGGGTCGCCGACCTCGCCGCGGCCGACTCCGCGGACACCCTGATCGTCCCCAACCGCCCCGATGTCGAGGTGTCGCGCCGGCCGGCCGTGCTCGATGCCGTGCGGCGGGCGCATCAGCGCGGCGCGCGCCTGGTCGGCTTCTGCAGCGGTGCTTTCACGCTGGCCGAGGCCGGGGTTCTGGACGGGCGCAGGGCCGCCGCGCACTGGCAGTGGGCGGATGCCTTCCGGGCCCGCTTCCCGGCCGTCCGGCTGGAGGCGGACGTCCTGTTCGTGGACGACGGCGACATCCTCACCGCCGCGGGGAGCGCGGCCGCCCTCGACCTCGGGCTGCACATCGTCCGCCGGGACCACGGCGCGGAGGTCGCCAACTCGGTGAGCCGGCGGCTGGTGTTCGCCGCCCACCGGGACGGCGGGCAGCGGCAGTTCGTGGAACGCCCGGTGCCCGACCTGCCGGACGAGTCCCTGGCCCCGGTGCTGGCCTGGGCCCAGGAGCGGCTGGACTCACCGCTCACCGTGGCCGAACTGGCGGCACGTGCCTCGGTCAGTCCGGCGACGCTGCACCGCCGCTTCCGCGCGCAACTGGGCACCACACCGCTGGCGTGGCTGACGGGGGAGCGGCTCACCCTGGCCTGCCGCCTGATCGAGCGGGGCGAGTCGCGCCTGGAGACGGTGGCGCGGCGCAGCGGGCTCGGTACCGCCGCCAATCTGCGGGTGGTGATGCGTCGCGGCACCGGGCTCACGCCCCTGGCGTACCGGCGCCGGTACGGTGCGGGGGCCGGGTGAGCCGTCCGGTGCTCCCGCGGCGGGCGGCAGGAGGCTCCGCCCCGGGGCGGGTGGAGGCGGAGCCGCCGCCGGTCAGCCGCGCAGGTGGTAGCGGTAGGCGAAACCGAACGTGCTGCAGATGCCGATGAGGCGCTGGGCCTGGTCGTAGGTGAACCCCGGCGGCACCTCGCACGCCCACAGTCCGTCGGCCGGAACCCGCAGGTGGTAGCGGATGGCGAAGCCGGACGCGCCGCAGGCGCCGATCAGGCTCTGCACCTGGTCGTAGGTGTATCCGTTCGGGAGCGAACAGGCCCAGGCGTTGTCCAGGGAGTGTGGCCTGGCCTGTGCGGCGGCCGGCGAGGCGCCCACTCCGAACAGGGACAGTGTGAGCCCGGCCGCGGCCAGCACCCTTGCGGCCGCACTACGTCGAGACATGGGCATGCGATACCTCATCTTCGGTTCACCCCGGGCGAGTTGGAGCCTTCGGTGGGGCCGGATGTTGTCGGCGGCCCGAACCTACGGCATGCCGGTCGTGAGCGAAGAGTCGGTAATCGGACGATTTCGCGTCGGAAGTGGCCGCGGTTCCCGCCGCCGGACGTGTCCGCCGCTCGGCGCAGCGCCCCCGGACAGGTGCCCGCCGGCGTCAGGAGGTGGTCCGGTTGGACGCCGGGGGCTGCTCGGTACGGCAGTAGCGGCACTTGGAGGCGGCCGCCGGGATGTCGTCGGCGAGACAGGCGGGACAGGTCTTGGCCGGTACGGGTGCACCGAAGACGGTGATTCCCCGGTGGCGCTGGAAGGCCCGGTACGGGATGACGATCAGGAAGTAGACCACTGCCATGAAGATGACGAAGTAGATCACGGCGGAGATGAACGCGCCGATGTCGACGTAGGTCGCCTTGTTCCCGGGCGCGCCCAACTGCCAGCCCAGCGCGGTCGAATGGCCGCCCTGGGCCCGGGTGATGAGCGGGTTGATGACGCTGTCCGTGAACGCCTTGATCAGGGTGCTGAACGCCAGCGCGACGATCAGCCCCACCGACACGACGACGACGTCACCGCGCATCAGGAAGCTCTTGAAACCCTTGAGCATTGCCGCTCCTCGTCCGCTCCGCCGGTTGCCCGGAGGCCATGGGCACCCAGAACCAGGCGAGCCGATCCGGCCCCGGTCCGCAACCAGAGCGGCGCCGACCGGGGGACGGACGGTGGACCGTCAGAGGGTGACGAAGGTGTAGCCCTTGGCCTTGAGGGCGGGCAGTACGGTGCGCAGCGCGTCGACGGTCTGCGAGCGGTTGCCGCCGCCGTCGTGGCAGAGCAGTATGTCGCCCGGCTTGGCGGCCAGCAACTTCTCGGTGATCGTCTTGGTGCCGGGGCGGGCCCAGTCCTTCGGGTCCACGTCCCAGTCGATCGGCGTCATCCCGTACTTGGCGACCGCGGCGAACACGTCGGCGGACCAGTCGCCACCGGGGGAGCGGAAGAGCTTCGGCTCGGGAGCCCCGGCGTCCACGATGACGGACTGGGTGTCGGCGATCTGCTGCTGGATCTGAGCCGCGCTGCGCCGGGAGAACGGCTGGGGATGGGTCATCGTGTGGTTGGCGATGGTGTGCCCGTCCGCGACGATCCGTCGGATGAGGTCCTTGTCGGCGTGGGCCTCGATGCCGACCACCGAGAACGTCGCCCGGACGTCGTACTTGCGCAGCAGCTGCAGGACCTCCGGGGTGTACATCCGGCTCGGACCGTCGTCGAGGGTCAGCGCGACCGCGTTCGACGGAGCGCTCGGCAGCAGGTCGTGCACCTTGAAGACCGGTTTGGTGCGTACCGGCACCGGCGAGGACGAGGGGTTCGGCAGGTTGGAGATGTTCGGGGGCTCGGTCGCAGCGGCCGGGGAGAAACCGTCGGAGGGGCTGTCCGACGGCGGTGGCGGCGCCGAGGCGACGTTGCCGGACGAACTGCTGCAGGCGGTCAGCGCGCCGCCCGCCCCGAAGACCGCCGCGCCGGCAGCCGTCAGCCTGATCAGCCGTCGCCGGGACAGCCCGCTTTGATCGCCCGGCTGCTCCGCGCGCTGCTCCGCCATGGTGACGACCCTCCTCCAGATGGTTCGCCGGGACGGGTGACCCCGTCCGGCCTCGGTGTGCCGGGGCCGCGATGGCCTCGCGCCACGGTCGATCCGCCGCTCCCCGCCTCAACGGACGTGGACCGGGCCGAGCCGGTTCCGGCGCTCCGATCTCTTGGGCAGGTCTTTGACCTCTCTTGCCAAAGGCCGGTTGAACAGGGGAAACGGCGCGACACCGGTGGGGCTCCGGAGGCAGCGAGCCGGGTCTGGGGGTGTCGGTCAAGGAGCCGCCACCGGCGTCAGAGGTTGGTGAGCTGCTCCCCCTTGCGGTCCTGGATGATGTGGTCCACGCACACCGCCAGGACGACCAGCAGGGTGCTGTCCTCGGGGCTCAGCACATCGACGGCATAGGCGTCCCGGATGGTGAACCAGCGCCGGGAGATGTGCGCCAGGGTGGTGCCACGGTGCTGGATGTCGAACTCGTGGTCCCACAGGTTGCCGACTATCCGCAGCCGCCGGCCGTCCCGCAGCCGGACCTTGAACCGGTCGCTGAAGATCCGGAAGGCCCGCTTGCTGATCCGGGCGACCACCGCGCCGTCCTGCTTGACCAGGATGGTGTGGTGCAGGGTGAAGGCCTTCTTGGTGATGCTCGCCACCTTCTCCCCGTGGGTGTCCACGAAGTCGAAGGTGGTGCGCAGCCGCAGGAACCGCCGGTTGACCTTGTAGAGCTTCTCCCGGTGCTCGGTCTCGATCCACGCCTCTTCGTGGAAGGCGAACATGCGGTCGCGTATGAGGTAGCGCATCCAAACCCCCGTCAGTGTCGCCGCCGCTCGGCGGCGTGGTGTCGCCCAGAGCGTAACGGGGGCCCGAGACGGGTCGGCGATGGAGCGGCGACGGACCGGGCCATTGGCGGGCCATCGGCAGGCCGATGCCGGCCCGGAGGCGGCACGACGGCCGGAGCGGAGGCCGGCCCCGCACCCGGGCCGGCCCGGCTGTGGCGGAGTGGGATCCGTGCTGCCCGCACGGTGCCTGACGTGCCGTTCAACCACAAAGCGATGAGCGCTGACGGCTGATCAGGTGTTAACGTCTGCACCGCCCTGGTCGGACCCGGGCTCGGCCGCCCTGCTCACCCGGGCGGTCCAGGTCCGGCGATGAGGGCGGTTCTCACCGATTCCATCATGAAAGGGACAGCGGACTCCGTTGATATCCCCAATTCGGCACGCCCACCGAGCCACGCGGGGCCTGCCGCGCCTCACCACCGCCGTCGCCGCCTCCGCGACCGGCCTGGCGCTGGTCACGGGTATGACCGCCGGCGCCGTCCCGGCATTCGGCGCCACGCCGGCCGAGGACACACTGCAGCGCCAGTTCGACTCCGCGGCCGCCGAGTTCCACGTTCCGGTCGGCGTGCTGCTGGCCGTCTCGTACCAGCAGACCCGCTGGGACTCCCACCAGGGCGCGCCCAGCACCACCGGCAACTACAACGTGATGGGCCTGACCGAGGTCGACGCGGCCGCCGTCAACGCCGCGCTCGCCAAGGGCCCGGGCCCCGAGACCGACGGCCGGGGTGACGGCGCGGAGCCGAAGCCGGCCAAGGGTGCGACGGCGCGACCCAAGGTCCAGGACGGTCCGGCACTGCACACCCTGGACGCGGCCGCCAAGCTGATCCACCGCCCGGCCGAGGACCTCAAGCGGGATGCGGCCCAGAGCGTACGCGGCGGCGCGGCCCTGCTGGCGAAGTACCAGAAGGAGGCCGGGAAGCCGGCCTCCGCCGACCCCGGCGCCTGGTACCAGGCGGTGGCCAGGTTCAGCCAGGCCGGCGACGCGGCGAGCGTCGACGCCTTCGCCGACCGCGTGTTCGGCACGATCCGCACGGGCGTCTCCCGGCACACCGCCGACGGCCAGTCGGTCGTCCTCGCCGCGACCCCCTCGCTCAAGGCGGACCGCCCGGCCCCGCTCAAGGCGGACCGCCCGGCCGCCGCGGTGCGGGCCGCCGCGGCCCCGGCCGCGGACGACACCACCCCCGAGTGCCCCTCCGGGCTCGACTGCGACTTCAAGCCGGCCGCCTACGCGCTGACCAACCCGAGCGACCTCACCTCGTTCGGCAACTACAGCAAGGCGAACCGCCCGGACGACGGCGACAAGATCCAGTACATCGTCATCCACGACACCGAGGGCGGCTTCGACGCGTCCATCGGGCTCTTCCAGAACCCGGCCAACCAGGACAGTGCGCACTACATCGTCCGGTCCTCGGACGGGCACGTCACCCAGCTGGTGCACACCAAGGACATCGCCTGGCACGCCGGGAACAAGTCCCTCAACATGCACAGCATCGGGATCGAGCACGAGGGATACGCCCTCCCCACCGACCGCCCGACCTGGTACTCGGAGCAGCTCTACCAGTCCTCAGCCGCCCTGACGCGCTACCTGGCCGCCCGCTATGACATCCCGCTGGACCGCGAGCACATCATCGGCCACGACGACGTGCCCGGCCCGATCCAGTCGTACGTCGCCGGTATGCACTGGGACCCGGGCACCTTCTGGGACTGGTCGCACTACATGGACCTGCTGGGTGCCCCCGTCTGCGCGAACCTCGGCGGTCCGCTCACGGTCGGCGGCGTGGTCACCGTCTCGCCCGCGTTCGACGCCACCAACCAGCCCCCGGTGACCGGAACGGCCGACCGGCCGGAGAACTTCGTCTACCTGCGTACCCAGCCGGACCCGAACGCCCCGCTGATCAACGCCGGTACCACCCAGGCCTCCGACTGGCACGACAAGGCCGTGTACGGCACCAGCTACGTCGTCGCGGATCTCCAGGGCGACTGGACCGCCATCTGGTACGACGGCCAGAAGGCCTGGTTCTACAACCCGTCCGGGCAGACCGGCGGTGCCGACAACCGGCCGGGCCGGACCGTGCTGACCGCCAAGCCGGGCCTGGCCTCGATCCCGGTGTACGGTCGCAACTACCCCGAGGCCGCCGCGTACACGCCGTACCCGGGGATCGCCCCGCAGTCCGTGGTGCCGCTGACCGCCACCGTGCCGGCGGGTCAGTCCTACGTCGCCGGCAGTGACGCACCGGTGCAGTCGGACTTCTTCTACTCGCACACCATCGACAACAGCGCGCCGAACGACTGGACTCTGGTGGTGGGCAACGACACCTACTACCCGATCCGCTACAACCACCGGATCGCCTACCTGAAGGCCTCCGACGTCCAGGTCGGCACGGCCGTCACGGCCGGCGGCAACACCGGCCAGAGCACGAAGTCCTGACGCTACGTCAGATCAGTGAGGGTCCCCGCGGCCGGATGGTCGCGGGGACTCCGCGCTGACCGCCCACCTCGGGGCGCCCGGGCCGGAGCGGCAATCGGTGTTGGTGCCGAACGGGATCCAGCCGCACCGCTGATCGTTCTGTTGGCGGGCGCGAGCGATCAGACCCCGCAGAACTCGTCTGCCGCGGAGGACCGGTGACGTTCGTGCCGGTGGCATGCTCGGCGGCTGTGCGGATCGTCGCCACGGGGTCGTCGCCCGGTGCCGAAGCACCACCCCTCGGAGTCGCGATCTACTCAGCGGGCCGATGGCTGGTCTCGGTCAGCCGTGCGGTGTCGGGGGAAACGGTCCGGGATGCCTTCCGGGTGCGGCGGAGGCCGAAGCTGCAGGCGGCAGCGATCAGCAGCAGCGCGATGGGCAGTAGCAGGGTCCAACGCATGGCAGTGACGAAGCCGTGGCCGAACACCCCCACGCCCAGTTGGTGCCACTGCGCCGAGAGCGACGTCGGCAGTCCGGCGGGGGCGTCGACCGTGCGGGCCGGGCTGTCGGCGCTGACGGCCGTGAAGCTGTCGACGAACTGCTCGCGTACCGACACGGGCAGGCTTTCTGCGGCGGTGGCGGCTTCCCGGTGGGTCGAGGTGCGAAGTGCCGCCTGCAACAGCGCGCCCACGGCGGCGGTGCCCAGCGCCTGGCCGAGTTGCCGTGTGGTGTTGAACACCGCGGAGGCGGCGCCGGACAGCTCCGGTCGGACATCGCGCAGGGCCACGGTGGTCATCGTGGAGAACAGCAGCCCCATGGCAACACCCAGGACGATCACCGCTGGCACGATCAGCCACACGCGCATGTTCGGCGCGGCGAGCAGCGCACTGCCGCCGATCCCGGCGCAGAAGGCCAACAGGCCCGTGACGAGCAGGTATTTGCCGCCCGTTCGGTCAGCTCTGAACCCGGCGAAGGGTGCGATCATCGCTGCGCACACCGATGCGGGGGCGGTTACCAGACCGCATTCCAGGGCACTCAGGCCCAACACGTCCTGCAGGAAGAGCGTCACGGGCAGCAGTGCAACCATGCCGAAACCCACTGCCGTGGCGACCACGTTGGCGATCGAGAAGTTCCGGTCGGCGGACAGTGTGAGCGGCACCATCGGCTCCGGGGACCGCTGCTGCACCAGCAGGAACGCAGCGACCAGCACGACGCCGGCCACCAGCAGGACCGGTACGGACAGCGGACCCGCGATCACGCCCCAGTCGTAGTGGCTGCCTTCCTGGAGTGCGTAGATGACGGCGAACAGCCCGGTGCTGACCAGCACGATGCCCAGGGGATCGAGCCGCTGGGTACTCGCGTTGCGGGACTCGGGCACCACGAGCAGGGCGAGCACCAGCCCGATGACACCGACAGGGACATTGACGAAGAAGATCCACTCCCAGCTGAGCTTCTCCACGATCAGTCCACCGAGCAGCGGACCGGCGATGGTCGACACCCCGGCGACCCCGCTCCACGCCCCGAACGCCGCACCCCGCTTCTCCGGCGGGAACAGAACCGTGATGAAGGCCAGCGTCTGGGGGGTCATCAGCGCGCCACCGACGCCCTGCGCCGCGCGGGCCGCGATCAGCTCGCCGCCGGTGTCGGACAGGCCGCAGAGGGCGGAGGCGAGCGTGAAGACCACCAGCCCGACGACGTACAACCGTTTGCGTCCGAAGCGGTCTCCCAGGCGCCCGGCCAGGATGAGTGGTACGGCGTAGGCCAGGGTGTAGCCGTTGACGATCCACAGGATCTGGTCGAGACCCGTCCCCAGGTCGGACATCATGCTAGGGACCGCGATGTTCACGATCGTGTTGTCGAGCAGGATCATGAACAGACCGGTGCAGAGAGCGGAGATTGCTAACCAGGGCCGTGTGACGCGTCGCGGGTTCATCGGCTCGCCGTGCCCTTCCCGGTTCCGTCCGCGTCCTGCGCCGACGAGCCGGCGGTCCCGGCCCCGCCTGTGATCAGGCCGAACTGGACCGGCGGGGCGTCGGCCTTCCGGTCCCACGGCAGTGCACCGCTGCGCAGCCGTGCCACCAGAGTGTTGATCCGGCCTGAGAGTGATGGGGGTGCGCTTTCGGCCATGATCGAGCTCACCGGGGACGGCTGTCTGCAGGGCAGGAGGGGTGCTGGTGGCCGCGGGTACGCCGGTCTGCGAGTTGAGCTGCCTGGGCGCTGTCCTGATTCGGTGGGGCCGGGGTCCGGGTGCCGTGGCAGGCGGGGTGCGTCGTGGCTGGGATCTGGCGGGAACTGCACCATCGGCAGTCAGGGCGCCATTTGGATTTTCCTACAAAGTCGGCTGGCCGCCCGGTCGGCGGCAGCTGTGTGGATCTTCAACGTTCACTCGTGAACTGGCTTTCGAGCAGGGTATGAGTGAAACTCGACGGTTGGGTGCGGGGCGCCCGAGTGCGCCCTCGCGGGACATCCGCAGCCGCACCCGAGGTGTAATTTCTCCCAGCCAGAGAGCCCTTTTCATGCGCTTCCTGAACGACCTCAAGCCCGCGTACGACCTCACGTACGACGACGTCTTCATGGTCCCCAGCCGTTCCGCCGTGGGCTCCCGGCAGGGTGTCGACCTCTCCTCGAACGACGGGACGGGGACCACGATCCCGCTCGTCGTCGCCAACATGACCGCGATCGCCGGTCGCCGGATGGCCGAGACCGTGGCCCGCCGTGGTGGTCTGGTGGCCATCCCGCAGGACATTCCGACCGAGGTGATCGCCGAGGTGATCGGCTGGGTCAAGCAGCGCCACCTGGTGCACGACACCGCACTCACCCTGGCCCCCGGTCACACCGTCGCGGACGCGCTGTCCCTGCTGCCCAAGCGTGCGCACAACGCGCTGGTCGTGGTCGAGGACGGCAAGCCGGTCGGCGTGGTGACCGAGGGTGACTGCCAGGGTGTGGACCGGTTCACCAGCCTGTCCGAGGTGATGTCCCGCGACCTGCTGCTGCTGGACGAGGGCATCGACCCGCGCGCCGCGTTCGACAAGCTGAACGAGGGGCACCGCAAGCTGGCGCCGGTCGTCGACGCCGAGGGGAAGCTGGTCGGCATCCTGACCCGCAAGGGTGCGCTGCGCGCCACCCTCTACACCCCGGCCGTGGACACCGCGGGCAGGCTGCGGATCGCCGCGACCGTCGGCATCAACGGCGATGTGGCCGGCAAGGCGAAGGCGCTGATCGACGCCGGTGCGGACGTGCTGGTGGTGGACACCGCGCACGGCCACCAGGAGACGATGATCAACGCGCTGCGCGCGGTGCGCGCGCTCGACCCGGAGATCCCGGTCGTGGCGGGCAACGTGGTCTCCGCCGCCGGTGTCCGTGACCTGGTCGAGGCCGGTGCGGACATCCTCAAGGTCGGTGTCGGCCCCGGCGCGATGTGCACCACCCGGATGATGACCGGTGTCGGCCGCCCGCAGTTCTCCGCCGTCCTGGAGTGCGCCGCCGAGGCCCGCAAGCTCGGCAAGCACGTCTGGGCCGACGGCGGTGTCCGCCATCCGCGCGACGTCGCCATGGCGCTGGCCGCCGGTGCGTCCAATGTGATGATCGGTTCCTGGTTCGCCGGCACCCTGGAGTCCCCGGGTGACCTGCAGACCGCCGCCGACGGCCGCCAGTACAAGGAGAGCTTCGGTATGGCCTCCGCACGCGCCGTGACCAACCGGACCTCGGGCGAGTCGGTGTACGACCGCGCCCGCAAGGGCCTGTTCGAGGAGGGCATCTCGCACTCGCGGATGTTCGTCGACCCGGTCCGTCCTGGTGTCGAGGACCTGATCGACTCGATCGTCGCGGGTGTGCGCAGCGCCTGCACCTACGCGGGTGCCAACAGCCTGGAGGAGTTCCGCGAGAAGGCGATCGTGGGCGTCCAGAGCGCGGCCGGCTACGCCGAGGGCAAGCCGCTGCACTCCAGCTGGGCGTGACGCCTCCCAGGCGTCGGTAGGCGGTCGGCCGGTCTCCCGCAGTGCGCGGGAGGCCGGCCGACGGCGTGTTCAGTGCCCGTCGAACGGGGTCAGCAGGGCCCGGCTGACCATGCCCACCGAGTCGGACAGCGCGGTGGTGACGGTCTCGTACGCGAGCGGGGCGCGCCGCAGCTCCCACAGGCCGAGGACGCTGGCCCAGGCGGCGTCCCGGGCGCGGTCGATGCTCCAGACGCCGATCACGTGCAGCAGCGGGTCGGCGATCCGCAACCGCTCGGGGCCGGGCAGCAGTTCGTCGCGGACCTGGGACTCGACCTCGGCGAGCAGGTCGTTGATGCGGTGGTAGTCGGCCTCGGCGTCCTTGGGTTCGAGGCCGAGGACCCGGCAGCAGTCCAGTACGGAGAGCGGCAGGTCGTTCTCGATGTGGGCGTTCATCCCGGCCAGCGCGAACTGGATCGGATGGATGCCGGGGTTGCCGCGCAGTTCGAACAGCGGTCGCCAGCAGGCCTCCGGCGCACCGCCCGAATCGGCGGTGTCGACGGCGGAGAGGAAGCGGGCGGCGAAGACGGCGTCCAGCCTGGCCATCCCCGCGGGGTCGTCGAAGTAGGCCGTCGCCAGCCGGTCCCTGACCAGTTCGGTCACCGTCAGGTACATCGCGTTGAAGACCTCGATGCCGTCCCCTTGTGGCAGCCGCTCGGCCAAGTCGCGCATACGACTGATGACTTGATCGATCGTCAGGACATCGGTGGTTGTCATCGTCTCGTCCGCCCTCCGCCGGTGAAGCCCCCGGCCGTTCACGTTGCCAGGCGCCCGACCCGCGCGGAATCCGCCGGGCGGGTGCCCGTCGAGCGGGGGCGCGGGCCACCAGGGGGCGGGTCGGGGGAGCCTCGGTGTCGCCGTGGGTGCGTCGGAGGGCAGGGATCCGGGTGGAGTGCGATGGGTGCCCGTTCGGGTGCAGGGCGTCACCATCGTGACAGTAGTTGGCCAAGTGGGTCTAAATTTCCTATTCAGGGCATATATCTCAGCATGAGCCCTTGAAGGGAGGCCCTCGATGTTCCTCCTCGGACTGCTGCTGCTCGTCGTGAGCGCCGGGTTCGCCGCGTTGCTGATCTCGCAGAACCTCCAGGCCGGTTCCGACTACGCGATCACGTTGTTCGGCAACCACATCGGGACCATGAACGCCCTGGAGATCTTCCTCGCCGGTATCGCGCTGACCCTGCTCTTCGCGCTGGGCTGGATGCTGGCCTCGTCGGGGGCCCGCAGGCACCGCCGCCGCGCCGTCGCGCGGCGGGTCGACAAGCGGGCCGCGCGGGAAGCCCGCCGGAGCCCGACGGGTGATACGCAGGTGGACCAGGCGGTGCAGGATCTGGACGCCGACAAGTCGCCGCCGGCCACCCGGCGCCACCGCTTCGGCCACCACCGCTTCAGTCACTGAACGGCGGGGCCTCGGCGCACTGAGCGGCGGGCCCCGGTCGGGCCCCGGTCCCGGGCCCGACGCGGTCCGTCGAGGCCCGGTGTGGTCCGCCGGGCTGGTTCGGTCGCGGCCCGCCGCGTTAATTCGCGTGCGGGCGGCGGGTCCCGGTGACAGGATGACGAAGCTCGTGCCGTCACAGTCAGGAGAGTGAGATGCGCCAGGTTCTCGGAAACCCCAAGCTCCCCGTTCTTTCGAGCGTTTCCGAGGATTCCGCCACTCATGACCACCCTGAACATCGGTATTCTGGCGCACGTCGACGCCGGTAAGACCAGCCTGACCGAGCGACTGCTGTTCGAGACCGGCGCGATCGACCGGCTCGGCTCGGTGGACGCCGGTACCACCCAGACGGACACCGGCGACATCGAGCGCGAGCGCGGTATCACCATCCGTTCCGCCGTCGCCTCCTTCACCACCGCCGGCCCCGCGGGCCGCCTGCAGGTCAACCTGATCGACACCCCCGGCCATGTCGACTTCATCGCCGAGGTGGAACGGGCCCTGCGGGTCCTGGACGCGGTGGTCCTGGTGGTGTCCGCCGTCGAGGGCGTCCAGGCGCAGAGCCGGGTACTGATGGCCACCCTGCGCAGGATGGGCATCCCCGTGCTGATCTTCATCAACAAGATCGACCGCGCCGGCGCCCGCCACGACGAACTGCTGGCAGCCATCCGGCGGCGGCTCGCGCCTGGGCTCGTGCCGCTCAACACGGTTGCGGGCATCGGTACTTCGACCGTCCGGACCAGGCCGTGCGCACTCGACGACCCGGACTTCCACACCGCGGTCACCGACCTGCTCTCCGTGAACGACGACGAGTTGCTGACCCGTCTCGTCCTGGACCGGCCGACGCCCCACGAGGAACTGTGGGCGGGTATCGCCGCGCAGACCGCGGCGGGCCTCGTGCACCCGGTGGTCTTCGGCTCCGCCCGCACCGGCGAGGGCATTCCGACCCTGCTGGAGGGCATCACCCGGCTGCTGCCGGTCCCGCCGCAGCCCTTCGGTGACGCGCCGCGCGGCACGGTCTTCGCGATCGAACGCGGCAGCGCCGGCGAGAAGATCTGCTGCCTGCGGCTGTTCGCCGGGACGGTGGCCCGGGGCGACCGGCTCACCCTGCACCGGCGGGAGGCGGACGGCCGGTACCGGCAGTACCAGGGCCGCGTCACCGAACTGACCGTGGTCGGCTCGGCATCCTCGGACACCAGGGCCGTGGCCGGCAGCATCGTGCGCCTGCGCGGCCTGGCCGAGACCCGGGTCGGTGACCGGCTCGGAATGCCGGGCGAGTCGGAACTGTGCGAGGAGCAGGACGGCTTCACCCCGCCGTCCCTCGAGGTCGTGGTCCGGCCGGAGCCGCCGAACCTCGCAACCCGGTTGCACGAGGCCCTGAGCGCGCTCGCCGAGCAGGACCCGCTGATCCAGGCCCGCGTACTGCCCGGCGGCCGGATGTCGCTGCTGCTGTACGGCGAGGTGCAGCGGGAGGTGATCGCGGCCAGGCTGCGCGAGGAGTTCGCGGTCCAGGCCGTCTTCGAGCCGTCCCGGATCCGGTACACCGAGCGGCCGGCGGGCGGCGGCGAGGCGTTCGAGGAGATCGACCGGCGCGGGCGCAACGAGTTCTTCGCGACCGTCGGACTGCGGGTCGAACCCGCGAGCCGCGGCTCCGCCGTGAGCTTCCGCTGGGAGACCGAACTCGGCGCGCTGCCGCGCGCTTTCCACCGCGCCATCGAGGACACCGTGCACGAATGCCTCCAGCAGGGCCTCCACGGCTGGCCGGTGACCGACTGCACCATCACCCTGACCCGGTCCGGGTTCGCGAGCCCCATCAGCACCGCCACCGACTTCCGCAACCTGACCCCGCTGGTCCTCATGCGGGCTCTCGCGCAGGCCGGCACCCGGCTCTACGAGCCCTGCCAAGACTTCGAGTTGGAACTCCCCGCCGAGGCCGTCAACCCGGTCGTCGCCCGGCTCGTCGGACTCGAGGCCGAGATCAGGCGGTCGTCCGCCCAGGGGGAGGGTTGGTTGCTCGAGGGCGGCATTCCGCTGCGCCAGGTGCCGGTCTTCAAGCGGCAGTTGGCCTCACTCACCGGCGGCGAAGGTGTCTGGTGGTCCCGTCCCGGCGGAGACCGGGCGGTCACCGGTCACGCGCCGGGCGCCTACTCGGCCGGCCGGCGGACGGACGGCAACCCGCTCAACCGCGCGGAGTACCTCCGGCACCTCGCGCAGCGCGGCGGGCAGGCGGGGTGAACTCCGGCTCCCGGCGCCGCGGCTGGGGGCCAAGGCTGTGAAAGCGAGGGAGCCGGATGCGCCGCAGGCGCCGGGATCTCGGGGATCCCGGCGCCTGCGGCAGCGCTGGCCGGCGTTCGGTGGCCGGCGTCCGAGTGGTTACGCCTGGCGGCTGGCCTGGCGGTAGAGGGGAAGCAGAGCCAGGGCGTAGAACGCGACGCCGACCGTCATCATGTCCATCGAGGCGGCCATCGCGACCACACCGGCCAGGATGGCAAGCGGGCTCCAGAACGGGAGGCGGCGGCGGACCGCCAGCACGATCACCATGGCCAGCAGACCCAGGTGGAAGAAGACCGGAAGCACCTGGTAGAAGATCGGCAGCACGCCCGGGTAGCTCTGCACCTCGGCGAAGAACCGGTTCTGCTCGGCCAGGGTGTCGGCCCGGAAGCCGCTGTAGAGGTCGATCAGGACCTGGCCCACGCCGGTGGCCGTGCCGACCATCGCAGTGCCGTAGCCGAGTACCGCCGCCACCCGGCCGCGCTCGGCCAGCACCCGGTACAGGTCGCGGAAGACCACGCCGAAGGTCAGCAGCGCGCCGAGCAGGCACAGGTGCCCGACGGTCCAGCCCGGGCCCGGTTGGCGAGAGCCCGGCAGTAGCCGGATCACGCCGTACACGCCGAACAGTGCGGGGGCGGCGATGCCGGCGAGCACCGACAGACGGCCCGTGGGGCGGGTGGCGGTGGCGACGGCGGGCGAGACGGGGGCGGGGGCTGCGGCGGTCACGGTGGCGGGTCCTTCTGATTTCTTCCGGTGCGGTCGGGCGACATGGAAGATCGTGCTCCGTTCGGAGCGGCCGGGGATCGCCGTTGAGGGGGAGATCGACGCCCTGTTCTCTGGGGGTGGGCACGGACGCTGACTCGGGGACGGGTCGGGGGTGCAACCCCTAGTGGGAGTGGTCCGGATGCTCGACCCACTGTCGGATCAAACGTCTGATACGTGCCTGATGTATCGTCAACTCATTGAAGCCGTAGTGTCAGTCCCTCCTGTGATGCTGCGCGCATGGCGACGTGGAAACAGTTCGAGGAAGAGGCCGGGGAGCTCGCAGCCGTGGTGAAGTCCCGGTTGGAGGCGGCCAGGACCTACATCCTGGCGACACCGCGCAAGGACGGTTCGCCCCGGGTGAGTGGGACGGAAGTCGACTTCAAGGGGCCGGATCTGTCGTTCGGTTCGATGCTGAACGCGGTCAAGGCTCGCGACCTCCGGCGGGACGACCGGTGCGCGATCCACGCCCACCCGAGCGATGACGGTGATGCCAAGGTCAAAGGGGGCGCGGTAGAGGTGACCGACCGTGGGGACAAGGCCGGCTACGCCACCGGCGGCGAGCCGCCCGGTGACTTCCATGCGTTCCGCCTGGACCTCCAGGAGGCCGTGACCACCACCGTCGAGGACGGCGAGCTCGTGATCCGGCTCTGGCGTCCGGGCCGTCCGGTGGAGGTGTTCCGGCGCAGGTGACGCGGCGACGGCGCACAGGTGATCCGGTGGCAGTGCCTTCGCCGTGCGCCGAAAGCCGCTCGAGTGCCCGGGTGCTGACGCAAATCCGGTAGCCCCTTCGGCCGCCGGTCGCCGAACTCGGCTGCCGGCGGCCCAGGTTGAGAGCGGGACAGCCGGCGGCGGAGCCGCCGTACCCGGCTGGGCGGCCACCCGTCCGGCGGCGGGTTTTTGCATCAGGGCGTGTGGTGTGATCGGCTGTTGGCCCGATCTGCCCGCATGGGCGTTCCCATTGCCGACGAGGAGAGTGAGTGACCCATGGCGGGCTTCGGCTGGAAGCTGCACGGCGACGGAAGGAGCCCGGCGCCCGGTGCGGTGGTGAAGCCGGACGAGCGGCTCAGCTGGGGGCGCACCATCGGACTCGGGGCCCAGCACGTGGTGGCCATGTTCGGCGCGACGTTCGTGGCGCCGGTGCTGATGGGGTTGGACCCCAACCTGGCCGTGATGGTCTCCGGCGTCGCGACCATCTTCTTCCTGCTCGTCACCGGCGGGCGGATCCCCAGCTATCTCGGCAGCAGCCTGTCCTTCGTCGGGGTGGCCGCCGTGATCAAGGCACAGGGCGGTGACGCCGCGACGCTGACGGGTGCACTGCTGGTGGTCGGTGCGGTGCTGGCGGCCTGCGGCGCGGTGGTCCAGGCGGCGGGCGCGAAGGTGATCCACGCGGTGCTGCCGCCGGTCGTCACCGGCGCCGTCGTGATGCTGATCGGCTTCAACCTGGCCCCCGTCGCCGCCGGGACGTACTGGCCGCAGGACCAGTGGACCGCGCTGCTCACCATGCTGTTCACCGGACTCGCCCTGGTGGCGCTGCGCGGTTTCTGGTCGCGCATCGCAATCTTCCTCGGCCTGGTGTTCGGGTACGCGCTCTCCTGGGTCTCCGACCGGATCTTCGGGCAGATCCACTCCGCCAACGGTGCCGGGGTGGTGGGCGACCACTGGCGGCTCGACCTCTCGGGCGTGAGCAAGGCCGACTGGATCGGCCTGCCGACCCTGCACACCCCGAGCTTCTCCGCCTCCGCCGTGCTGGTGGCGCTGCCCGTGGTGGTCGCGCTGATCGCCGAGAACGCCGGACACGTCAAGGCGGTCGGCGAGATGACCGGTGATCCGCTGGACGACAGGATGGGCGTGGCGATCATGGCGGACGGCGCCGCCACCATGATCTCCACCAGCGTCGGCGGCCCGGCCACCACCACCTATGCCGAGAACATCGGCGTGATGGCCGCGACCCGGGTCTACTCCACCGCCGCGTACTGGTGCGCCGCCGGCTTCGCGATCCTCTTCGGCCTCTGCCCCAAGTTCGGCGCAGTGGTCGCCGCCATCCCCGGCGGAGTGCTCGGCGGGATCACCGTCGTCCTGTACGGCATGATCGGTCTGCTCGGCGCCCAGATCTGGGTGCACAACCGGGTGGAGCTGACCAACCCGCTGAACCTGGTCCCGGTGGCGGCCGGCGTGATCATCGGCATCGGCAACGTGTCGCTGAAGATCACCGAGAACTTCTCGCTCAGCGGCATCGCCCTCGGCACCTTGGTGGTGCTGCTCGGGTACCACGTGCTGCGCCCGATGGCCCCGGCACACATGAAGGAGCCGCAGACCCCGCTGCTGGACGCGGGCACCAGCGAGTACGACAGCACCACGCCGGAGCAGTAGGGCGTCAGCTCTTTCGCAGGTCAGGGGCGGGCACGCCGATCAGCAGACGGCGCAGCGCGTCCCAGGCGGCGCGCATGGCGCGGGTGAGCGCGGGGGACTCGTCGGACATCACGCGGACCCAGGCTCCGCACTCCCCGGGCAGGGTGCTCACCCCGTACGTCAGTGAAGTGGGCCGCAGCGCCTCGTCCAGGGTGTCGGCGACCGTGTCGGCGGGGGCGAGCGGGGTGACGGCGAAGAGGCTCGACATGAGGTCGTAACCGTCCAGCACGGCCGGGCCGTTGACTCCCTCGCCGCCCTCGCCCGGCTCCAGCCGAACGGTGTCCATGGCCAGCGGCTCGCCGTCGGGGCGCCGGATCTCCAGGTCGCTGCAGAGCATCCGGTAGGCGTGCCGCTCGCCCCGGGCGAGCCGTCCGGCGGCGATGGTCTCGCCGAGCAGGACGGTGGCGCCGGGGTCCACCGTGACCACGGTGTGCTGGTACAGCCGGGCGTCCCGGTAGGGGATCAGCGGGTCTGGCAGGTACTCGACGTAACTCCCGGCCCGCGCCGTCAGGTTGACGAGCTGGGTGGCGTGGTCGAACTCCATCCGGTGCACCTTGGTGGCGGCCTGGGTGGTCAGGTGCACGGCGCTGCCCGGACCGCAGTCGATGTCGATGCGGTTGCGGTCGGCCTGGACGATCCCGCCACCGGTGGACATCAGGAAGGTGACCGGCAGATCGGGCCGCAGCGGGTCGATGTAGAGCGGCCGCACGATCTGCAGCGGGGACTTCTGGTAGCGGTGGACGAGTTCGGTGCGCTCACCGACCCGGGTGTAGCGCAGTTCGAGCAGGCCGACCTTGCCGGGGCGCCCGGCGGCCAGGGTGTCCGGGCTGCCGGCGAGTTCGAGCAGCCGGCCCGGTACCCGGCGGGGCTCGTAGTGCGCGGGGTCCAGCCGCTCGGGCGCCGCCGTCATGCGGGGACCGCCGCCGAGCTGTTCGCCGCCGTGTGCGCGAGCGGGACGCGCTCGCTCCGGGGCGCGGCGCCGTTCGCCCGCGGGTGGGCGAGGAGGAAGTCGGCGACGGCGTCCAGGCCCTCGCCGGTCAGCGCATTGGTGAGGACCACCGGCCGGCCCTCCCGGACCGTCCGGGCATCCGCCTCCATCCTGATGAGGTCGCAGCGCACGTACCGGGCGATGTCGGTCTTGTTGATGACCAGCAGCTCGCACTCGGTGATGCCGGGGCCCTTCTTGCGCGGCATCTTGTCACCCTCGGCGGTGTCCAGGACGAACAGGAACAGGTCGACCAGGGCGGGGCTGAAGGTGAGGGTGAGGTTGTCGCCGCCGCTCTCGAAGAGCAGGGTGTCGATCTCCGGGAAGCGTTCGAGGAGTTCGTCGGCGGCAGCCTGGTTCATCGTCGGGTCGTCCCGGACGGCGGTGTGCGGGCAGGCGCCGGTCTCCACGCCGACGATCCGGTCCGCGTCCAGCACGCCGGCCAGGGTGCGCCGGACGTGTGCGGCGTCCTCCGAGGTGTAGATGTCGTTGGTGATCACGGCGGGCGTGCGGCCGCGTCCGATCAGGACCGGGACCAGTGCCTCGATCAGCGCGGTCTTGCCGGAACCGACCGGGCCGGCGATGCCCACCCGCAGCACGCCGTCCTCGGGACGGCGGACGAGGCCGTCGTGGTCGTGGTGGTGGGTTCCGCGTACCTGTGTGGGGTCGTGCATGACAGTCCTCAGGGGGAGTGGGGAGGTCGGTTCAGCTGGCGAACAGGCGGGCATCGGCACGCTCGTGGCGGCCCGCCATCACGTCGGCCAGCGGTGTGCAGCTGCCGAGGTCGGCCAACTCGCGGCGCAGGGCGGCCTCGACGGCCTCCTCGATCACCGGGGCCGCGCCGTGCAGTACGACCTGCGCCCGCCGGTGGTCGGTGAGCCGCAGCCGCAGCGCGGCGCCGGTGAAACTGGCCGCGAAGGCGAACAGTTCGCAGGTGACCGCCTGCCGCGCCGTCACGCCGTTGCCGGCGTGCACGGCGGCGGCGACCACCGGCTGGCAGCCGTGCACCCGGCTGGATCGGTACAGCTCCCGGTAGCGCTCGATCTCCGGTGTGCCGTAGACCTCTCCGGCCAGGTCCAGCAGCTGCCGCCCGGTACGGACGGCAGCCTGCCGGGACTCGCGGCCCAACTTGGCGACGTACAGCCGTCGTTCGACCGCCACCAGCTGCTCCCAGTCGCCGGCGGACACCGCGCGGTGGGCGAGGGCGAGGGCGGTCGCGTCGGCCGGGCCCGCGCCGTGCCGCAGCAGGTCGTGCAGCAGCGCTGGCAGGGTGCGCGGCGAGACCGCGCGCGACTGCTGGAAGCCCTCCAGGCCGTGGGAGAGGGTGTAGTAGCCGCTGGGGAAGGCCGAGTCGGTGAGCTGGAGCCCGGTCAGCAGTGCCGGGATCTGCATCGGTTCGTTCAAGCCGGTGTTCCTGACTGGGAGTTGTCGACCGGTATCACGTCGTGTCGGCCGGATCAGGCGATGTAGAACAGCTGGCTGAGCGGGAGGCGCTCGGCCGGCTCGATGGTGGCCACCTCGCCGTCCAGCGTGACCTTGTAGGTCTCCGGGTCCACCACGATCTTCGGCAGCGCGTCGTTGCGGACCATGTGCTGCTTGCCGACCGTACGGCAGCGCCGCACCGGTTCGATCCGGCGCCGCAGGCCGAGCTCGCCCGGGACGCCCGCCGCGACGGCCGCCTGGGACATGAAGGTCACCGAGGTGCGCTGCCGGGCGCGGCCCATCGCGCCGAACATCGGGCGGTAGTAGACCGGTTGCGGGGTGGGCAGCGAGGCGTTGGGGTCGCCCATCAGCGCCCAGTTGACCATGCCGCCCTTGATGACGAGCTTGGGCTTGGCGGCGAAGGAGTGGATGGGCCACAGCACGATGTCGGCCAGTTTGCCGGGCTCCAGTGAACCGATCACGTCGGCGGCGCCGACCGCGATCGCCGGGTTGACGGTGAGCTTGGCCAGGTAGCGCAGTACCCGCGCGTTGTCGTTGCGCGAGCTGTCCTCGGCCAGGGCGCCGCGCTTGTCCTTGCAGTGGTGGGCGGTCTGGAAGGCGCGGGCGAAGGACTCGCCGACCCGGCCCATGGCCTGGGAGTCGGAGGAGAAGATGCTGATCACGCCGAGGTCGTGCAGCACCGTCTCGGCCGCGATGGTCTCGGCGCGCACCCGGCTGTCGGCGAAGGAGACGTCCTCGGGGATGTCCCGGGACAGGTGGTGGCAGACCATCACCATGTCGAGCAGCTCGTCCACCGAGTTGACGGTGTACGGCAGGGTCGGGTTGGTGGAGGACGGCAGCACGTTGGGCTCACCCGCGACCCGCATGATGTCGGGAGCGTGGCCGCCGCCCGCGCCCTCGGTGTGGAAGGTGTGGATGGTACGCCCGTCGATCGCCGAGAGGGTGTCCTCGAAGAAGCCGCCCTCGTTCAACGTGTCGGTGTGGATGGCCAGTTGGACGTCGTGTTCGTCGGCGACCCGCAGCGCTTCGTCGATCACGGCGGGGGTGGAGCCCCAGTCCTCGTGGACCTTGAGACCGGCGGCGCCCGCCTCGACCTGCTCGCGCAGTGCCTGGGGCAGGCTGGCGTTGCCCTTGCCGAGCAGGCCGACGTTGACCGGCAGCTCCTCGACGGCCTCCAGCATCCGGTGGATGTTCCACGGACCCGGGGTGCAGGTGGTGCCGTTGGTGCCGTCGGTCGGCCCGGTGCCGCCGCCGAAGAAGGTGGTGATGCCGTTGGACAGGCCCTCCTGGGCCTGCTGCGGCGAGATGAAGTGGATGTGGGTGTCCACCCCGCCAGCGGTGGCGATCAGGTGCTCGCCGGAGACCACCTCGGTGCCGGGGCCGATCACCAGCGCGGGGTCGACACCGTTCTGCAGATGCGGGTTCCCGGCCTTGCCGACGCCCGCGATCAGGCCGTTCTTCACGCCGATGTCGCCCTTGACGATGCCGAGTACCGGGTCCATCACCACCACGTTGGTGATGACCAGGTCGAGCGCGCCCTCACGGCTCAGCGCGGCGGGGTCCTGGGCCATCCCGTCCCGGATGGCCTTGCCGCCGCCGTAGACGGCCTCGTCGCCGTAGGAGCCGGCGTTGTGGTCGTACTCGACCTCCACCAGCAGGTTGGTGTCGGCCAGGTGGAACCGGTCGCCGACGGTCGGGCCGAACAGGTCGGTGTACTGCTTGCGCGGCAGGAGCGCCATCAGGCGTCGGCCCCCTCGTTCTCGTCGTTCGCCGAGGCGGTCGGCGGTACCGTCGCCAGTGCGGTCGCAGGATCGGTCGTCGGCGCGGTGGTCGGTACGGCCGACGGTTCGGTCATCGGAGCGTTTGTCAGCGAGACCGTCGGCACGACCGCCGGTGTGTCAGCCGGTACTCCGGCCCCCACCCCCGCCGGCGCGTCACGGAAGCCTTGGTCGGCCGCGCGGCGCAGGGCGGTCCGGCGGGTGTCGGGCGCGGTCAGGCCGCCGTTCACCAGCCCGGCGAAGCCGACCAGGCGACGGGTGCCGCCGAAGGCGCACAGATCGACCTCGCGGGTGTCCCCGGGTTCGAAGCGCACGGCGGTGCCGGAGGGGATGTCCAGGTGCATGCCGTACGCGGCCTCGCGGTCGAAGCTCAGGGCGCGGTTGGCCTCGAAGAAGTGGTAGTGCGAACCGATCTGCACGGCCCGGTCGCCGGTGTTGGCGACGGTGAGCCTGGTCGTGGCCCGGCCCGCGTTGATCTCGACCGGATCATCGCCGTAGAGGTACTGGGATCCCCCGGACATCCTGCTTGACTCCTCGGTGCGGCAAGGGCGTTTGCTCGTACTCCGGGACACCTGCGCGGCACGGTGTGGTGCGGCGCGGGCGGCCGGGCGGCTCGGTACGGTCAGGGGTGGATCGGGTCGTGGCAGGTGACCAGCTTGGTTCCGTCCACGAAGGCGGTCTCGACCTGGAGCACGCCGAGCATCTCCCTTACGCCAGGCATGACTTCGTCGGCTGCGACGACCTTGCGGCCGATCTCCATGCACTCGGCCACGGTGTGCCCGTCGCGGGCGGCCTCCAGTACGGCCTCGGTGATGAGCGCGGCGGCCTCGCTGTAGTTGAGCTTGGTGCCCCGGTCGCGGCGGCGCCGGGCCAGGTCGGCGACCACGTAGACGTGGAGCTTGTCGATCTCTCGGGGCGAGAGGTTCACGGCGTCACTTCTCTCGGTGGAGGGCTTGGCCGGTCCGACGCTGGACCGGCCGGGGGAGAAGGCCCTGTGGGTCGGGACTCGGTCAGCCGGACTTCGTCAGCCGGATGTCGGCGGCCAGGGCCTCGATGGCCGGGGCTTCGGCGGCGTCGGCGAAGCCCTGTCAGCGGGTGGAGCGGAGTGCGCCGTACCGGTGGATCAGGTCGGCACGCCGTTCGTGGGGGAGACGGACCTGATCGAGGCGGTGGCGTCGGGGCCGGTGGCTGCGCGGCGCCGTGGTCCGTGGGCCAGCCCTGATGGCGCCCCTTCGGACGCCTGCTCCGCAGCCTGCACAGGAACTCCCGAGAACGTCGTCCCGCCCGCCGACACCGCTCGGTTCGGGCGGTGTCCGTTCGTGCTCTGCTCCCGGATCGGAACAGTACGCCTGACCCGGCCGGAGGCAAGTGAGCGATACCGGATGCGTAGCGTAGCGGATCGATTGCCGAAAGGAATAATCCCTGATGGGGGCGGGTTGGCGGGCGGGCGGTCGTGTGGCTGGTGGGGCGGGAGAGTGGAAGCGTTGACAAAATGTTGAACTCTTCGGGGTCAAGGTTTGACCGAGTCGACCGCCCCGAAGGCTGTCCGTGGCCGGCGGACCGAAGGCCCGAACGTGCCAGTGGGAAGCGGAGCCTGACGTTCCGTTCGGTCACCCGCTTTCGTTCCGCCGCACCCTGAGTGTCCGTCAGCCCGGCGTGCGCGACCGCCGCCCACGCAAGACGCTCGGCTGGGAAACCCCAGCCGAGCGTCTGTCTGAACTGCTCGCGGCCTGGACGACCGACCACGGGTTGCAGCGACCCCTGGAAACCGCCGGTGGAACGCCGGGCCGGGCTCTGGGGCGGAACTCGCTCGGGGTGGGCGTCACTCGTAGCGGTACAGCAGCGCCTCGCGCTCGGACTGTTCGATCATCTCGATCGTCAGCTCCGGGTCGCTCAGATGGGAGAGCGTGACCTGGGCCGAACTGGGTGCGGCGTCGGGGGAGAGCCACTTCTCGGGCTTCCAGGCGCCCGCCCGCAGGAAGGACTTCGGGCAGTGTCCGTACACCGCCTCGACCGCGACCACGACGGCGCTGCGCGGCGGCTTGCCGACGGCGGTCAGCTGCGCCAGCAGCTGCGGGTCGGTGGAGACGCACGCGCGGCCGTTGACCCGCAGGGTGCTGTCGCGGCCCGGGATGACGAACAGCAGGCCGACCTGTCCGGTCTCGATGATGTTGTGCAGGCTGTCCAGCCGCTTGTTGCCGGTCGCGTCCGGTATGGCGAGGGTGTGCACGTCCAGCACCGAGACGAACCCGGGCGGGCCTCCCCGCGGAGTCACATCAGTCCGCCCGTCCGCCCCGGCGCTGGCCATGAACACCAGTGAGGCGCAGCCGATCAGCTGCTGGGCGCTGTCGTGCAGGTGGTCCACCTGCTTCCGGCGGGCGTGCTCGCTCGGCTGCTCGTAGATCTCGCGCAGCTGTGCGGTGTCCCGCAGTGCGGCGGTGCTCAGGGCGTCGAAGAGCCGGCCCGGAGCCAGCGGTGTCGTGGTCACGCATCGGCAATCTAGTCGAGTACCCGGAGGGCGGACAGGGGCTTTCGCCGTTCCTGGGCTCCCGGGTGCGGCGTCCGGTCGGGTCGGGCCCGTCGTACCGGGTGAGCCGGTGGTGCCGGTCCGAGTCGGTCAGATCGTGATCGACACGTGGTGGATCTCGTCGGCCCGGTGTCCGGCGCGCTCATGCACCCGCTGGACGGCCTCCTTGGACGGGGCGTCGGAGAGGCAGTAGACGGTGCCGGTCTCGGGGTCGGCCCAGGCCTGCTTGAAGTGCACGTGCTCCCCGGCCTGGATCGCCAGGTCGGCCCGGTGTGCGGCCGCGAGCTGTTCGGCGGTGATGCCGGTCATCCCGTGGTGGACGTCCATGAAGGTGGCCATCGCCCCACACCTCCACTGGTCGGTGGCCCGGGTCGACACCGCCCGGTGCCGTGGATACCAACAGGGTGCGCCCCGGTGGAGGTGTGGCGGCAGAGGCCTGGGCGTGCCGTTGGCGGAGGCGGAGAGGGGCCGTCCCCGGGCCGTCCGCTGGGCCGCCCTCCGGGGGCGCGGTACGGGTTGGACTCGCGGCGCCGGCCCGCAGTCGGCCGTCGTCGAACGGGCTGTCGTCGAACGGGCCGTCGCGGGTCGGTCCGCAACGTGGTCGAGCCCGGTCCGTGGCCGCCGGCGACGATGCGTGTCGCCGCTGGACGAGGCCGACCGGGCTCGCAACCTGGCGGGTTACCCGCTGCGCGGGCCGCGCAACCCCGACCGGCGGCCGAGGCGGTGGCCGGAGCCGGCACCGGCCTCGGCCGCGCGCGGCGGATGCCCCTCGCCGTCCGGCTCGAGGTCGATGGCCGACGGCCGATGGCCCCAACCACCTCCGCACTCAGTCTGGTTGGCGGTCGGCGGGCGGGCCCGCGCACTCCTCGCGCCGCCGGCGCCCTGCGCCGGACGGTCAGTTCCCCCCGCAGCCGGGGCAGTTGCGTGCCCAGCGGGTCGCGGTGCTCGATCTGCCGCCGGGGTGCGGGATATTCCCGCCGGCGCCGATCTGGCCAAGTGAACCAGGCCACAGTGAGTTCCCCTCCTCGTCCGTCGGGGAGCGTGGCAGAATGACCGCAGTAGCAGTGACGTTCAGCGCACTCCGGGGTCGGTGAAAATCCGAACCGGCGGTTACAGTCCGCGACCCGTCCGCAGCCAGCGGCCGGTTGACCAGGTGAAATTCCTGGACCGACGGTTAAAGTCCGGATGGGAGGCGTGCGCGGGCGGACAAGCAGTGCCGCGGCTCCACCCGAGGGGCCGCGGATGGTGTGCCGGGAGGACTCCGTCCCCTCGCAGCGGTCGTACCCGGCCGGTGCCGAGGAGCGCTCCCGACATCCAGGAGTGCCCGGTCGGGCATCCCTGGGCATTGCTGTCCGTGTCATCTCCCATGCCGCCCCGGAGTCCGCGCCCCAAGCGCGAGGAGAACCCGGGTGTTCACCGGCATCATCGAAGAGCTCGGCGAGGTCGTCTCCATCGAGGAGTTCGGCGACTCCTCGCGAATCCGCCTGCGCGGCCCGGTGGTCTGTTCCGGAGCCCGGCACGGCGACTCCATCGCGGTCAACGGCGTCTGCCTCACCGTGGTCGACAGCCCCGAGCAACTGGCCGCTGCCACAGGCGAGTTCAGTGCCGACGTGATGGCCGAGACGCTCCATCGTTCCAGTCTCGGCGCCCTGAAGCCCGGTTCCAGGGTCAACCTGGAGCGCGCCATGGCACTGGGCGACCGGCTCGGCGGACACCTCGTCCAGGGCCACGTCGACGCCACCGGCACCCTGCTCTCCCGCGAACCGGGCGAACGCGATGCCGAGGGCAACCTCCGCTGGGAGGTGCTGCGCTTCTCGCTGCCGCAGAGCATCACCCGGTACCTGGTCGAGAAGGGCTCGATCACCGTGGACGGCGTCAGCCTCACCGTGGTCGAAGCCGCCCTCGACAGCTTCACCGTCAGCCTCATCCCGGCCACCCTCGCCCTCACCACCCTCGGTGCCAAGGGCATCGGCGACCCGGTCAACCTCGAGGTGGACGTCCTCGCCAAGTACGTCGAGCGCCTCCTCGACACCCGCACCCTGCCCAGCACCCTCGCCGCACCCGCCGCCGCGGAGGACGCCTCGTGAACTGGCTCAACGACACCGCCTTCTCGGTTCTCGGCCAGCCGGTCAAGTGGACGGACATGGCCGGCAACCTGCTCGGACTCCTCGCCCTCGCGCTCGGCTGGCGCCGCTCGATGCTGACCTGGCCGGTCCAGGTGCTCTCCGGCGTCGTACTGATCGCCGCCTACCTCTCCGGACACCTGGCCGGACTGGTCGGCAAGCAGGGCATCGTGATCGTCGCCGCCGTCTGGGGCTGGTACCGGTGGCAGCGCGGCCGCCGCGACACCGGTGACATCGAGGTCCGCTTCGCCAGTTGGACGGAGCGCGCGCTGCTGGCCGGTGCCACCGCGCTGGCCACCGTCGGCCTGGCCGAGCTGTTCCTCGCCTACCCCAAGCTGTCCTGGAGCCCGTGGGCGGACGCCTACATCTTCGTCGGCACGCTGGCCGCGATGTACGCGCAGGCCAGGGGCTGGGTCGAGTTCTGGTTCGCCTGGATCGCGGTCGACGTGGTCGGCGTTCCGCTCGCCTTCTCCAGCGGCTACACCTTCTCCGGTCTGACCTACGTCATCTACTTCGTACTGGTGCTGCTCGGCCTGCGTGCCTGGTGGCTGCGCACCCGCATCCCCCGTGCCGCGAGCACGGCCGTCCTCCAGGGAGCCACGGCATGACCACCCAGCCCGTCCACGACGTCCACCCGCTGCTGGACGACAGCCTCGCCCTCGACCCGGTCGAGCACGCCATCACCGACATAGCGCTCGGCCGCCCGGTGATCGTGGTCGACGACGAGGACCGCGAGAACGAGGGCGACATCATCTTCGCCGCCTCGGCCGCCACCCCCGAGCTGATGGCCTTCACCATCCGCTACAGCTCCGGCGTGATCTGCGTGCCGATGACCGGCGCCGAGCTCGACCGGCTCAAGCTGCCGCCGATGACCCAGGTCAACGAGGATCGCAAGGGCACCGCGTACGCGGTCTCGGTGGACGCCCGCGACGGCGTCGACACCGGTATCTCGGCCGCCGACCGGGCCCGGACGGTCCGGCTGCTCGCCAGCGAGGCCACCGGGCCCGGCGACCTCACCCGACCCGGACACGTCTTCCCGCTGCGCGCGGTCGAGGGCGGCGTCCTGGTCCGCCCCGGCCACACCGAGGCGGCGGTGGACCTCGCCCGGCTGGCCGGACTCCCGCCCGCCGGCGCCATCGCCGAGGTGGTCAACGACGACGGCACCATGGCCAGGCTGCCCGAACTGGTCGCCTTCGCCCGCAGGCACGGTCTGTCGATCATTTCCATCGAGGACCTGATCGCCTACCGCCGCCGCACCGAACTGCACGTGGCCCGCGCCGCCGTCACCGCCCTGCCCACCGAGCACGGCGACTTCACGGCCGTCGGCTACAAGGGCACCCTGGACGGCGTCGAGCACATCGCCCTGGTGGCCGGCGGCCTCGGTGCCGACGGCCGGGTCCCGGACGGCGAGGATCTGCTGGTGCGGGTCCACTCCGAGTGCCTGACCGGTGATGTACTCGGTTCGCTGCGCTGCGACTGCGGACCCCAACTCCAGGCCTCGCTGCGGGAGATCGCCACCGCTGGGCGCGGCGTGCTGCTCTACCTGCGCGGCCACGAGGGCCGGGGCATCGGGCTCGCCCACAAGCTGCGCGCCTACGAACTCCAGGAGCAGGGCCGGGACACCGTCGACGCCAACCTCGAACTCGGCCTGCCCGCCGACGCCCGGGACTACAGCATCGGCGCCCAGATGCTGGCCGACCTCGGGGCGCGCTCGCTGACCCTGCTCACCAACAACCCCGACAAGATCGCCGCACTCACCGAGTACGGCCTCACCGTCAACGGCCGGCAGCCGGTGGCCGTCGAGCCGGGTGCCCACAACACCGCCTACCTGCGCACCAAGCGCGACCGGATGGGCCACGAGCTGCCCTGGCTCGACATCAACTCCTGAACTTCCCGACCAGCAAAGGACATACGAACGTGAGCGGCCACGGAGCCCCCGTACTGACCATCGATGACGCCGCCGACCTGAAGGTCGCCGTCGTCGCCGCGCAGTGGCACGAGCAGGTGATGAACGGCCTGCTGGACGGTGCCCACCGCGCGCTCAAGGAGCTGGGCATCGCGGAGCCCACCGTCATCCGCGTTCCCGGCACCTTCGAACTCCCGGTCGCCGCCAAGCGGCTGGCCGAGCGCGGCTTCGACGCGGTGATCGCCCTCGGCGTGGTCATCCGCGGCGGCACCCCGCACTTCGACTACGTCTGCGAGGCCGCCACCCTCGGCCTCACCCAGGTCAGCGTCGACACCGGCATCCCGGTCGGCTTCGGCGTCCTCACCTGCGACAACGAGCAGCAGGCGATCGACCGCGCGGGCCTGGAGGGCTCCGCCGAGGACAAGGGCCACGAGGCCGTGACTGCGGCGGTCGCCACCGCCGTCACGCTGCGCGGACTCGCGTAGCGGGGGCTCGCCCTCGATAGCAGGCCGGGACGCCCGCGCGCCCGGCCCCGCACCGCCGGGGATGCCCGGTCGCCCGTACCCGCACCGTCCGAGGGCGCGGGGAGTCATGACCTTGACGGTCGTGGCTCCCCGCGCCCTCGGCTGTTGCGAGGTCGTCGCGAGGTCGTCACGAGGCCGGTCGGGTGGCTCCGGCGAAAGCCGGGGGAGGCCGCACGCGCGGTGGTTCGCGCCCTTGAGGGCCACGAGCGGGTGCGTCTGCGATAGTCCATGGGAGCGTCCACGCTGCGGACCGTTTACCGTCGGTCAGCCCGCAAGCCGTAAGGTGAGCTCATCATGGCTTCCAAGACATTCGAGGAGCTCTTCACCGAGCTCCAGCAGAAGGCCGCCAACGGCGACCCCTCGTCCTCCCGTACCGCGCAGCTCGTCCAGCAGGGCGTCCATGCGATCGGCAAGAAGGTCGTGGAGGAGGCCGCCGAGGTCTGGATGGCTGCCGAGCACGAGAGCGACGAGCGGACCGCCGAGGAGATCTCGCAGCTCCTCTACCACCTTCAGGTGATGATGGTCGCCCGTGGTCTGACGCTCGACGACGTCTACGCCCACCTCTGAACCGATCCCGACCACCCCGACGCACCACAACCCCCTCCACAGCGAAGGATTCCTCTCTCATGCTCCGCATCGCCCTCCCCAACAAGGGTTCGCTCTCGGGTCCCGCGGCGGAGATGCTCCATGAGGCCGGCTACCGGCAGCGCAAGGACCCCAAGGAACTGGTGCTGGTCGATCCGGAGAACCAGGTCGAGTTCTTCTTCCTGCGCCCGCGCGACATCGCCGTCTACGTCGGCTCCGGCCGGCTCGACGTCGGTGTCACCGGCCGCGACCTGCTGCTGGACTCGGGCGCGGACGCGGAGGAGGTGCTCGCACTGGGCTTCGCCGGCTCGACCTTCCGCTTCGCCAAGCCGGTCGGTGCCGGGATGAAGGACGTCCAGGACCTGGAAGGGCTTCGGATCGCCACCTCGTACACCGGCCTGGTCGAGAAGCACCTGGCCGACCAGGGGGTCAAGGCGACCGTCACCAAGCTGGACGGTGCCGTCGAGACCGCCGTCCAGCTGGGCGTCGCCGATGTGATCGCCGACGTGGTGGAGACCGGCACCAGCCTGCGCAACGCGGGCCTCCAGGTGTTCGGCGAGCCGATCCTGGTCTCCGACTCCGTGGTGATCCGGCCCAAGGGCGCCGGGGAGGACCCGGCGGTCGAGCAGTTCCTGCGCCGCCTCCAGGGTGTGCTGGTGGCCCGCCGCTACGTGCTGATGGACTACGACATCCGCGCCGAGAAGGTCAGCGACGCCGTCGCGCTCACCCCGGGCCTGGAGTCGCCGACCGTCTCCCCGCTGCACACCGAGGGCTGGGTGGCCGTCCGGGCGATGGTGCTCCGCAAGGAGGCCCAGCGGATCATGGACGACCTGTGGGGGATCGGCGCCCGCGCCATCCTGGTCACCAACATCCACGCCTGCCGCCTCTGACCCCGTCGCCCGCGACGGATAAGGCCTCGGTAGAGTCGGCTGACCCAGCCGTTCGATCCAGTTGATCGATTTGGACCGGCCGGCGACAGGGAGCGCGACGCCGCGGGCAGTGTAAGTCGGATCGTAGCCATGTCGTTCTGTG
>NZ_BAAATR010000002.1:26266-353638 GCF_039533515.1 Kitasatospora cystarginea | reverse complement strand
CCCGCGACGCCGCGGGCCCTGTCGCCGGCCGGTCTTGGACGACCCATCGGGCGGGGACCGGCCCCCGCCCGCACTCGGGAGAAGCACCGTGACCACCTCCACCCAGCCCACCACCACGCCCGTCGAGTCCGTCGCGCTCCCGGTCACCTGGGCGCCGCGCCGCAACCGGGCCGTGCTGCTCACCCTCTGCTCGGTACTGCTGGTGCTCTTCACCGCGATCGCCTTCGCGATGCCCGACAACTGGCAGCTCAACGACCGGGTGGCGATGGTCTGCAGCGGTCTGCTGTTCGCCGCGGTCGGTCTGATGCTGGCCCGGCCCCGGGTGAGCGCGGACGAGCAGGGCGTCACGGTGGTCAACTTCGTCCGCAGCCGCCGACTGGCCTGGGCCGAGATCCTCCGGGTCAACCTGCGCCAGGGTGACCCGTGGGTCACCCTCGACCTGGCGGACGGCACCGCGCTGGCCGCGGTCGGCATCCAGCCCGCCGGCGGCCGGGACCAGGCGGTCCGCGCCGCCCGCGCACTGCGCGACCTGGTCGAGGAGCGCGGTACCTCGCGCTGAGCACGGTGCCCGGAGCCTGCCGGGGAGGTGGCTTCCACCGGCCGGGGCAGGCAGCACCCTGCAAGATCCTTACCCGCGCCCCGGTATCGTCTACGCTGGTAAAGCCGGGGCAAAGGCCCCGCCGGTCTTCGCATGCCTTCCGGCCCCGTGGCCTTCGAAGGCGAGACCGTTTCACCCCATGACCTGAGGAGTGACACCTCCCCTCGATGGACGATCCGTCCGGTAGTACCCGCGCCGCCTCACTTCCGGCCCCCGGAAGGCGGGCGGCACTGTGATCACCGCCTGGCTGCTGCTGTTCGCAGCCTTCCTGCTCATCCTCGCCAACGGCCTCTTCGTGGCCGCCGAGTTCGCCCTGATCACCGTGGACCGCGGCAGCGTCGAACGCGCCGCCCAGGCCGGTGACCGGAGGGCGGCCGGTCTGGCGAAGGCCCTGCGCAAGCTCTCCTTCCAGCTCTCCGGTGCCCAGCTCGGCATCACCGTCACCTCGCTGGTGGTCGGTATGCTCGCCGCGCCGGCGCTCTCCACGCTGCTCACCCCCGCGCTCACCGGGGTCGGACTGCCCCGGGCCGCCGCGGCCACCGCCGCCGTGACCGGCGGCATGGTGCTGGCCACCGTGCTGCAGATGGTGATCGGCGAGCTGGTCCCCAAGAACTGGGCGATCTCCAGGCCGCTCCAGGTCGCGTACGCCGTGGTCGGACCGCAGCGGCTCTTCTCGGCCGTCTGCCGTCCGCTGATCAGCTTCCTGAACGGCTCTGCCGACCGCATGGTGCGGGCACTCGGCATCGAGCCGCAGGAGGAGCTCGGCCACGCCCGCACCCCGGCCGAGTTGGTCTCGCTCGCCCGGCACTCCGCGAGGGCCGGAGTGATGGACGAGCAGTCGGCCCGGCTGTTCGTCCGCACCCTGGGCCTCGGCGAACTGACCGCCGAGAGCGTGATGACCCCGCGCGTGGACGTCGTCGCCCTGCAGCGCCACGCCAGCGCCGCCGACGTCCTCAACCTCACCCGGGCCACCGGCCTGTCCCGGTTCCCGGTCTACGGGCACAGCCTGGACGAGGTCAGCGGCACCGTGACCCTCAAGGACGCCCTCGCCGTCCCCGCCGATCGGCGCGCCCGGATCCGGGTCGCCGATCTGGCCTCGGCACCGCTGCTGGTCCCCGAGACGCTGCCCGCCGAGCGCCTGCTCGATCAGCTGCGCCGCCAGCAGCCGATGGCCATCGTGGTCGACGAGTACGGCGGCACGGCCGGCGTGGTCACCATCGAGGACATCGTCGAGGAGATCGTCGGCGAGGTGCAGGACGAGCACGACCCCGAGGACATCCCCGAACTGCGTCAACTGCCGCCCGCCGACGGCCACCCGGTCTGGGAGGCCGACGGCCGCGCCCGGCTCGACCAGCTGGAGGCCATCGGCCTGCAGGCCCCGGACGGACCGTACGAGACGCTCGGCGGCCTGCTCGCCGACCTGCTCGGCAAGCTGCCCGACCCCGGCGAGCGCGCGAGCCTGCCCGGCTGGCGGTTCACCGTGCTGGAGGTCGAGCGGCACCGCACCAGCCGGGTGCTGATCGAACGCCGCCTTGACGACGAGGCCGAGGAGACCGACCGATGACCGCCCTGCAACTGGTCGCCTCCCTGCTGCTCCTGCTCGGCAACGGCTTCTTCGTCGGCGCCGAGTTCGCGGTGATCTCGGTCCGGCGCAGCCAGATCGAACCGCTCGCCGAGGCGGGCGACAAGCGCGCCCGCACCGTGCTGCACGCGCTCTCCAACGTCTCCGCGATGCTGGCCGCCGCCCAACTGGGCATCACCGTCTGCTCGCTGCTGCTCGGCGCGCTGGCCGAGCCGACCATCGCCGGACTGCTGGAAGGCCCCTTCCAGGTCGTCGGCCTGCCGGAGTCGCTGGTCCAGCTGGTCGGCTACGCGCTGGCGCTGGCGCTGGTGGTCTTCCTGCACATGGTGGTCGGCGAGATGGTCCCCAAGAACATCGCGATCGCCGGTCCGGAGAAGGCCGCGCTCTGGCTCGGCCCGCCGCTGGACCGCCTCGCCCGCTGGCTCGGGCCGGTCATCCGGCTGCTGAACGCATTCGCCAACGGTGTGCTGCGCCTGGTGAAGGTCGAGCCCAAGGACGAGGTCGCCTCGGTCTTCACCGACGAGCAGCTGCTCCACCTGCTGGCCGACTCCCGGGCGGCCGGACTGCTGGACGAACGCCGCCAGGAGCGCCTGGAGGACGCCCTGGAGCTCGGTCGCCGACCGGTCACCGACGTCCTGCTGCCGGCCGACCAGCTGGTCACCGTGGGCCCCTCGGTGACCGCGCTGGAGATAGAGCGGCGGGCGGTGGAGACGGGTTTCTCCCGTTTCCCGGTGATCGACGAGGCCGGGACCCTGCACGGCTACCTCCACGTCAAGGACATCCTGGACGTGGACGACCCCGAGGCCCCGCTGCCGGCCCGCCTCTGGCGCCCGGTGACCGTGCTGCGCGCCGGCATGCCGCTGGACGACGCGCTCGGCGCCATGCGCAGGGCCGCCGCCCACCTGGCCGCCGTGGTCGACCAGGAGGGCCGTCGGCTCGGCCTGGTCGCGCTGGAGGACGTCCTGGAGGAACTGGTCGGCGAGATGCACGACCCCGACCACCGCCAGACGGCCCGCGCCTGAGGCCGACTGCTCTCCGGCGGCAGCCTCCGGTCGGAGGCCTCGCGGGGGCGGCGGGATGCCGCCCCCGCGAGGCTCAGGCGGCGAAGCCGCCGTCCACTGAGATGGCGGCGCCGGTGATGTACCGGCCGCCGTCTCCCGCGAGATGGGCCACGGTCGCGGCGACCTCCCAGGGCTGCCCGTACCGGCCGAGCGCGGTGAGGCTCCGCTGCAGGTCGGCCGACGGCCCGTCGGCGGGGTTCATGTCGGTGTCGATCGGTCCGGGGTGGACCAGGTTGACCGTGATGCCCCGCGGGCCCAGTTCGCGGGCGAGCGACCCGGTCAGGCCGATCAGGGCGGTCTTGCTCAGCGCGTACAGCGAACCGCCGCCGAACGCGGCCCGCTCGGCCATGCAACTGCCGATGTTGATGATCCGCCCGCCCTCGCCCAGGTGCCGCACCGCGGCCTGGCAGACGAGGAACGGCGCCCGCACGTTGACCTGCAGCACCCGGTCGACGTCCGCCGGCCGCAGGCCCTCGAGGGGACCCAGCACACCGATCCCCGCGTTGTTCACCACGACGTCCAGCCGTCCGAACTCCGCGGCGGCCCGGTCCACCGCCTCCCGCACCGCCGACGCGTCCGCGCCGTCGGCCCGCACCGCCCAGGCCCGCCGACCCAGCGCCCGGGCCTTGTCGACCACCTCCGCCGCGCGCTCGGCGCCGTCCCGGTAGGTCAGTGCTACGTCGGCCCCGTCCTCGGCCAGCCGGAGCGCCACCGCCTCGCCGATGCCCCGGCTGCCGCCGGTCACCAGTGCCACCTTGCCGTCGAGTACCGCAGTCATGCTCGCTCGATCCTCCTGTCGGGTTCGCGGACATGACGATGCTGCCGCGCCGGCACGCGGATCTCCGGCGGCATTCGGACGTCGCGTTGGACGGCCGGTCCCGCGATCGCGTACCCCCGGCTACCGGCGGCCGTCGATCAGTTCGCCATAGGCCTGGAGCAGATCGGGCAGGCGGAGGGTGGCCAGGTCCTCGCGGGTGGGCAGGGAGCGGAGCGAGGAGAGCCGCAGGTCGCGGTAGGCGCAGGACTTCTCGTACAGGGTGCGGATGAAGCGCCCGTTGCCGAGCTCGTCGATCCAGCCCTCGTGCACCACATGGCCGCAGATGCTGGCGAGTTCGTCGGCGGCGTCCGCGTCCCAGCCGTCGCCCCCGGAGGAGGCCAGGGCGCGCCCGATGGCGGTGAGCTCGGCGGGGCGGTAGCTCGGGAAGTCGACCCGGGTGGTGAAGCGGGAGTTGAGGCCGGGGTTGGTGGCCAGCAGCCGGTTCATGCCCTCGGGGTAACCGGCCAGGATCACCACCAGCCGGTCGCGGTTGTCCTCGGCCCGCTTCAGCAGCACCTGGAGCGCTTCGTCCCCGTACGCGTCGCCCTTGCTGTAACCGGAGTTGGAGAGGCTGTACGCCTCGTCGATGAAGAGGACGCCGTCCAGCGCCGAGTCGATCAGTTCATTGGCCTTGACCGCCGTCTGGCCGAGGAACTCGCCCACCAGGTCGGCCCGTTGGGCCTCCACCAGGTGGTCGCCGGAGAGCAGACCGAGGGAGTGGAAGACCTGGCCCAGGATGCGGGCGACGGTGGTCTTGCCGGTGCCCGATGGGCCGGAGAAGACGAAGTGGCGCTTCGGCGGCTGCACCGGCAGGCCCTGCTCGGCGCGCAGCCGCGACATCCGCAACTGCGCCGACAGCGCCCGGACCTGGCGCTTCACCGGCTCCAGGCCGACCATCTGCTCCAGCGCGCCGAGCGCCGCGTCGAGCCCCTGCTGACCGCGCAGTCCGCCCCGGTGCGGGGAGCCGGCCGGCGGCGCGGCGCGCTCACCGCCGTCCCCTCTGGGCGGCGGCCCGGGGGCGGGGTCGGCCGCCGCGCCGGAGCGCTCGGGTGCCGCCTTGGGTGCCGGCGCCCCGGTGGCGGCCGGAGCGGCACCGGACTCGCCGATCCGGTAGTCGGCCTCCGTACCGAAGTCGCCCTCGCCGCCGTACCCGTCGCCCGGACCGTACCCGTCGCCCGGACCGTACCCGTCGCCCGGACCGTACCCGTCGCCGTCGGCGAACTCCCCGTCGTAGCCGGCACCTTTGGCGTACCCGCTCCCGCGGTCGTACCCGCTCTCGCCGTCGTACCCTGCGGCGGGGCCGTATCCGGGCTGGTACTCGCCGTCCGGCCCGAACTCGGCCACGGGCCCGCTGCCCGGCGCCCCGGCCGACTCGAAGCCGGCCTCCGCGATGGCCAGTTCACCAGGAAGCGTGGAATCGTCCCGGCCGTCGCCGAGCAGGCCCTCGACCACCCCGTCCTCGGTGGTGATCGCCGCCAGCCGGGCCGCCGTGTCCATGAAGGCCGGGTCGGCCCGGTGCACCGCCCGGTACAGCGGCAGGGCCGCGGCGCTGCGTCCGGCCCCCTCGTAGGCCCGGGCCAGCCAGTACCGCAACTCCTTGCGCTGCGGCTGCTCCGAGCGGCAGCGGGCCAGTGACGCGGCCAGCGGCCGCTGCGCCTGGGCGCACATGTCGAGGCGGACCCTGGCCATGCCGGCGAACAGCCCGGCCTCGATGCCGAGCATCGGGTCGTCCAGCAACCGGTCGGTGTCGCGGATGAGTTGCTCCCAGTCCTTCAACAGGTAGGAGCGGCAGGCGTGCAGGAAGCGCACCGACGGATCCCGGTCTGGCGGCGGGCAGGCCGTGAGCGCCCGGTCGAGCTCGGTCAGGTGACGGCCGTCCAGCCAGTGCGAGGCGTGCGCCAGGGCCAGGTCGCGAGTGTCCTCCAGCACCGGCTGGACCCACCAGCCCAGCCAGTACCACGAACTGAGTGGCCGCCCGTGCCTGGCGCGCTGCTCGCCGAAGCGGTCCTGATGGCGGTGCATGGCCAGCAGGGCGCCCGAGGTGTCGCAGCGCAGCGCGTGCAGCCCGAGCCAGGCGTCCGCCATGCCGTGGTCGAGCCGTACCGCGGTGCGGAACTCCTCCTCCGCCCTCACATAGGCACCTGCGGCGTAGGCGTCCATCGCCCGCAGCCAGGCGCGGTCGGCGAGCCGATCCGGCCCGGTCGTACTGGAACTCTCCACCGTCACTCACGCCCCCCGCTCGGTGCACCGAGGCTCGGCGGCCGAGGGGCGTGGCCAGGGTGGTGCCCGCCCACGCCGACGCCCCCGGCACGCATCCGTGCCTGCCACGAATCGTACCGGCGCGGGGCTGATCCGGAAGGGTGTCGCACGGTGTCAAATCGCAGTACCCGCCGGGTTGTTGGAGTCCGACCGGAACCCGACGGTCGGCGTCGATCGCGGCAGGTGGGGAGAGTGGCGCGACGGATGCGGAGCGCGACGCCTCCGGCCCACGGGGGAACGAGCCGGAGGCGCCGCGTCCGGTGTTGCGAGATCCATACGGCCCGCGACGGTGAGAACCTACGGGTTGAGGACCTCCCAGGTCAAAAATCGGACAAGGGTTCACCAAGAGAAGTGAAAAGGACTCGGCCGGTGAGTCCGTCCACCCGCAGATTCGCGTACGGACGGCTCGGGTTCGCGGCGAAGTGCGCCTGCTCGGCCGCAGTCCAGCCGACCCAGAATTCGGCCAACTCCGGTCCGTCGCGCAGCTCCCCGCGTGCCCGGGCGGCCGTCGCGTCCAGTTCCATCCAGATCAACCGGCTCAGCAGTGGCCTCAGTTCACGCCGGCCGGCGCCGACTCCCTCGATCAGCACCACCGGGGCGGGCGGCACGGTGCGGAAGTCCGCGAAGCGCCGCAACGTCCAGTCGTAGACGCGGTGCCGGGCCGTCAGCCCGGCCGCCAGCGGCTCCAGCACCTCGGTCCGCAGCAGCTCCACCCAGCCGAACGGCTCGGCGTGGGTGGCGAGATCGTCCAGGTGCACCACCGGTGCCCGGCCGAGCGCGGCGGCGAGGTGGGCGGCGAAGGTCGTCTTCCCGGCCCCGGCGTGACCGTCCACGGCCACCAGTCGGACCGGGCCGCAGGACGGCGGCAGCGCGAGCAGCTGCCGCGCCAGCCGTACGGGAATCCCGCCGTCCCCCGACGGACCCGCCGGTGCGACGGAAGCCCGAACACCGGCCCCGGCAACGGCCGAGCCGTCGCCGAGCTCCGCACTCCCGTCCCGAACAGCCACGCACCCACTCTACGGGCGGTGCGTTCCCGCAGGTCGTGACGGACCGGCCGGTATCGGGCATACTCACTTCGCCACGCCCGTGAACGACCGTTCACCGCAACCCGGTGCCCGGTCCGACACGCCTGCCGTGCCGTGTCCCACCACCCGTGGGCCCGGCACCCCGACCGAGGAGGCCCGCCCGTCATGAGCCCCGCTCCCGCCAAGCCCGTCGACCGTCAGCTCCCCAGTGACGAGGCCCGCGAGCTGCTGAGCCTCACCAGGGACCTGGTCCAGCGCGAACTCAAGCCCCGCGCCGCCGAGGACGAGGCCGCCGGCCGGTTCCCGCGCGAGGTCTTCCGCACCCTCGGCGAGGCCGGTCTGCTCTCCCTCCCGTACGAGGAGCGCTACGGCGGCGGCGAGCAGCCGTACGAGGTCTACCTGCAGGTCCTGGAGGAGCTCGCGGCCGGCTGGCTCGCGGTCGGCCTCGGCGTCAGCGTGCACACCCTCTCCTGCTACGGGCTGGCCGCCTTCGGCACCGACGAGCAGCGGAGGCGCTGGCTGCCCGGGATGCTCGGCGGCGAGCAGCTCGGCGCGTACTGCCTCTCCGAACCGCAGTCCGGCTCCGACGCCGCCGCGTTGCGCACCCGGGCCGAGGCGGACGGCGACGAGTACGTGGTGAACGGCACCAAGGCATGGATCACGCACGGCGGCCGCGCCGACTTCTACAGCACCATGGTGCGGACCGGTGAGGACGGCGCGCGGGGCATCAGCTGCCTGCTCGTCCCGGCCGACAGCGCCGGGCTCTCCGCGGCGCAGCCGGAGCACAAGATGGGCATGAACAGCTCGCCCACCGCCCAGGTGCACTTCGACGGCGTCCGGGTGGCCCGGGACCGGCGGATCGGCGAGGAGGGCCAGGGCTTCCAGATCGCCCTGTCCGCACTGGACTCCGGCCGGCTCGGCATCGCCGCCTGTGCGATCGGCGTCGCCCAGGCCGCGCTCGACCTCGCCGTCGACTACGCGGGCACCCGGCAGCAGTTCGGCCGCCCGATCGCCGACTTCCAGGGGCTGTCCTTCATGATGGCCGACATGGCCACCCAGATCGAGGCCGGCCGCGCGCTCTACCTGTCCGCCGCCCGCCGCCGCGACGCGGGACTGCCGTTCTCCAAGGAGGCGGCGATGGCGAAGCTGTTCTGCACCGACGCCGCGATGCGGGTCACCACGGACGCGGTCCAGGTCCTCGGCGGCTACGGCTACACCCAGGACTACCCGGCCGAGCGCTACATGCGCGAGGCCAAGGTGCTCCAGATCGTCGAGGGCACCAACCAGATCCAGCGCCTGGTCATCGGCCGCCACCTGAGCCGCTAGGGCCTGTCGGGGGAGGGGGAACCGCCGTCGGATCCCACCCCCCGCGGCGGATGGCAATCAGCAGGGACGCGGGGAACCGCGCGCGGACCGGCCACTTCCATCGAGGGCCGGCCGCGCGGTCCCCGCGCCCCTGAAGAGCTCACCCCTGACCGAAGTTCCCCCGGTGCGGCGGGAGTTCACCGGTGCGAGGCGAAGGGCGTCAGCGCCGCACCAGGCGCCCGCGCTGCGCCGGAACCCGCACCCGGCGCACCGGCACCGCCCCGGGCCCGCCCACGTGCGAGAACGGCTGGGTGCGCCAGTCGAGTTCGGCCGGCAGCGCCAGCAGGGCCTCGGCGCCGGGTGCGGCCTGGTCGGCGGCCAGGTCGTCGCACTCGGCCAAGTCCTCGGTGGGCGCACCCGAACCGGGGCAGAGCGCGGGGGAGAAGGGGTGCCAGGCGGTCGGCAGTACGGCGTGCTGCGGCAGCCGCTCCTCGTCGCCGATCAGGGCGATCGGACGGTCGCAGGCGGGGCAGTGCACGCGGGCGATCTCCCAGCTGTCCATGTCGCCGGGGTCGACCCCCGGGAACCCGGACCCGGCGAGGTCGAAGTCGGCGTCGCGGTCGAGGCGTTCGTCATCCTCCACGGCGCGGGAACGCTGGTCAGTAGCAAGCATCTTGATCCCCCTCGGATCGGGCCGGGCTCGCGTCGGCCCTGGCCACAAGCAGCCCTTCCCTGCGCCACAGCGTCATAACCCTGCACTGCGGTGCACTGTGATGCACGGGATGTGTCGTTCGCCACATTCCAGCGGCACATGCCCCGTTCATGCGCCGCGTCTGCTGGAGCTCGTACGCCGGTCGCACCGCGGTGGTGCTCACCGATGGCGCCGGAGATCGGGTGTGGGCCCCACGATATGCGCGGCCGATCACTCACCGAAAACGGAAGAGTGCACACCGGCTCGGCAAGCCGGCCCAAGGGGAAGTAGGTTTGCGCCTTGTGGAGGATCTCGATCAGCGCATCGTCCGGCTGCTCCTGCAAGACGGCCGGATGAGCTACACGGACCTGGGCAAGGCCACCGGCCTGTCCACCTCGGCGGTGCACCAGCGCGTGCGCCGGCTCGAGCAGCGCGGTGTCATCCGCGGCTACACGGCGATCATCGACCCGGACGCGGTCGACCTCGCGCTGACCGCCTTCATCTCGGTGAAACCGTTCGACCCCAGCGCGCCCGACGACACCCCGGAGCGGCTGGCCCCGTTGCCCGAGATCGAGGCGTGCCACAGCGTCGCGGGCGACGAGAACTACATCCTCAAGGTGCGGGTCGCCGCCCCCGGCGACCTGGAGGACCTGCTGGCCCGCATCCGCAGCGCCGCCGGGGTCTCCACCCGCACCACGGTGGTGCTCTCCACTCCGTACGAGGCACGCCCGCCGAGGCTCTGAGACGCGCCCCGGCGCTCCGGCCGCATTCGGTCGGGTGCAGACTTGGGCCCATGACCGAACGCACCAACCGGACCGTGCTCCTCCGCGGCGGCGCCGTCTACAGCCCCGCCGACCCGTTCGCCACCGCGATGCTGGTCGAGGGTGAACACGTCGCCTGGGTCGGCAGCGACGGCGCCGCCCAGGCGTACGCCGAGACCGCCGACGAGGTGGTGGAGCTGGCCGGAGCCCTGGTCACCCCCGCCTTCGTGGACGCCCACGTCCACGCCACCTCGGCGGGACTGGCCCTGACCGGTCTGGACCTCACCGGCTGCCCTTCGCTGGCCGAGGCGCTGGAGCGGATCTCCGCCTTCGCCCGGTCCGCGGACGACGGCGTGCTGCTCGGCCACGGCTGGGACGAGAGCGGCTGGCCCGAGGGCCGCCCGCCGACGCTCGCCGAACTGGACGCCGCGGCCGGCACCGCCGCGGTCTACCTCTCCCGTACCGACGTCCACTCGGCCCTGGCCAGCACCGCACTGCGCGAGCTGACCGAGGGCCTCGCCGAACTGCCCGGCCACCACCCCACCGCGCCGCTCACCCGCGACGCCCACCACGCCGTACGGCAGGCGGCCCTCGCGCACCTGACGCCGGAGCAGCGCCGGGCCGCCCAGCGCGCCGCCCTGCGCCGGGCCGCCGAACTGGGGATCGGCGCAGTCCACGAGTGCGCCGGACCGGAGATCTCCTCCGCCGAGGACCTGGCCGCGCTGCTCGCCCTCGCGGCCGAGGGCGAGGGCCCGGAGGTCTTCGGCTACTGGGGCGAACTCGGGGGCATCGAGACCGCCCGCCGGCTGGGAGCCGTCGGCGCCGGCGGCGACCTCTTCGTGGACGGCGCACTCGGCTCGCACACCGCCTGCCTGCACACCCCGTACGCGGACGCCGAGCACACCGGCACCGCCTACCTGACGGCGGAGCAGGTCGCCGACCACGTCGCCGCCTGCACCGAGGCCGGGCTCCAGGCCGGGTTCCACGCGATCGGGGACGCCGCGCTGACCACCGTCCTGGAGGGCGTCCGGGCAGCGGCCGACCGGGTCGGCCTGGCCCGCGTCCGCTCGCTGCGCCACCGGGTCGAGCACGCCGAGGCGCTGGACGACAAGACCATCGCCGCCTTCGCCGAGCTCGGCCTCACCGCGTCCGTGCAGCCCGCCTTCGACGCCTGCTGGGGCGGTCCGGACGGCATGTACGTCCAGCGGCTCGGCGCGGAACGGGCCGCCGGGCTCAACCCGTTCGCCGCGATGCTGCGCGCCGGGGTCCCGCTGGCCTTCGGCTCGGACGCCCCGGTCACCCCGCTCGACCCCTGGGGCACGGTACGGGCGGCCGCCTTCCACCAGACCCCGGAGCACCGGATCTCGGTCCGCGCGGCGTTCACGGCACACACCCGGGGCGGCTGGCGCGCGCTCGGCCGCGACCAGGACGGCGTGCTGGTACCCGGCGCCGTCGCCAGCTACGCGATCTGGGAGGTCACCGACCTGGTCGTGCAGGCCCCGGACGACCGGGTCGCCGGCTGGTCCACCGACCCCCGCTCCGGCACCCCCGGACTCCCGGACCTCACCCCGGGCGTGCCGCTGCCGACCTGCCTGCGCACCGTCGTCCGCGGCCGCACCGTCCACCAGCGCTGATCCGCCGCAGGACGGGCCGACCGGGCACCGACCGGGGCGCGAACCTCGTGGGGCCCGCTGCGACGGCGTACGGCCGCTCCAACGGGCCCCGCGCCATGCCCGCGGGGATGTCGTCGCTGATCAGGCACCCTTGAGGGACGGCCGGTAGCCGTCCGGGGTACCTTTCTCCGACGGCTCTCGGCACCGAGTGGCCCGGTCGACCAGACGGCACTCGCAGAGCGAGCGAACGGCACAGCCAGAGAGGTGGTGCGCAGGTGGCACTGCCCGAGAACCAGGGGCAGCCGACGGCGGACTCGGAGGCGGCTGCCCCGGCGGTCCCCGAGCAGAGCCCGGGACGGCTGGGCCGCCGCTGGAGCAGGTTCTGGGCCGGCCTGCCCAGAACCGCCCTGGCCGCGGCTGCCGGGCTGATGCTGGCCCTGGCCTTCCCGCCGTTCGACCTCTGGCCGCTGTCCATCACCGGCGCGGCCGCCCTCTCCCTGCTGACCCGGGGGCGGACGGCCCGCCAGGGAGCGTGGACGGGCTTCGCGTTCGGGTTCCCGTTCTTCCTGCTGCTGCTCGACTGGATGCGGGTCATCGGCCTGGACGCGATGGCCGGGCTCGCCTTCCTGGAGGCCCTGTTCCTCGTCGCGCTCGGCGCCGGCCTCGCCGTCACCTCCCGGCTGCGCACCTGGCCGCTGTGGACGGCCTGCCTCTGGGTGGCCGAGGAATGGGCGCGTGACCGGCTTCCGCTCGGCGGCTTCCCGTGGGGCCGGCTGGCCTTCGCCAACACGGCGAGCCCGTTCACGCCGCTGGCCGCGCTCGGCGGCGCCCCGCTGGTGACCTTCGCCGTCGCCCTGGCGGGTGCCCTGCTGGCGTACACCGCCGTCCGCCTCGGCCCGGCGCCGGGGACGGCTCCCGGTGATCCCGCAGTTGGCACCGCCTCCGCTGACTCCGCTCCCGTCGACTCCGCTGACGCCGCCCCCGCGGACACCGGGGACGCCCCCGCCCCCGCCGTCCGGACAGCCCCCCGCCCCGCTCGCGCCGCCGTGCTGGCCGGAGCCGGCATCGCGGCGACGGTCCTCGTCGGATACCTCGTTCCGGTGCCGACCGGTGCCCACGCCGCCGACACTTTCAAGGTGGCCGTCATCCAGGGCAACGTGGCGCACCCGGGCATGGACTTCCTCGGCCGCCCGATGATGGTGCTCGACAACCACGCCTCGGCCACCGAGCGCTTCGCGGCCGACGTCGCCGCCGGCCGGGCCGAGCGCCCGGACGTGGTGATCTGGCCGGAGAACTCATCCGACCTCAACCCCTTCGCGGTCCCGGAGGCGTACGACCGGATCGACCGGGCCGTGAAGGCCGTCGGCGTGCCGACCCTGGTCGGCGCCCTGGTGGACGGCCCGGACAGCCAGCACGTCCAGAACGAGGGCATCGTCTGGGACCCGAAGAACGGCCCCGGCGACTACTACGTCAAGCAGCACCCGGTGCCGTTCGGGGAGTACGTGCCGTTCCGCGCCGAACTCTCCAAGGTGATCACCCGACTGCAGCGGGTGGCCCGGGACTTCTACCCGGGTACCCACGACGGTGTGATGCAGCTCGGCCCGGCCCGGATCGGCGACGTGATCTGCTTCGAGGTCGCGTACGACGAGATCGTCCGAGACACCGTCAACGACGGCGGCCGGGTGTTGGTGGTCCAGACCAATAACGCCACGTATGCCAAGAGCGGGCAGCCCGAGCAGCAACTGGCGATGTCCCGGTTGCGCGCGGTCGAGCACGGCCGGGCGGTCCTGATCGCCGCGACCAGCGGGATCAGCGCGATCATCGCCCCGGACGGCTCGGTGGAGAGCCGCACCCAGGAGCTCACCCCGGCCGAACTCAGCGCCACCGTGCCGCTGCTCGACGGCCGGACGGTGGCCGACCGGGTGGGTGCCGCGCCCGAGTGGGTGCTCTCCATCACCGGCCTGCTGGCGTGCGGCGCGGCGGTGGCCGGCGGGATCCGGCGGCGGCGCGGTGGCGGCGAGACGGCCGGAACACCGGCCAAGGTCGAACCGTTGAGCGAGGTGGAGGACGCGGCAGCGGCTGCCGTCCCCCGTTAGGCCGTCGCCGATCTGCGCGGAGAGCACCGCGCTGGAGTGGATTCGTACCGTGACCCAGCAAGCATCCCAGGTCCGTCCGGCCCCGCGCAGCCGTCTGCGGCGGGTGCTGCCGTTGCTGATCGCCGCCTGGCTGGTGCTGGAGATCTGGCTGCTGACGGTCGTCGCGGGCGCGGCCGGCTGGTTCACGGTACTGGTCCTGCTGGTGGCCGGGGCCTTCCTGGGCGGTTCGCTGATCAAGCGGGCCGGGCTGAAGGCATTCTCGGCGGTCGTCGCGCAGAGCCGCGACCCCGAGTCGCAGCAGCCCCGGACCGGCACGAGCCTGACCGTCCTGGCGGGCCTGCTGCTGATCCTGCCCGGCTTCCTGTCCGACCTGGTCGGTCTGACCCTGCTCCTGCCGCCCACCAGGGCGATGTGGCGCGCGCTCGGGCGCCGGTTCGCCAGGACGGCGCTGCGCTCCACCGCCCGGCCCGGGGCGGGCCACTTCGCGGACGCCATGCGAATCCAGGAGCAGCTGCGCATCCACCGCCCGGACGGCAAGGTCGTCCAGGGTGAGGTGGTCGATCCCCGGACCGGTCCCACCGGCCCGGACACCGACTACCGCCCGCCGATCACCGGCTGACCGGGGCCCACCGGCCGGTCGGGACGGCGCGCCCGCCGGGCAGCGTGTCATGGGACGGCGGCTCCACGGATCAGCCCCCGTACCCCCGTGTGCGGCGCGGCGACTGACTCGGGTCGAATCGAAGGGGCCCCGGGCGATTGCCCGGGGCCCCTTCGAAGTCCTCCGCCGAGGCGGAGGGTGTGATCACGCGCTCTTGCGGGTGTCACGCGGGTGAACCGCGAGGTTCATCCCGCCGGAGCGGAGCACTGCCAGCCGCTCGGCCAGCACCTCCTCCAGCTCCTCCCGCGTGCGACGCTCCATCAGCATGTCCCAATGGGTACGCGTCGGCTTGGTCTTCTTCTCCTCCGGCTCATCGCCGTCGAGCAGGACTGCCTCCTGCCCGCAGAAACGGCATTCCCAGATCGAGGGAATCTCCGCCTCAACGGAGAAAGGAACCTCGAATCGGTGTCCGTTCTGACATGCGTACTCAACGGTCTGGCGGGGAGCCAGATCGATTCCACGGTCGGTCTCGTAGCTAGTGGCCCCGAGTCGCGTGCCGCGGAGAGCTCGCTCGCTCATGAATCGTGCCTCCCGGGCTTATGGCCCACAGGACTAGTGGTCGCTGTCATCGTCGTTCGGTCAACGCTCGGCCGCCGACGAAGATTCCCGTCCCGGGACATGCGTCGCCTGTCGTGCCGCCCCTGTTTGTACCCATCCCCGCCCGATTTGTCACATCTGGGCCCGAATATCACCCAGAGTGTCACCAATTGTGCACACAGCTAGCAATTCAGCCCAGTGGCGGCCGCCCAAGTTTATCCGCTCACACTCGCCAGGCCGTACGCGGGCGCACCGGCGCCGTGTCCTTGGTCAGCTCGACCACCGGGCCGCGGGCCGCCGCCTCGGCCGGCACGGAAGCCTGTGCGGCAGGTTGGGTGGGAGCCGGTTCCACGTCGGCATCCGCCTCGGTCCTGGTGTCCCGGTGCGGCAGCAGGGTGATCACCGCGTCCCGCAGCTGGGGCGGCGCCTCCTCGTCCAGCGGGTCCACGGTGGCCGGGACCTGGAGCCGTACCGGCAGCGCCGTGCCGATCCGGGCGTAGCCGCGTCCGGGTGGCATCTGCGCGGCGGGTGCGATGTCCAGTGGGACGCCAAGGGCCGCCTCGGCGGCCTCGGCGCCGGGCGGGCCGAGTACCACGCGGGCCCTGGTGGTGGCCCGGACGGTGGTGGAGATCCGGTCGCGGGCCGCCAGGTCGTCGGCGATCACCACCGTCACTCGGGCGGCCCGGCCCTGGCGGAGCGGGACCTCCAGCAGATCCTGCGGGTCGGGGCGGCCCTCCGCGTGGGCGAGTTCGCTCAGCTCGGTGGGGTGGTCGAGCAGCAGCCAGAGGGGGCGGCTGACGTCCTCGGGCGGGGTGACGCCGTGATGGCGGGCGGTGCTGAGGGCGGCGATCCGGCGCTCGGTCTCCTTGGCGGCCCACTCCAGCGCGGCCAGCGCGCCGTGCAGGCTGGTTTCCACGGTGTACACGCCGGGGCGGTTCACCAGGCAGGCGTGCTCGCCGGTGCCGGCGCCGTCGATCAGCACCAGATCGCCGTACGGAAGTGCCTGGAGCGCGATCGAGCGGATCAGCGTGGACGTTCCCTGGCCGGCCGCGCCGAGGGCCAGCAGGTGCGGCTCGGCGGAGCGCGGGCCGGTCCGCCAGATCACCGGTGGCTGCTGGACGGTGTCGCCGCCCTGGTGCACCGGGATGGTCCGGTGGCTGCCGAGCTCGTCGGTGAAGCCGAGCACGATCTCGCCCGGGGTGGTGACGAAGTGCTGGGCGGCGATGTCGGTGGGCAGCGGCGCCAGGGCGGTGATCCGCAGCCGGTTCGACTCCTCGTCCCAGTCGAAGCGGTACTCCCTGGCACGGCCGGCCTTGCTCTGGACGACCTGCTCGATCTTGGCCCGGGCACTCGCCTCGGTGTCGGTGAAGTAGGCCGGGTAGGCCAGGTCGAGCGCGGTCATCCGGCCCGCGGCGTCGAACTCCCAGGCGCTGAAGGCGGACTTGTAGCTGCCGTCCAGGCTGTAGAGGGGCGAGGGTTCGTCCACCCCGCCCAGATAGGGGGTCAGTGCGGCGTAGAGGGCGGTCAGTCTGAGGTCGGCGGCGTCCGGCCCAGGCTCGGCGGGGGCGGCTTTGGGGGCGCGGCCGGCCCAGGCGGCGCTGGCCATCAGGGCGAGCACGGCGATCAGCGGACCGTGCGGCAACAGGTAGATGCCGAGCAGGACCGCTGCGGACAGGAACAGGGTGGGGCCCCGGCGGTCCTTGGGGGTGGCCGCCCACCGGCCCCTGGCCCAGTCGGCCTGGACGCGCAGACCGCGCCCGATCACGGTCAGCGGGGCGAACATGTCGGAGGCGCAGTCGCTTGCCGAGCGGGCGAGGTCGCGGCCTCGGTTGAAATGGCGGGTGAGGGACATTCCTGACTCCCCGGGCGGGTGGGACGAGCGGGACGGTGCCGACAAGGCCCGGGGCGGTGGGATCCGCGCCCGGGCCGTGACTGAGGGGGATCGGTCAGAACTTGAGGCCGCTCAACAGGGTCGCCAGACTCGCGCCGCCCGCCGTGATGCTCGGGGCGATCGAGGAACCCGCGACGTAGAAGCCGAACAGGGCGCAGACCAGCGCGTGCGAGACCTTGAGGCCGTCCCGTCGGAAGAAGAGGAATGCGATGGTGCCGAACAGGACGATGCCGGAAATCGAGAGGATCACGTGTTCTGCTCCTCGGTGAGGGGGGACAGGGGACGGAGCGAAAATGGGCTACCGAAAGCGATCTAATCGTGACAAAAAGTAATAGATGACGGAACGGGGCAAATGGGTGTACCTGGCACTCGGGTGAGCGTGGGAGGTGTACGTGCGGCCCTTCGCCCGCACCGGAATTCCGCTCTCTCGGGTCCCCAGTGCGCCGTCTCCCGCGCGCATCCGCCGGGAGAAGATCACTCGTACGGATGCGTTGCATCCGTACTAACGCGTCATCCGCTACGGTGCGTACGACACTGCGCACCGGATCCGAAAGGCCGTCATGACCGACTCAGCTCCGCAGACTTCCCAGAACCCACAGGCCGGGCAGGTGCAGGGCGCCGTGCCGGACGACGAGGTGATCGAGCTGGCGGGCAGGCTCTTCGACGCCGCCCGCAACGGCGACACGGCGCTGCTGGCCGGGTACCTCCGGGCCGGCGCCCCCGCCGACCTGGCCAACGACCGGGGCGACACACTGATCATGCTCGCCGCCTACCACGGCCACGCGGAGACCGTCGAGGCCCTGCTGGCCGGCGGCGCCGACCCGAACCGGGTCAACGACCGGGGCCAGACCCCGCTGGCCGGAGCCGTCTTCAAGGGCGAGGACAAGGTGATCGCCGCCCTGCTGGCCGGCGGCGCCGACCCGCGGGCAGGCGCCCCGTCCGCCGTGGACACCGCCCTGATGTTCGGCAAGGACGAGCTGGTGGCCCGCTTCGAGGGCCGCTGACCCGGGCGCCGGCCGGCGGTGGTGGCGACGTAGGCTTGCCGGCCATGGAGATACGCACCACCGGTTACGGGCACCCGGATGCCGTACGGCTGTCCGCCGAGGTCCAGCAGGAGTACGTCCGCCGCTACGGCGACGCGGATGTGACCGTCATGCACCCGGACCACTTCGAGCCGCCGGCCGGGATCTTCGTGGTCGGCTACCTCGACGGGCAGCCGGTCGCCTGCGGCGGCTGGCGGGCCAAGGAGACGGACGGCGCCGGGGTGCGCGAGGGCGACGCGGAACTCAAGCGGATGTACGTGACGCCGGCGGCCCGTGGGCGCGGCCTGGCCCGCGCGGTGCTCCGCCATCTGGAGCGGACCGCCGCCGAGGCGGGGCGCACCCGGGTGATCCTGGAGAGCGGCACCGAGCAGCCCGAGGCGCTGGCGCTGTACGCCTCCGAGGGGTACGAGGCGATCACCAAGTTCGGCGTCTACAAGGACCACCCGCAGAGCGTCTGCATGGGCAAGCCGCTGGTGCCCGAGGCCGGCTGAGGCCGGCCGCCGGAGACTGCGGCGGCCGGCCTCACCGCTCCGCTCAGGGCGTCAGACGGTGCAGGTCGCGGGGGAAGAGCGTGGTGCGCCGTACGTTGTCGGCACCGGTGAGCCGGGCCGTCCAGCGTTCGAGGCCGAGCGCGAACCCGCCGTGCGGGGGCATCCCGTGGGCGAAGGCCTGCAGGTAGCTCGCGTACGGCTCGACCGGTTCGCCGCGTGCGGCCAGTGCGGCGAGGTAGTCCTCGTGGCGGTGCAGCCGCTGGCCGCCGGTGACCAGTTCCAGACCGCGGAAGAGCAGGTCGAAGCTGTTGGAGTAGGCGGGCCTGGCCGGGTCCGGGTGGGTGTAGAAGGGGCGCTTGGCCATCGGGTAGCCGACCACGAAGAGGAACTCGCTGCCGTGCTCCCGCAGCGCCCACTCACTGAGCCACCGCTCGTGCGCCGGGGCGAGGTCGGGCTCGTCCGTCCCCAGCATCCGCATCGCCTCCGCGAAGTGCACCTGGGGGATCTCGGCGGGCACCTCGGGCAGCTTCACCGCCAGCGACTCCACCGCCCCGGCGGCACGTCCGGCGACCGCGGCGGTCATCCCGGCGACCGCCTCGCGCACCACGGCCATCACGTCGCGGTGGTCCGTGATGAAGCCCAACTCGGCGTCCAGGCTGGTGTACTGGGCGAGGTGGCGGGCGGTGTCGTGGGGCTCGGCGCGGAACACCGGGCCGGTCTCGTAGACCCGCTCGAAGACGCCCACCATGGTCTGCTTGAAGAACTGCGGGGACTGCGCCAGGTACGCCGTGCTGCCGAACCAGTCGAGCTTGAAGACGTTCGCGCCGGACTCGGTGGCCGAGGAGACCACCTTGGGAGTCTGGATCTCGGTGAACCCGAGTTCGTCGAGGGTTCCGCGGAAGCCGGCCACCGAGGCGGCGGAGATCCGGTGGACCGCGGCCAGCCGCGGATGCCGCAGGGTGACGGGGGCGCTGTCCAGGATCACCGGTAGGGCGGCCGGGACGGTCGGCCGGAACAGGCTGACCGGCGGTGGGACGGCGAGGCCGGACAGCACGGTGAACTCGGGACCGGTGAGCTCGATGCCGTCAGGGGCCTGGGGGTTGGCGGTGACGGTGGCCCGGACGCGGAGCACGGTCTCCTCGGGGAAGTCCACGCCGGGCCCGGCCACCACCTGGGCGAGGCCCGAGCGGTCCCGGATCACCAGGAAGGTCACGGACTTGAGCCCCCGGCGGCGGTGCAGCCAGCCGGAGATCTCGACTTCTTCTCCCACGTGGCCGGGCAGTTCGGCGGCCAGTACGCGGGTCGTAGGGTGGATCATCGCTGCCCTCCAGGGGCGTCGTCATGATCCCTTCGGGGTGCGGGCGAGAAGGGGGACTCGCGGTGCCACCGCACCTGCGCCGCAGCCCCGGGGCCGCGGCCTCATTGCGGCCCGGTGACGGGGGCCGGCCGGCGAGGCATTTCCTCCTCGCACTCAGGAGTGTCTTCCCACCGGGGCGTGAGACCGCCTTCCCAGCTGCCGGCGGCTCTCTGTGCTCATGCGGACCCGGAGGTACTCGTCTCCCTCAACGCGTTGTCGCAGAGGCTACGGCCGACGTCCGGTGGTCGCAACACCGTTTTCCCGGACGCCGGCCGTCCGGCGGTCGCAGCCGCCGCGCGGGCGTCAGTTCCCGACGGCCTGGCGGACGACGGCGGTGAACTGCTCGCCGGTCATCGGGGTGCCCTGGGAGTCGAAGAGCTCGAGCGGCTTGCCGTCGAGCTTGATGGTCGGAGTGCCTCGCACACCGCTGCTGTTGAAGTCGGCGGCGACCTTGCTCGCCCAGGGGCGGAAGGTGCCCTCAGTGACGGCTTTGGTGAACGCGTCGGTCTTCAGCCCCGGCACCTGGCCGGCCAGTTCGAGGATGCGGTTGACGTCACCGAAGCCGTCCACCCGCTCCTCGGGCTGGTTGGCGTACAGCACGTCGTGGAACTGCTTGAACTTCTCGGGACCGCCCTGGTCGAGGGCGGCGCCGACGGCGGCCAGCGCGGTGTTCGAGCCCCGCCCGCCGAGATTGTCGTCGAGGAAGGCGGCCAGGTGGTACTCGATCTTGTACGTACCGTCGTCGGCCAGCCGCTGGACGGCCTTGCCGGTCGAGTTCTCGAAGATCTTGCAGATCGGGCAGCGGAAGTCCTCGAACACCTGGAGGGTGTGCGGGGCGTCGGTCTTGCCGTAGACGATCACGGTGCCGTTGTGGCCAGAGGTGTTGGCGGGGGTGGCGACGGTGGGGGAGGTCGCTATGGTCTCGGACTTGTCGTCGTGGCTGCCGACGCCGTCGCTCGCGGCGGTGACCGCGAGGGTGGCCGCGGCGGCCAGGGCGAGGGCGCCGACGACCGATCCGCCGATCACCGCCCGGCGGCGGAAGGCGGCGGTACGGGCCTCGCGCATCCGGGCCTCGAGCAGGCGCTCGCGCGGGGTGGGCCGGCCGGACTGCTGGGACTGCTGGGTGCTCATGCGGTGGTCGACTCCTGGGAGCAGGGGCAGGGCGCGGCGCCGGTCGTGCGGGATCGCAGAACCGGTGCGTGGCGGCCGAGGCCGGGGCCCGCCCGTCGGGGGAAGCGGTCAAAGAAGCTGACTGTCCGTCAGATACGCGCCTGGCGGGTCATGCGGGCCGGTGGCCCGGCCTGGACCCGGGGGCGGTGGGCGCCGTCAGCGGGCGAGGGCGAACGCCGTCTCTGGCGGGCCGCGCCGGGGTGCGGGGGTGAGCACCACGGCCACCCGCCGGAGGCGGGAGTGCCGGGCCTGCGGTGCGGGCGCGAGGGAGACGGGGCAGTTCGGCAGCGGCGCGAACAGCAGCATCCGCAGTGGAGCGGTGAGCAGTTCGCCGAGTGCGCGGCGCGCCTCGGTGAGGTCGTGCAGGGCGGCCTCGCCGAGACGCAGCCAGAGCGCGGCGGCGAAGGCGAGCAGCAGGTGCACCACCAGGACCAGCGCCTGGGCCGTGCCCGGGGCGCTCGCGGTGAGGAGCGACTGCTTGACCGAACTCCCGCCGCAGACCAGCAGATCGACGCCGCGTGAGGGAGCGGCACAGGCGTCCTGACCGAGGTTGAAGGCGGTGTTCAGCAGCAGTTCGACCGGTACCAGGACCGCCGAGATGTGCAGGAAGCGCCGCTGGCCGCCGCAGGCGGGCAGCGCGGCCAGGAAGACGGCCGCCGTCGCCACCGCCACCAGGCTGAGCGGCAACGGCCGTCCGGTGATGACGACTTGGCCGAGTGCGGAGAGCGGAACGGCGAGGGCGGTGAACACCGCTGCTCGCAGCGCTCTGGTCGTCCGGCCGTCAGTCATGGTGCTCGGAGTATTTCACGGGCGTGTAGCCGCTGACGAAGCCGCCCGGGGGCGGACGGGCGCCCGGGGGTGCGCGGTGGTGCTCTGCAGGGTGGGATGAGGTCCGGTCGAACGTTCTTTGCAGGTCAGGTGCCTTTGCCCGCAGACCAGTTCGGGTGCGATCACTCGCGGGGGCGATGATCCGGCGATGGACGGAGGATCCGCTGCCGGGCTGCCGGGTACGGAGCGACAATCAGCCGATGGACGATCCCCCCGACTGTCCGACCGAGGTCCCGACGCCTCCGCCGACCTCGCCTCCACCGACGCCGCCCGAGCCACCGCACCCGACGCCTCCGCATCCCTCGCCGCCGCCGACACCCGCTCCGCTGCCGACGCCGTCAGTGCCGCCGAGCCCGACGCATCACCACCCTTCGCCCACGCACACGCACACTCCGAAGCCGGCCAGGAGCACGGCGGCAGCCGTACTGCACGTACGGAAGCCCTCCGTGCCGCCCGAACCGGACCCGGCCCCCACGTACAGCGCTCTGCCGACCCCGGTGGCAGCCCCGGCGGCGACCACCGCCGCGGCCGTACCGCCACCGCCGGCCCCCGCGCCGCACCTGGATCCGGTGGTGTGGACGGCGGTCGTCCTGGTCGCCGTCCTCCTTCCGGCCGCGCTGGCGGCCGTCGCGCACTCGTTCCCCGTCATCCGGAGCCGCAGTTGAACCCCATCCCGATCATCGGCGCCGCCGCGGCCGCCACCGTCGCGCTCGGCAGCCTCGCCATCGCCCAGCGCCTGCGTCCCGCCGCGAACCCGGACGGCGAGGACGACTCGCCGCACCCCGCACTCTCCAGCATCGGCGCGGGCCTGCTCTCCGGCTTCGTGCTGCTCACCGGCTTCCTGGTGGCCACCGGCTGGGCCGCGCGCACCACCTCCGTGGTCCCGCCGACCGGGCTGTACGTCGCCGACGGCGCCGCCGCGATCGCCGTACTGCTCTATCCGTCACTCGCCGCCCTCCCGTTCACCGCCCGGCACGCCACCGCCGTGGCCTTCTTCGGTGCACTCGTCGGCTACACGCTCTCGCTGGCGGTGCAGCTGCGGCCGTAGTCCTCGACGCCCGAGGCGGCTGCCGCGACGGGGTCCCGGCCGCCGGGTCGGGGCCCGGTCGCGCGACCGGTGCGGAGTGCGGGGATCAACCGGCTGTGACCGCCGGTGCACGCTCATGGTGCCGCCGGGCAGCCGCCAGGCCGGTCGGCTTAGCCTGGAACCCCAGCAGGAGCTGGCAGCCCGGGAGAAGGCGGACGGCATGCCACGCACGGCGGTTCGGACGGCGGGGCACCTGCTGCATGCCCGGATCGCTGAGCAGACCGAGGAGCTGGCCGGGCTCGAGCCCGACGTCCGGGCGAACGCGCCGGACGCCGTCCACCGGATGCGGGTCGCCAGCAGGCGGCTGCGCGCCGCGCTGCGCCCCTACCGGCCCAGGCTCGCCGAGACCGGTGGGGAACTGCGCTGGCTCGCCAACTGCCTCGGACCGGCCAGGGACACCGAGGTGCTCGGTGAACTGCTGATCGCCCAGGCTCGCGAGCTGCCGGCCGAGTGCGAACCGGAGGCGCTGGTGGCGGCGCTCGAGGGCTGGTGGCGCGAGCGGCACCGGCGTGCCTGGCCCGCGGTGCCGGCCGCGCTGGACAGCCCGCGTTACGCCGCACTGCTCGCCGCACTGCGGGAGTTGGCGGAGCGTCCGCCGTCCGCCGCAGGGCTGCCGACGATCGGGCAGGTGGCGAAGCGGGAACAGCGCCGCATCGCGTCCAGGATCAGGGCGGCCAGGCGGGCGGTGCCCGGCGAGGAGACCGACCTCGCGTTGCACGAGGCGCGGAAGGCCGCGAAGTGGGCCAGGTACGCGGGGGAGACGGCCGGGCCGGAGGGGGAGCCGTTCACGGCGCGGATGAAGGCGCTGCAGGAGGTGCTCGGGGCGCACCAGGACAGCGTGGTGGCGCGGGCCGCCCTGCGGGAGCTGGCCGCCGGGGCCGGGGTCGGGCAGGCGTTCGGGTACGGGGTGCTGTACGGCGGGCAGCTGGCGGTGGCCGAACGGGCGCGGGAGCGGCTGCCGGAGGTGTGGCGCCAGGCGCGGAAGTCACCGGGGTTCGAGTAGCGGCGCGAGGCCCGCCGCCCACGTGTCCGGCGGGGCACGCTCGGTCAGTGCGGCGGGGGGCTGGTGGAGAGGCCGGCGGAGTGGGCGGCGTCGGTGAGGAGTTGGCGCAGCATGGCGGTGGTGAGGCGGCCGGTGTTGGTGTTGCGCGGGCTCACGTGGTAGCAGCCGAAGAGCTCCAGTGGCGGGCCGCCGTCGGCGGCCGGGAACAGGACGCGGGCGCCGTGGCCGAACACGGGGCGCGGCCGCGGGACCTCCCAGCCGGCCGAGGCCAGGGCGGGCAGCAGGGATTGCCAGGCGAAGCCGCCGAGGGCGACCACGGACCGTACGGTCGGCCGGAGGAAGGCCAACTCCCGGGCCAGCCAAGGCCGGCAGGTGTCCCGCTCGGTCACGGACGGCCTGTTGTCCGGGGGCGCGCAGCGGACCGGGTCGGTGATCCGGACGCCGTACAGTTCCAGTCCGTCGTCACGGCTGACGGCGGTCGGCCGCGAGGCCAGGCCGATGGCGTGCAGGGCGGCGTAGAGCAGGTCGCCGGAGGGGTCGCCGGTGAAGATCCGGCCGGTGCGGTTGGCGCCGTGCGCGGCAGGGGCGAGGCCGACCAGGACGAGGGCGGCGTCGCGCGGTCCGAAGCCGGGGATCGGGCGGCCCCAGTACTCCCAGTCCTGGTAGGCGCGGCGTTTGACCCGGGCCGCCTCCTCGCGCCACTCGACCAGTCGCGGGCAGGCCCGGCAGTGCGTGACCGCGGCGTCCAGCTCGGCGAGGCTGCGCATGGAGTCCGCCGGGTGGCGGGGGGACGGTGGCGGGGCCGGGACGGCGGTCATGGGCGAATCCTAGGCGCAGCGCGGTGGCCACTCGGGCGAAGTGCGGCGACCGCTCGGGCGGAGAGCGGTGGCGGCCGGCGGGCAGCGGTGATCGCCGGGGGCCTGGGCGGAGTAGCGTGGAATGGGCCAGCGCTTAAGTCGGGTAGGCCGAGGTGACGGCGATGCTCATCGTTGACGCGATTCTGGGCGCGGCCGGTGTGCTGGGCCTGTGGGCGGGGCTCAGTATCCGGGTCGTGCAGCAGTTCCAGCGCGGTGTGGTGTTCCGGTTCGGCAAGGTGCGGGAGCACGTCAGGCAGCCGGGGCTGGTGATGCTGATGCCGGTGGCGGACCGGATGAGCAAGGTGAACGTCCAGATCGTCACCATGCCGATCCCGGCGCAGGAGGGCATCACCCGGGACAACGTCACGGTGCGGGTGGACGCCGTCGTCTACTTCAAGGTGGTCGACCCGGTGCGGGCGGCGGTGAACGTCCAGGACTACAAGTTCGCGATCTCCCAGGTCGCGCAGACCTCGCTGCGCTCGATCATCGGCAAGAGCGAGCTGGACGACCTGCTGGCCAACCGCGAGCCGATCAACCAGGGACTGGAGCTGATGTTGGACAGCCCGGCGCTCGGCTGGGGCATCCAGATCGACCGGGTGGAGATCAAGGACGTGGCGCTGCCGGAGTCGATGAAGCGGTCCATGTCCCGGCAGGCGGAGGCCGAGCGCGAGCGGCGGGCCCGGATCATCACGGCGGACGGCGAGTACCAGGCCTCGGCACGGCTGTCCCAGGCCGCGACCATCATGAGCGAGGCGCCGGCCGCGCTGCAACTGCGGTTGCTGCAGACCGTGGTCGAGGTCGCGGCGGAGAAGAACTCGACCCTGGTCCTGCCCTTCCCGGTGGAGCTGTTGCGCTTCCTGGACAACGCGAGCCGGCGCGGGGAGAGGACCGTAACCGGGGGCGGGGAGGAGAAGGGCGGCGGCGCGGCGGCGGTTGGGCCCGAGATGCCCGCGCCGCCGCCCGCGGCCCGTGGGGTGGAGCAGCTGGAACTGCCGTCGCTGGACGAGGTGCTCACGCGCTCTCCGCTGCCCGACACCGTCCCGATCGATCCCGCGCGCACTGACGCCGCCGCAGCTGCCGCATCCGGTATGTCCGGCACGCCTGGCGGATCCGCCGAGCCCGCCGAGCCCGCCGGGCCCGCCGAGCAGGGACGGCCCGGTGCGGAGGACGAAGGGGAGTGGGCGGCGCGGGACGGCGCCGAGCCCGGTGGCGGTGCCGGAGGGCCCGGACCACGATGGAGTAACGGGGCTGTGCACTCACGGCAGGAGGCCGGACAATGACCACCGCAAAAGACATCATGCACTCCGGTGCCGAGTGCGTCCGGGAACACGAGACCCTCGCCGAGGCGGCCCGGATCATGAAGGAACGCGATGTCGGCGCGCTGCCGATCTGTGGTGAGAACCAGAAGCTGCTGGGCATCATCACCGACCGGGACATCGTCCTGAGGTGCGTCGCCGACGGGCTGGATCCGGCACGCACGACCGCCGGTCAACTCGCCCTGGGGCGGCCGCTGGTGGTGGAGGCGGACGAGGACGTCGAGCAGGTGCTGCAGGTGATGGAGGAGCACCGGATCCGCCGACTGCCGGTGATCAACCACCCCGAGCACAAGCTGGTCGGCATGATCAGTGAGGCCGACATCGCCCGGGGACTTCCGCAGGAACGGGTGGCGGAGTTCGTCTCTGCGGTGTGCGCGGAGAGGACGTGACCGGGCAGGCGAAGGTCTGACGCGAGCGGGCGGTGACCTGCGGTGTTCGCCGGCCGCTCCCGTCCGTCCTTCGCCGTCCGCTCCCGGCCCGGGGAGGCGTACACCGACACCGATCGCCCAGGTGGAAAGGTTGTGTGACTGACCGTCAGTTCGTAGTGGTGGCAGGCCGCGACTGCGTACCGAACTCGCGTACGGCCTCGTCGACGATCGCGTTCAGCCGGGCGTGGTGGGCGCCGCGCCAGTAGGCCTGCCCGCAGTCGGTGCACTGCGCGAACGTGTCGTACGAGCGCTCGGTGCCGTCCTTCAGCTGCTGGTGCACCGACTCCTTCGCGGCGGTTCGGAGCGTTCCGTTGCAGGCCGTGCACCTGGTCCAGGGAGCGAGGGCGGGTGCGAAGCGGGAGAGTACGTCCCGGAGTTGGTCGGCGGGGCGGTGGCTGTAGACGTAGGCGCCGGCCCAGATCTCCCGACGCCTGAGCAGCCCGCGGTCGCGGGAGAGCAGCACCCGTTGCTCGGCGGCCGAGCGCGCGGCCAGTGCCGCGTCGCCGATGTCCGGGTTCTCGTACGCGGCGTCGATCCCCAGCAGGCGCATCCGCCTGGCGAGGGTGCCGAGATGGACGTCGAGCAGGTACCGGGCCGGTCCCGCGAGCCGCTGCGGCCTGGTCACGGCATGCACCGAGACCTCCTCGCCGCCCCTGGGGACGTACGAGGTGCGCACCGGCTGCCCGTCCGCGAGGAGGGCGCCGACCTCGGTGAGCGGGACCCCGAGGGACTCCACGACGTGCCCGAGCGTCGAGACGCCGTCGGTGCGCACCGGCGACCGCTCTGCCCGTTGTGCCACGGCGACGAATATGTGCAGCTCAGGGGCGAACCTGAGCCAGATCTCCGGTCTCTCCACGCGGTCAGCATGCCAGTGGAGCGCCGAGTGCTGCCAGCGGTTTCCCGGTGGCCGTACCCCGCGGGAGGGGCGGCGGCCGAGCAGGCGTCAGGGCGCCGGTGCACTGGGGCATCGGCGACCAGGCCTTCGCCGGCAACAGCGTGCTCGGCTGGTCCCCGTACTGCTACCGCTGCCCGCTCGACCTCGAACACCCCTCCTGTGGGGTGCGCTGCGCGACCCTGGCGCGGCGGCACGTCGCAGTCGGGCTGCTGCACGGGCTTGGAGTTCGTGCGCAGCCGGGCCAGCCGGGCCCTCGCCGTCGCCGAGCTCTACCGTGAACTGCCCTTCGAAGGTTGCGAGGACTTGCGGGAAGCTTCTGCAAATTCTTGCCAACCCACTGATCGCCTGCTTGACTCACCTGTCGTTGACCGCAGTTGACGTTGCGTCCGGTCGGCCGGGTGGTCGGCCGAGAATCGTGACGGGCCGAGCGGTCGCGGCGCCCCGTGCGTCCGCGGCCCGGCCGGGGCGCACGGGGCCGTCAAGCGCCGGTAGCCGGACGGTCGACTCCAGCCCCGTCCCAAGATCCGGGAGGAGCATCGATGAGCACTGAGACCGACGTCCTCGTCCTGGGAGGTGCCGGTGTCGACACCATCGTGTACGTGCCCGAACTGCCGCTTCCGTTCGCCGACGGCTACACGGTGCCCCGGATCGAGACCCGGGCGGGCCAGACCGGGGACTTCGTCGCGGTGGGCGTGAGCGCCCTCGGCCTGCGCACGCACCACCTCGACATGATCGGCGACGATCACCACGGCGACCTGGTCCGGACGCTGCACCGCGACCGGGGGATCGCACTCACCGAGGTCCCGCTGCCGGGCGGCACCAAGCGCGCGGTGAACCTGGTCGGCCCCGACGGGCGGCGGCTTTCGCTGTACGACGACACCCGCTCGCACGAGGCGGACCGGCTGCCGGAGGAGAAGGTCCGGGCCCTGGCCTCGGTGAGCCGGCACGCCCACGTCTCCATCACCTACCCGTGCTCCTTCGCCCTTCCGGTGCTGCGCGAGGCCGGGATGACCATCTCGACCGACCTGCACAACTGGGACGGCGTCAACCCGTACCACGAGCCGTTCGCCCACCAGGCCGACCTGGTCTTCGTCTCCACCACGGCCCTGGCGGACCCGGAGCGGACCATGCGGCAGATCGTCGAGCGCGGCCGGGCGCGGACGGTGGTCGCGACCGCCGGGGCCGACGGGGCGTTCCTGCTGACCGACGGCGAACTGACGCACATCCCGCCGGTCGCACCCCCCGGACCTGTGGTGGACTCCAACGGCGCCGGTGACGCCTTCGCCTCGGGCTTCCTCTTCGGCTGGCTGGCCGGCGAGCCGCCGCAGCGGTGCGGCCGCTACGGCGCGATCGCCGGAGCCTACGCCTGCACCGTGCCGGGTACCCGGATGGACGCCATCAGCCGCGACGAACTCCTCGCCAGGGAAGCGGAGTTGGCGAAAGCACCGGCCGCTCAGCGGCCCGGCGGAGCCGAACCGGCAGGGGCGGGCGCATGACCGGCTCGGCTACGACGTCGTCATCCTCGACGGGGGAGTGACGGGCTGCGTGCTGGCGGCCCGCCTGAGCGAGGACCCCGGCCGGTCGGTCTGCCTGGGAAGGCCGGCCCCGACTACGGGTCGGAGTAGCGGTCCTGGCCGCCGGAGCCGCACGCCCGCACCCTGCCGCGCGACGACGTCTGGGAGCGGCACACCGCGGTCCACCGGATCCGCGCCCGGGTGCTCGGCGACTCGTCCCGCATCAACGGCGTTGGACCAGGCGTCCTCACCTCCCGGCGAGCCGCGCCGCCAACTCCTGCGCGAGGAAGGCCCGGTTGGCCGAGGTCACCCGGACGACCTCGACGTCGACCCGTCGTTTGAGGGCGTCGGTGAACGGATCGTGGTGCGCGTGGACGGTGGCGACCACATCGGTGTCCGCCGCGAACAGGGCCTGCACGGCGTCCCGGAACGCCGGGCAGGCCAGCTCCATCCGCCCGAGCTCGTCGATGAGCGCGAGCTGCCGGGGAGTTGACGCCGCCTGCTCCAGACACGGCACGGCCAGCCGTTCCAACACGGCCAGGTCGACGCCGTACCGCCCGACCCGGGGCGGCCCGGGAAGGCCGACATGGGCGAGGACCGCCCGCCGGCCCGCCAGCGTCTCCAACGCGAAACCGACCCGGCTGCCGCCCTGCCGGATCTCCTCGCTGGTGAAACCGACGACGCCGCGGGCGGGGAGCAGCGCGGCCAGCCGACGCAGAACGGTCGTCTTGCCGATGCCGGGACGCCCCTCCAGCAGGATCCTCGTCGGCGTCCGGGGCCCCGTGTCCGGGATATCCCCTGCAGTGTGCCGAGCCATGGGCGGACCGTCCACTCAGGCCCGGCCCGCGCAGCGGAAGCCGATGTTGCCGGTGGAGGTCTCGGGGGTGTTGGGCATCCTGGCGCTGACCCGGTAGCGGCGGCAGTAGGAGGCGTGGCAGAGGTAGGAACCGCCGCGCAGGGCACGGGCGGTGCCGGTGGGCGGGCCGGCGGGGTTCTCCAGGGGCCCGGTGGCGTGCCAGGCGGGGTGGAACCAGTCGGCGGTCCACTCCCAGACGTTGCCGGTCGTGTTGTACAGGCCGTAGCCGTTCGGAGGGAAGGCGTCCACCGGACAGGTGCCGAGATAGCCGTCCTCCAGGGTGTTGCGGGCCGGGAAGTCGCCGTTCCAGACGTTCATCCGGTGCTCGCCGCCGGGCCGCAGCTCCTCACCCCACGGGAAGGGCCGGCCCTCGAGAGCGCCGCGTGCGGCGTACTCCCACTCGGCCTCGGTGGGCAGCCGCTGACCGGACCAGACGCAGTACGCGACGGCGTCGTACCACGAGACATGGACCACCGGGTGGTCCGCGCGCCCCGCCAGGTCCGAGCGCGGCCCCTCCGGGTGCCGCCAGTCGGCTCCGGGCACCTCCCGCCACCACGGGGCGGCCGCCACCGCCCGGGTGGGCGGGAAGCCGTCGGGAAGCAGCCCGCCGAAGACGAACGACGCCCCGTACCGCTCCGCGTCGGTGACGTGCCCGGTGGCCCCGACGAAGGCGTCGAACTGTGCGTTGGTCACGCACCGCGCGGCGATGGAGAACCGGTCGACGCGGACGCGTCGTACCGGTCCCTCGCCGTCCTGCCGGTAGGCCAGCGCGTCGTCGCTGCCCATGGTGAACCAGCCGCCGTCCAGGTGGACGGCGCCCGGGCCGGCGGGCCCACCGCTCGTCCCCGCCGAGGAGGCGGGACGAGGGCGCGGAGCGCCGGCGTCGCGCCCCGGGGTGCAGCAGACAGGGGTGTCGGGTGTCATGGGCGGTCCTCCGCGGGTCTCGGGCCGTGCCCTCCCACCGGAGAGCCGACGGCCGGTCCACCCACCGGTCTGCCGCGTCCGACCGGTTCCCGCAACTCGGGTACGCCGCGCGGGTCGGGACCGGCCGGCACGCGCCGCCGCGGGCCCTTCCGCCGGCCGGTCCCAACCCAGCCGTTGCCGACACCCCCTCAGCCTCATAGGCTGGGACACGGTCAAGCGCACACCGGACCCGCCTGCTACGCCGCTCGCCGGCGCACGCACCACGTGGTCCGGGTGATTCGGTGCCGTCTGCGGCAGGTTCTGACGAGTACGCCCGTACGAGACCGACGACACGAGTACGCGCGGCGCACGGGGCAGTTCTCCTCAGGCGGGGTCGGGCCGTCGGCGACTGCCTCCCGGGCCGTGCCGCGCGATCAAGTGAATTTCCCAACTCGGCCGCCCGGGAGCTCGGCGGTCACCGGTCGCCGCCGTCCTGACCGCTCGTGAGGCGCACTGCCGGTGAGGCCGGAACCGGACGGCGTGCGAGGAGGCGTCCTCCATGACCAAGCGATTCCGAGGTGTCGCCAACCCCGACATCCGCGACTCGATCCCGGACTGGGGCCCGTACGAGCAGCCGAAGGCGAAGTCCGGCACACCGAACGTCCTCTACATCGTGCTGGACGACGTGGGTTACGGCGCCATGAGCTGCTTCGGCGGCCCGATCGAGACGCCCAACATCGACAGGATCGCCGCGAAGGGTCTGCGCTACGCGCAGTGGCACACCACCGCGCTCTGTTCGCCGACCCGCTCCTGCCTGCTCACCGGCCGCAACCACACGGTCAACGGCATGGCGTGCATCAGCGAGTGCGCCGTCGGCTTCCCCGGCGCCAACGGCCACGTCCCGCCACAGTGCGCCACCCTCGCCGAGATGCTGGTCGACCAGGGCTTCAGCACGGCCATGGTCGGCAAGTGGCACCTGTGCGCCGAGGACGAGATGAACCTGGCCTCCACTAAACGGGACTGGCCGCTCGGCCGCGGCTTCGAGCGCTTCTACGGCTTCCTCGGCGCGGAGACCAGCCAGTACTACCCGAACCTCGTCCACGACAACCACCCCGTCGAACAGCCCGCCACACCGGAGGAGGGCTACCACTTCAGCGTCGACATCACCGACAAGGCCATCCAGTACATCGACGACGTCAAGGCCATCACCCCCGACCGCCCGGTCTTCCTGTACTACGCACCGGGCTGCGCGCACGCCCCGCACCAGGTGCCCAAGGAGTGGGTCGAGCGCTACCGCGGCCGGTTCGACGCCGGGTACGAGGAGATCCGCCGGCAGACCCTGGAGCGGCAGAAGGAGATGGGACTGCTCCCGCAGAACACCGAGATGCCGCCCGTCAACCCGATCGGGACCCCCGAGACCCGCACCGGCCCGGACGGACAGCCGTTCCCGCCCCTGGACCACACCCGGCCGTGGGACACCCTGAACGACGACGAGAAGCGGCTCTTCGCCCGGATGGCCGAGACCTACGCGGGCTTCCTCTCGCACTGCGACGACCAGATCGGCCGCCTGCTCGCCTATCTGGAGGACATCGAGCAGCTGGACAACACCGTCATCGTGGTGGTCTCCGACAACGGCGCCAGCGGCGAGGGCGGCCCCAACGGCTCGGTCAACGAGAACAACATCGCCAACAGCATGCCCGACGACCTGGCCCAGAACATGGCCATGCTGGACGACCTGGGCAGCACCAAGACCTACAACCACTACCCGAACGGCTGGGCGATGGCCTTCAACGCCCCGTTCAAGATGTGGAAGCGCTACTCGTTCAACGGCGGCATCTGCGACCCGTGCGTCATCTCCTGGCCGAACGGCATCGAGGCCCACGGTGAGATCCGCGAGCAGTACCACCACGCGATCGACATCGTGCCGACCCTGCTGGACTGCCTGGACGTCGAACAGCCCGAGACGGTCAAGGGCTACACCCAGCACCCCATCCAGGGCGTCAGCATGCGCTACAGCTTCGACGCCGCGAACATCCCGACCGCCAAGCACACCCAGTTCTACTCGATGCTCGGCACCCGCGGCATCTGGCACGACGGCTGGAAGGCCGTCACCACCCACCCCGCCATCAGCGGCTGGGGCCACTTCAGCGAGGACACCTGGGAGCTGTACCACACCGACCAGGACCGCTCCGAGATGCACGACCTCGCCGAGCAGGAGCCGGGCAAGCTCGCCGAGCTCGTCGGCCTGTGGTTCCACGAGGCCGGCGCCAACCAGGCGTACCCGCTCGACGACCGCTCCGCCGTCGAGATCCTCACCACCCCGCGCCCCCAGATGACGGCGCCGCGCAACCGCTACGTGTACCGCCCCGGCGGCTCGGAGGTGTCGGAGTCGGCCAGCCCAAGCGTCCGCAACCGCTCGTACGTGGTCGGAGCCGTGGTCGACCTGTCCGTACCGGGCGCGTCCGGAGTGCTGTTCGCGCAGGGCAGCCGCTTCGGCGGCCACAGCCTCTACGTCAAGGACAACCGGCTGCACTACGTGTACAACTTCCTCGGCAGGGAACTGCAGCACCTCAGCGCCACCGAGGACCTGCCGACCGGTGAAAACCTGATTCTCGCGGCCTCGTTCGACCGGGAGGGTGAGGACAGCCCCGGTGTCGCCCGTGGCACCCTCAGCCTCTACTACGGCGAACGGAAGGTCGGCGAACGGAGCATCAGGACCCAGCCCGGCAAGTTCGGCATCGCGGGTGAAGGCCTCAACATCGGTTGCGACCGGGGTGACCCCGTCACCGACGACTACCCCGGTGCCGCCCCCTGGGCGTTCACCGGAGGAACCCTCAAGCGGGTCGCCGTCGACCTCAGCGGCGAGGCGTACGTCGACCTGGAACGTGAAGCCGCCGCCATGCTCTCGCGTGACTGACCGTACGCCGGCGTGACCGGTGTTCATGCGACCGGAAGGTGCCTCCGCCCAGCGGGGACGAGGAGCCTCCAACTCCTTGTCACGGCATCGGCGGAGGCACTCGTCCGCTGCGCGGGCCGGGGACACCAGCGGTGGTCCGGACAGGGGGAAGAGGCCGCCGGAAGGGGCCGGGACGCCGGATTCCGCGGGCGCGCCCGCGCCGGTCCGTGCGACATGGGCCGACCGAGTGGCCTGGAGCACCGGTTCGGCACCAGCGCTTGCATGGCCGCACTGATTAACCCATGATCGGCCGTGACGGAACGTGGTCAGTCGACTACGCGGTCGTTCGCCCTCCTGGTCATTCCACTCCCCGTAGTGCCGCGGCCGCCGGCCGTCGCTCCGAAGCGGTCTCCGGAATTTCCGGTCCAGGGTTCTGCGCGGAAGTGCACGACCAGCGGCCCGCCTGCCGCCGGAGAGTCCGTGCCGACGGATGCCTTGGCACCCGAGGAGAAGAGAAGGCCATGCCCAGAGACCTCGGCGGAACCCGCTGGAAGCGCTTCGCCTGTGTGCTCGCACCGAGCATGCTGGCCGCCGCGGCCCTCACCGTCAGCCTGGCCCAGGGGGCGCTGGCGGTCTCGTTCTTCATCTCGGGCGAGAGGTTCAAGGTCTTCACGAGGACGCTGACCGGCGAGGGGGTGAGCCTGTACGGCATGGTGGACCGGACCAGGAGCGGCGAGCTGATTCCGGTCCTGGTCGCGGGGATCGAGAGGGCGAAGATCAACGGGCTGTGCCAGTCCCTGGTCGTTCCGATCCCGCTGCTCGGCCCGTACACGCTCAGGCTCACGTCGGCCGAGGACGGAACTCCCGCCAGGGCGAAGGACCTCTTCCTGGACATCACCGACGGGCGCGCCGGCCACGCGTCCCTCCACGACGTCGACATCGGCATCGCGGCGGGCTCGCTCACCACCGGCCCCGTCAGCCCGGGCGACCGCCGCTCGCCGTTCTTCGACCCCAACGGCTTCGCGGCGCAGAGCGGCTCGGCGACGCTGACCGACGTGCGCGCCACCGGCGTCGCCGGTTCGGCCGCCACCCTCGACCTGCCCGAGACACACCTGTCGCTCAGGCCCGGCAAGAACGAGTGCTTCTGAGCCGGTGGCGGACCACCGGGCACGGCGCGTACCAGGAGCTGCCACGTGAGGAACACGACCACCCATGACCTGTCCGGGCTGCCCGGCCGCGCTGCCGGAGCGTGGCGAAGGTTCCGGACCTGGCGCGGCACCCGCCCCTTCTGGGCCGGGCTGCTGACCATCTCGGCGAGCGTCCCGATCATGTACTTCCCCTACGTCCACCTCTCCCTGGGCGGACTGCCGATGGCACTGTCCACCACCGCCGGGGCGGGATCACTGCTCATCGGGGTCCTGCTCATCGTGCTGGGCGTCACCCTGTGGCTCCAGCAGCAGGTGCGGATCTTCGCCGGAGTCGCGGTGATCGTGCTCGCGCTGGTCTCCGTCCCGGTCGCCAACTTCGGCGGATTCCTGCTGGGCATGCTCCCCGGGCTCGTCGGCGGCTCGCTCGCGTGCGCGTGGGCTCTGCCGGACGAGGTACGGGAGGGTTCCGGACCGGCGACGGTGGTGGAGCGGTTCGCGGGGCACGACGTGGAGACGGCGGGACCGGCCCCCGCGAACCTGGTGAGCGGGGGACACGGTGGGGAGTGACCGCAGCCGGGACGGCCGGATGGACGCGGTGCCGGGCGCACGGCGCGCCGCCGCGCGGCCCGTGGCCGGCCAGTGCACCCGGTCGCGGCGACCCGTGGGGAGCGTGCTGGCACTGACCGCGGTACCGGCGGCGCTGCTGATGGCCGCGACGGCTCCGCCCGAGGCGCTGTCCGCCGCCGGTCAGCCGGCTCCGCGCGGCACGGTCGCCGCCCGGTCCGGATCCGCCGACGGGTACCACGAGGACGGCTGTGCCCCCGGCCCGGCGGTGCCCTCGCAGCGCGGCGCCGACCCCACCGCGGAGGGGCCACCGGCGCCCACCGTTCCCGTCGCGTCCTCGTCGGCGACCCCGGAGGTGAGCGGCTCGGCGTCGAGCGGCACCCGGCATCGGGAGGAGCCGAGGTCCGGCGCCCCGGAGCCGGCCGGTGCGGGCGGCCAGGGCCGGCCCGGGGCGACCGGTACGGGCATCCCGAGTCCGGCGTGCGGTTCTCCCACGCCGACCCGTACCGCAAGCAGCGCGACCACCGGCCGGAGCTCCGCTTCCCCCGCACGGTCGGAGAGCGCCGACCCCGGGCGGAGTGTCAGACCCGGCGCGCCGAAGGACGGAGAGCCCGGTGGGATGCCACAAGCCCGGTGGAGCCTGAAGTCACGCAGGCTGGTACTCCACGAGAGTGTGCTCAGCGTGGTGACCGTGGGCACCCCGACCGAGCCCCGGCGGGTGCTGAAGTTCACCGCACGGTCGGTGGACATCGGCGACCTCGACCTGGCGATCGACGAGGACGGCTCGGCCCGGCACCTGCGGGCCGGGCCCGGATCCACTTCCACCCTGGCCGGCGGCTCGGTGACGCTGTACGCGGAGTCACTCTCCGGCAGGATCACCGGCCTGGACGACGGCCCGCTCCCGGCGGACCGCTCGGCGGTGGTCACCCCGGACGCCGTTCCGCAGTGGCTCTACGGTCCGGACCCCTCGGCGCCGCACTCACCCGAGCGGACGCTCACCTTCGAGGACGTGGCCGTCCGCCAGGCGCGGCTGCTCGGCCCGGACCTGGCCGTTCCCGGCATGCGGCTCAACGAGGACCGGGCCTGAGCCGGGACCGCCCTTGAGCGACCCGCCGACCGCTACGCCCGTGGGCGGAGCCCTGTAGAGGAGGACCCCATGCGAACCGCCGAGGGGACACCGGAGAAGGCACTGCGGACACCGCGCGCCGCGGGCGTCGCCGGAATCCTGTGCGCGCTGGTCCTGGCAGCCGCGATCGTGCTGATCCGCATCGCGCTCCCGGCCGGACCGGCCGGGAGCGCCGGCCGGCTCACCGGCTCCGCGCACCGGGACACCCTGCAGGTGGTGCTGAATCTGGTGCCGTTCGCCGGGGTGTTCTTCCTCTGGTTCATGGGCGTCGTACGCGACCGCGTCGGCAAGGCGGAGGACAGGTTCTTCGCGACCCTGTTCCTGGGGAGCGGACTGCTGTTCGTGGCGATGCTCTTCGTCCTCGCCTCGGCGGCCGACAGCGTGCTCGCCGTCACCGATCCGTCCCGGGCAGCCGGCCCGCCACCGTCCTGGCAGTACGGGCGACACCTCACGATCGCCATGCTCTCGAGCTACTCCACCCGGATGGCGGCCGTGTTCACCGTCTCCACCACGACGATCGGCCGGCAACTCGGGATCTTCCCCCGCTGGCTCGCCTGGCTGGGCTACCTTGCGGCGTTCTACCTGATGTTCCTCGCCAGCGTCGTGCCCTGGTCCGAGCTGGTGTTCCCGGTCTGGATCCTGGCCGTCAGCTGCTTGCTGCTGCTGGCTGACCGCCGGTCCCCGGGTGCACGTGACACTCCGTGATCCCGTGCTGCCGGACGGACGGAGCCGCGGGCCACCACCACCGGGGCCGGTGTCCACGTCCGCACGGTTGCCACCGGGAGAGGGAACACGCCGTTATCCTCACACTCCGTCAGGCTCTCTTCTGAGGGGCACGGCGGTGGCGCGCCAGAGCACGGGCACAGGACCACAGCGCAGGCACAGGAGAGACAGATGGGCCACGACACTCCCAAGGACGCACCTCCGAACACCGGCAGCCGCGCCCGGGACCACCTGGCCAACGAGCGGACCTACCTGGCATGGCTGCGCACCGGCATCAGCGTGGCCGCGCTCGGTGTGGCCGTCGCCAAGTTCGCCCCTCACCGGGGGCTGCATGCCGTGGTCTCCGGAATGATCCTGATCTTCGCCGGCCTGCTGGTGAGCGGGTACGGCACGGCCCGCTACCGGTCGGTCGGGGAGCAGCTGGAGGCCGGTGTCTACGCTCCGGCGCGATCCGCGGTGATCACCGCGGCCACGGTGGTCACCCTCCTCGCGCTGATCGCCGTCGTGGTCCTGGTCTGACGGTCCGACCCGCAGCCCGTTCCCCGCGCACCGCAGTTCGCGCCCCGTGCCTCAGCCCGCCGCCAGGACCGTCGCTCCCACGAGGACGAGCACCGCCGACGACAGCCACGGTCGGCACCTTCGCACCAGCCGGCTGCGGCCGCAGCAGGCGCGGACACCGGTCGCGACCGTGACCAGCGCCGGTGCCAGGGCGAGCTGCACTGCGGCCAGCAGTACCGCCTCGCCGGGAGTCAGCCGTGCGAACGCCACGGCGAACACACTCACGTTGTCGGCGCCGGTGGCCAGCACCAGAAGGAAGTACCACCCGAGATCACGACAGCCCGCCAGCGCCGACGCGGGTGCGGCGGCACCGCCTCTCCTGAGCAGGCCGTGTAAGCCCAGTGCCACCGGAATGACACCGAGTAGCCGCAGGTCCGAGGGCGTCAGCAGTCGGCCCGCCAGGCCGCCCAGCGCCCCGAGGCCGAGGGTCACGACCAGGGCCAGGAGGAGTGCCGCCGTCAGCAGGCCGGTGCGCACCTGCCGGTCGGCCAGGGACAGTGCGACCAGCAGTCCCCAGGTGTCGATGTTCGTGGCGCAGAAGACCACGACGCCCAGGGCCAGTGCGTACAGGGCTTGGTGCAGCATTCGGGCAACCCGGTTGTGGCACACGGACGATCGGTGGACGGCCGCCCGCCTCGCGCCGAGGCGTGTGGGTCCACCTGCCTGACTCACTTCAGGCTTTCACGACCCGCTCGCCCGCGCGACTCGCGAGGCGGGAGCGGCGCGGGACCGTGCGTGCGCGGAGTGAGGTCGGCGGGAGGCGTGCGTCAGCTTGTTCCCAAGGGCACGGGATGAAGAGTGGGGGTGCGGCGGCGCGTGGGGTCGTCGTCGGGGGGCCGGCCGTCGGGCTGGGGGGCGGTGGTCCCTGACGTCGCGTCATCGCCGCGTCCGCGGCCCGGCATTCGGCAGGCCTGCGCTCAGCGTGCCCGGTTCCGATTCCCCGGCCAGGTGAGGCAGGTAGGTCGGCCCGTTGCAGCCACGGCCGGCCGGTCGCGCGGGTGTCGTGCGCCCGGCCGGTGGTCGCCCGGCCCTCATGCGCAGGTGGCCAGGGTGCGGTGGACCTCGCCGATGCGCCCCGCGGCGTCGACCGCGCGGAACAGCCGCAGCGCGCGGTGCAGTTGGAAGCGCGCGGTCAGGATCTCGCCCATGGCCGTCAAGGACCGGCCGATCTGGAAGTAGCTGCAAGCCTGCGCCATCGGATCGTCCAGGCGCTTCGCGGCCGCCAGGGCCATGCGGGACAGCCGGAGCTCCTCGTCGTACCGGCCGCGGATCGTCAGACCGCAGGACTGCGACGCCGCCAGCCGCCACGCGTAGGCGTCCGCGCCGTGCCCCGCGGCATGGGAGACGAGGGTCGTGAGGACCTGCTGCTCGGCGGCCATCCAGGCCAGGCCCGCATCGCGGTCGGTGAAGCCCGGCGGCTCCAGCCCCGGTGGCAGGGGCACATGGTCGGATTCGACGTCGATCGGCAGCGCGGTGTAGCTGCGGTCGGCCGCGATCGCCCAACGCAGGTAGTAGTCGTAGAGCCGGTGCTCAGCGGCGGCTCGCACCGGCCCGTCGGTCTCGTCGGCCAGCAGCTCGGCCGCGAAGGCCCGCAGCAGTCCGTGCATCGAGAACCGCCCCGGGGCCCGCTCGGCCACCAGGTTCATCGCGGCCAACTCGCCGACGAGCGGCACCGCCTCGGACAACGGGACGTCGGCCAGTGCCGCCGCGGCCGCCGCCGTGATCTCCGGCCCGGGGTGCAGGCCCAGGAAGCGGAAGACGCGCGCGGCGGGTTCCGGAAGCCTCAGGTACGACCACGACAGGACATTGCGGACGCTGCTCACCTCGTCCCCGGCGCTGAGCATGCCGAGCGCCCCGCCGTCCAGTTGGTCGGCGAGCACCGACAGCGGGACCGCGGTCATCGACGCGGCGCGCGCCGCAGCCACCGACAGCGCCAGCGGAAGGTGCGCGGAGCGCCGCGTCGGCCTGCTGCTCGCCGGCCCGCCAATCCCCCTCGGAGAGCGCCGTCCTGGCCCGTTTCTCCAGCTCGGCGGCGTACACGTGGTCGAGCTCGATGTTCTCGTGGATGTCGAGCCGGTAGCCACCCGTGGACGTCTGCAACCGCTCGGCGGCGTCCAGGAGTCCGCGTCGCAGCCGGGCCACGTAGTTCAGCACCCCCGCCCTGGCGCTCGGCGGCTTCTCATCGGGCCATAACGCCTCCATGAGGGCCTCGGTGGAGACGGTGCGGTTGGGGCGGAGCGCCAGACTGGCCAGGATGGTGCGCTGCTTCGGCGCCGCTACGGCGATGCGAACGCCACCACCTGTGACGACCTCCAGCGGTCCCAGCAACCCGAAGCGCATGACAGGCCCTCCCGTCCCCCCACGTCCTGCTCAACACGGTAACTTGACCCGCCGTACCGGCACGGCACCAGCACCTGTCTTCGGTTGTGGTCAAATCCGTTTCGGTCCCATCTGAGGCGGGTGGCCAGGTTTGAATCCGGGTGTGCCGCGTGCACAACTCACCGGTTACGAGCGGCGGTTGGTCGAGCCGTTCTTGCCGGCCGGCGGGTCGGCCGGTACCTCGAGCGGCTGCGGGCGCAGTTCGAGGGGCCCGAACCGGGAGTGGAACGGCGGTGGCTCGGTGGCGCGATACCACGCCATACCGGTACGTCGGTGCGGAGTTGGCGATCGCTGTCCGACTGGGGGCAACGGCAAACCGCAGCCTGAAGGACCGACTTCCGGTGAGCGGTGGGGCGCCCGCCGTCCGAACTGCGGCACCCCACCCGCCTCGACGTGGCGGGGCCACCGGGCGATGATGCCGTGTCGAGAGACCCGGCGACCCGGACGCCTGCCCCGGATGCGGCCGCCTCCTGGCGGTGAGCAGTGCCACGGGGCCGGGCGTAGCGTGGAGGAGGGCCGACCCGACCGTCGGCCGTGGCGTGATCCGGCCGGCCGGCGCTTCCGTAGGGTTTCCGCGCGGCTTCCGCAGGGCTGGAGAGAGCGTCATGGGCAAGCAGTCGGTTGAAGAGTTGACGAGCCGGGTGCACGGTGCGGTGATCACTCCGGGTGACGCCAGGTACGACGAGGCACGCCGCGTGTACAACGCCATGATCGACAGGAAGCCGACGGCGGTCGTGCGCTGTGTGAACGCCGGGGACGTGCTCGCCGCCGTCGGGTTCGCCCGGGAGAACGGGTTCGACCTGGCGATCCGCGGTGGCGGCCACAGCGTGCCGGGCTACGGGACGTGGGACGACGCCGTGGTGGCCGATCTGTCGGCGATGCGCGGGGTGCGGGTGGACCCGGTACGGCGGACGGCGCGGGTCGAAGGCGGTGCGACACTGGCCGATCTGGACGCGGCGACGCACGCCTTCGGACTCGGGGTGACCGGCGGGGTCGTCTCGACCACCGGCGTGGGAGGGCTCACCCTCGGCGGCGGCTTCGGCCACCTGGCCCGCCACCTGGGACTGACCTGCGACAACCTGCTCTCCGCGGACGTGGTGACGGCGGACGGCCGGTTCCTGATGGTGACCGAGCACGAGCACCCCGACCTGTTCTGGGCGCTCCGCGGCGGCACCGGGAACTTCGGCGTGGTCACCTCCTTCGAGTTCCGGCTCAGCCCGGTCTCGGAGGTGCTCGGCGGCCTGATGTTCTTCGAGCTGGAGCACACGGAATCCGTGCTGCGGCACTACCGCGAGTACATCGCCGTCGCACCGGAGCAGCTGGGTGCCTTCCCCGCCTTCCACAACGCCCCGCCGCTGCCGTTCGTCCCGGAGGAACGGCACGGTGACCCCTTGATCGCGGTGGTGGTCTGCTGGTCCGGGCCGATGGCGGAGGGCGAGCGGGCCGTCCAGCCGTTCCGGGAGGCCGCCCCGGTGGCCTTCGAGTCGGTCGGGCCGCTGCCGTACCCGGTGCTGCAGACCATGTTCGACCAGCTGCTGCCGCCCGGCCTGCAGCACTACTGGAAGTCGGCCTTCGCCGTTCGGCTCACCGACGAGGCGATCGCCGCCCACGCCGCGCACGGGCCGAAGGTGCCGTCGGTCAGCGCCTGCCACATCTACCCGATCAACGGCGCCTGCCACCGGATCGCCCCGGAGGAGACCGCGTTCTCCTACCGCGACGCCACGTTCGCGACCGTGATCGCCGGGATGTGGCCGGATCCGGCCGAGAACGCGGTCAACACGGCCTGGGTGAAGGACTACTACCGGGCGATCGCCCCACACTCCTCGGCGGGCGGCTATGTCAACTTCGTGGCCGACGACGACCAGGAACGGGTCACGGACGACTACCGCGACAACTACACCCGCCTGATCGAGATCAAACGCGCATACGATCCGGACAACTTCTTCCACGTCAACCACAACATCCGGCCCTGACGGGTCGAGCGAGTGCCGGGGGCGCGGCCGCGATCCACACCCGTCGCCGCCCGGTTCTCCGTCGCACCACGTGGCGGAGAACCGGCCAGAGGCTCGAAGCCTCCGGTGACGACCGTCGCGCCACTCCACGGGTGTGACGGCCGGCGGCGACGGCCGTCACACCCGCGGCGCCGGTCAGCCGCGCGGGCGGAAGGAGCGCAGGACCGGCTCGCCGAAGAGGTCTACCACCGGGCCCTCGACCTCGAACTCGTCGAGGTTGACCAGGTGGTACTGCACGCCGTACCAGAGCGGCAGCAGCGGCAGATCCGCGCAGACCCGGGCCTCCGCCTCGGCGTAGAGCTTGCGCCGGCTCACCGGGTCCGCGGTGCCACGGGCCCGGTCGATCAGCGCGTCCGCTTCGGTGCTCCGGTAGCGGGTGTAGTTGCTGCTGCCGACGGAGGCCGAGTGGAACAGCGGGAACAGGAAGTTGTCCGCCGACGGGTAGTCGATCGCCCAGGTCATCCGGAACACCGTGTCGGCCTGCTTGAGCCAGGCGAGGAACTCCGGCCACACCATCGGGCGGGGGGTGATCCGCCAGCCCAGGTTGGTGTTGAGCTGGTCGATCACACTCTCCACCCAACCGTCGTGCCCGAGACCGGCGTTGTAGGTGAAGTAGGTGGTGACCGGCGCGATGCCGTGCTCCGCCAGCAGCGCCCGGGCGCCCTCGGGGTCGTAGCGCACGCCCGTCAGGTCGGCGTCGTCGTCGGTGCGCAGCATGGGAGGCAGGATGCGCTGCGCCAGCGGGCGCGTCCCGCTGAACGCCGAGTCGATGACGCCCTGGCGGTCGATCGCCATCGCCGCGGCCCGGCGGACCACCGGGTTGTCGAACGGCGCGACCTCGGTCGGGAAGCCCACGTACTGCATGAGCGCGCAGGGGGTGCGGCGGAAGCGTTCGCCGAACGGCAGCGCGTCCGGGATCCGGGCCGGCGGTACCTTCACCACGTCGAGCTCGCCGCGGTGCCAGTCCCGGTACGCGTCCTCCAGCTCCTCGTAGATCCGGAACTCCAGCCGGTCCAGGTAGCCGGAACCGCCGTCCGGGAAGGCCTCGTTGGCTCCGTAGTAGCCGTCGAAGCGGGCCATGGTCAGGCCCTGGCCCGGCACCCACGGGCGGATGATCCGGTACGGGCCGGTGCTGACCGGGTGCACGCGGAACAGCTCCCGGTCCCCGTCCGCCAGCTCCTGCGGTACGGCCGCGGTCACCCGGTGTCCGAACACGGCCGCGACCTCGTGGAACGGGCGGTTCAGCCGGACCCGCAGCAGCCGCGGGTCCACCGCGGTCACGCCGCTGAGTGTGTCGGCCTCGCCCGAGCGGACGGCATCGAAGCCCTCTATGCAGGAGAGGTGGTACGCCAGCTTCGATCCGGTGGCCGGGCGGACCACCCTGGACAGCGAGTAGACGTAGTCCGCCGCCGTGACCTCGCGGCCGTGGTGGAACCGGACGCCCGGCCGCAGCCGGAAGTCGACCCGGGTGCCGTCGGCCGACACTTCCCAGCTCTCGGCGGCGGCCGGCCGGGCCTCACCGGTGTCGGCGCTGTAGTCGACCAGCGGGTCGGCGAGGAAGCGGAGCAGCAGCGCGCCGTCGTGTTCGAAGCCGTTGCTCGGGTCGACCGAGGACGGCTCACCGATGAACACCCGTACGCTGTCCCGCTCCTCAGCGGCCGAGCCGGTTCCGGTCGCGGCGGCGTGCAGCTTGAACAGCGCCGGGTCCGCCAGCCGGCCGGCGATCCGCATCAGCTCCTCGGCGGTGTCGGCCACGGCCGAGATCTTGGCCAGCTGGCAGGCCGTGCCGTTGGCCGAGTCGACCAGCTGGCCGGCCGGCACCAGGTGGTGCACGCCCCGGGTGCCGGGAATCCGCAGCAGGTCCTCCCGCGCGGGGGCGACATCGACGAGGTGACGGCCCACCGGGGGCTGCGGGGTCGCGTACAGCGCCCAGCGCTCGCACGTCACGGCGGTGTCGGCGGGCATCCCGGCGGACAGCCGGGCCAGGTTGAGCGGAAGGTCGTACCCGGCGGCGAGCATCAGGAGGTCCGCGACCTTGCCGCCCGGGCGGCCGTTGACCTCGATGATGCGCGGGCCGTCGGCCGTCAGCTTGACCTCGGTGTGGGTCGCGCCGAACCGGATGCCGAGCGCCGCGTGCGCCGCCAGGACCTGCGCCACGACCTCGTCGGTCTCCGCGGCCGGGCGCAGGGTCGGGATGATGTGCCCGTTCTCCCGGTAGGGCCGGGAGAACGGGAGCTTGTCGGACACCGCCAGGACGGCCGGCTCGCCGTCCACCACCAGCACTTCGACGGACAGGTAGTCGCCGAGGCCGCCGGTCGCCCGGGCCGGATCCCCGACGAGCTCCTCCTCCAGCAGCATGACCGGCCGGTGATGGGCCACCCGCGGGTCCGCGAGGGCCAACTCCCGGGCCCGCCGCCAGGCGGGAGCGAGCTCCTGGGCACTCGCCACCCGGAAGGTGGCCAGGCTCCCCATGCCCACCGACGGCTTCAGTACGGCCGGGAACGGCGCCTGCTGCTCGGCCTCGGCGACGTCAGCGGGTTCGCGCAGCTCCCACTGCCGGGGCACCGGAACACCGTGGCTGCGCAGACGGGCACGCTGGACCCGCTTGTCCTGGAGGGCCTCCAGCACCGCGGGCGGGTTGCCGGGCAGGCCGGCCCGGACGGCGGCCTGCTGGGCGAGGTGGACCACCCGCTCGCTGAAGGCCACCACGCCGGCGGTACGGCCCGGCACGACCAGCACGGCCAGTGCTTCGGCGACCTCCTCGGGCGTGCTCACCGCCGTGACCGTGCCGCCCGTGGCCGCGACCTGCCGCATGGCCGTCGCCCGGTCGGCGCGGGCCTCGGCCGCCTCGACCGCGAGCCATACCGCGTCCACGTCGAACTCGGTGAGCAGGGAGGGGAGATAGCTGGACGGATGGGGGCCACCCGGCGCGTCCGCCACCACGATGCGTCGACGCTGTGTCACGAGGGAACTCCTGTTCCGAAGGGCGAAGAAGCCGAGGAGAAGGGGGCGGGCGGCAGTTGGGGGAGTCGCTCCCGCAGCGCCGCTTCACGCTCGGCGAGCGCCTGGGCCGCGGCTTCGCGCAGTTCGGCGGGCCAGCGCACCACCCCGTAGGCCGGGACCGGGCTCGCGCCCCGGGCGATCTTGGCCGGGTAGCTGCCCGTCCCGAACGAGTACGTCCTGATCCCGTGCTCCAGACCCCACTGGATCGGTTCGTAGAAGAGCAGGTTGAAGTAGGCGAAGTCGGAACCGGTGGCGTCGTAGTCGAAGCCGACCAGCCGCAGGTGCAGCCGATCGCCGTCGAGCAGCGCCAGGCTCAGGCCGACCGGCTTCCCGTCCCGCTCGCACAGGAAGACCCGGACCCGGTCGCCGACCGTGCGGCCCAGATGGTCGTAGTCGGCCAGCACGGACTCCACTGAGCCCGGCGCGGAGTAGCGCTTGCGCACGGCGAGTTGGAGCCGGGCGGTGGTCTCGTCGAGCTCGTCGGTGCCGTGCAGCACCCGGACGGTCAGGCCGGACCCCAGGAACTCCCGGCGCTCCCGGCGGACCTTGTTGCGCCGGGAGCGGTGCAGGGTGCCCAGGTAGCCGTCGAAGTCCGGCCAGTCGGTGGTGAGTTCGGTGTGCGCCGCGGCCAGGAAGGGCGGGCCGGCCGCCGCTCCCAGGACGGCCGAGACATCCCGGACCGCGTCGGCGTCGGTCAGGTACAGGAACCCGACCGTGCGGCAGCCCTCGTCCTCGGCCAGCCCGGCCGCGGCCCGGACGAGCAGCCGACGGCGCCCGGACCGCTCGGCCGGCCCGCCGTCCCCGGCCGTCAGCAGGACGCAGTGCGCACCGGAGACGGCGGCCACGCCGTTCGGGAACAGACCCCGGCGGGCCAGCTCCTCGGTCGGCTCCTGCGCGCCGATGAGCGACGCGAGGTTGTACAGGCCCAGTACGTTCTGGTCCGGGACGATGCGCAACGAGGTGAGGCCGACCAGGCGGCCGCGCTCGTCGGTGAGGGTCAGATGGCGCGTGCCGCCGGCGGCCGACTGCTCGCAGTACCGCAGCCAGTCGGGCGAGTCGTACAGCGCGCCGGTGCCGGTGAGCGCGGCGAGTTCGTCCAGCGGCAGGTCGTCGACCCGGTCGTGGACCCGGATGCCGGGGGGGACGGTCGTCATGCGAAGGCCGTCCTTCCGGTCATCAGGGACTCCACGGTGCCGCCCAGCAGGACCTCGCCGCGGCCGGTCAGCCGCAGGTGCAGCCGGCCCTGCTGCTCCTCGCGCGCCGGACCCTGGACGACCGCGAGGTCGCCCCTGACACCGTCGAGCGCGGTGAGCCGGCCCACGCCGAGGACGGCTCCGCCGGTGGCACTGTCCTCCCGCCCGGACAGCGAGGTGGTGAAGACCCGTACCCGCAGCCCGTCGTCCGCCGGGGCGGACAGGACCAGCCCGTTCGTGCCGGTCCGGGCGCACAGCTCGAGCACGTCCGCGGCCCGGATGTCCAGGCCGTCCAGCTGCTTCGCGTCGGCGCAACGCAGATGCACCCGGCTGCGGGCCTGCCGCAGGATCACCGGGCCGCTACCGGGCGCCGGTTCGGCCATGACGAAGTTGGGCCAGTCGGTGTGCTCCAGCGCGAGCGAGCCCGGTGCGGTCTCCCGGGCCCAGGTGACCGCGCCCTCGCGGTACAGCTCCAGTTGCTCGCCGCGTTCGTGGCGGACCAGCCGGCGCTCACCCTCGGGGACGCCGAGGGCGGTCAGGGCCGCGAGCGAGGTCTGCAGGCACTGGGCCAGTTCCTCGACCGGGGAGAAGGTCCGCAGGGTGATCTCGTTGCCGTGGACGCCGGTGACGAAACCGGTGTCCGGGACGGCGAACCGGGCCGCGACCGCCGCCCGGTCCACCACCTGCACACCGGGCAGGACGATCACCGTGTGGTTGCCGCCCGGGCTCCCCTGCGCGAACACTCGGCCCCACCACGCGTGCACCTCGGTCATCCGACCGCCTCCGCACCGGCGCACTCCGCTGCCAGCGCCTCCCTCAGGACGTCGACGGACCGGTCGAGCTCCGCCGCCGTGATGGTGAGGGGCGGGGTCCACTTGACCACCGTGCCGTCCGCGCCGCCGCGCAGTGCCAGGACGCCCAGCGCCCGCATCCGCGCGATGACCGCGCAGGTGAAGGCGGTCCGGTCCGCGACCGGTGCCTCGGCGATCCGCACGCCCGTCATCAGCCCGCGGCCGATCGTCTCCAGCCGTACGCCCGGCACGGCGAGCTTGGCGACCGCGCCGACCAGCCGGTCGCCCAGGACGCCCGCGCCGGTGGACAGGTCCTGCTCCAGCAGGGTGTCCAGGACGGCCAGGCCCGCCGCGCACGCGACCGGGTTGGCCGAGAAGGTGCTGGTCTGCCGAAGCGGCGGGAGGGCCGCCAGCAGCTCACGCGGTCCGGCCACCAGCGACACCGGCAGACCGCCGCCGATCGCCTTGCCGAGCACCACCAGGTCGGGAACCACATTCTCGTGCTGGAAACCGAACAACGCGCCCGTGCGGCCGAAACCGGTGAAGATCTCGTCGACGATCAGCAGCATGCCGTGCGCGGTGCAGAACTTCCGGAGGTCCTGCAGCAGGCCCGGCGCGGCGGCGTTCATGCCGCCAGCGCCCTGCACCGTCTCCACGATGAGGCCGGCGACGTCGGCGGAACCGAAGTCGGGGTGCTCCAGGATCTCCTGGCCGAACCGCTGCCCGCGTCCGGGCCGCGCCCCGGGCGGCACATGGCCGGCGGCCACCGGGTAGGGCAACGACAGGCCGGCCACCGGCACTTCGGTCGCACCGGACCGGTAGGCCGAGTTGGCGGTCACGGCCAGGGCTCCCGCGGTCTTGCCGTGGTAGCCGCCGAGGAAACCGAGCACCTGTCGGCGGCCGGTGGCGCACCGGGCCGTCTTGAGCGCGGCCTCGACGGCCTCGGTGCCGGTGGTGCACCACAGCAGCATCGGGTCGGGCCACGGGAGCAGCTCGGCCAGCCGCTCGCTCAGCTCGGCCCGGGCGGCGCAGCCGAACTGCCAGCCACCGTGGGCGTAGCGGTCCAACTGGGCGTGCATCGCGGCCAGCACGGCCGGGTGGCTGTGGCCGAGCGCGAGGACGCCGGAGCCCGCGGTCAGGTCCAGGTACTCCCGGTCCTCCTCGTCCCACAACCGACTGCCCAGACCGCGCACCGGCGTGATCCCGATCTCCGCGCCGATCGTCTTGGCCATCGACGGGCTCTCGCGCCGCTGCAGCACCTCGAGGCTGCTCTTGGTGGTCACAGCCATGAGCGCTCCCGGGCGATCGCGTCCACGCGGGTCAGCAGGGCCTCGGCGATCACTTTTCCCTTCTCGGCACTCGCCAGGCGCGGATCGCCCAGGACGCCGGACGGGATGTCCTGCGGCCGCAGGCGCTCCACCAGGTGGGACCGCTTGCGCACGTGCAGGTCGGCGCGGGTGACGTCGCCCTGGGGCAGGGTCCCGAGCGCTATCAGGTCGGTGCGCACCCGCTCGGGGTACCAGTGCAGGAAGAGGGAGGTCAGCCCCTCGCCGCCGTGCGACTCGCTGGTGGACTCGGAGACCTCCCGGACGACGTCGCTGACCAGCTGCGCCCACTCGACCACCACCACGTCGGTGCCGTGACGCTCGTTCAGGGCGCGGGCCGCGATCATCAGCGGTTCGTGGTTCTCGTCGTGGCCGTTCAGCACCAGCACCCGGTTGCTGTACCGGGCCGCCGTCTCGGCCATGCCCGCGGCCTGGCCGATCAGCACGTCCACCGGGATCCTCTGGCTGCCCGGCCAGTCCTGGAAGGCATGCAGCACGCCCGTCCGGATGCTGCCGAGGACGACCGCGCCGTGCAGCTCGGCGGACAGGTCGGCCAGCCGCTCGGCCACCAGCGTGTCGGCGGCCAACGGGAGATGCGGCCCGTGCTGCTCGGTGCTGCCGGCGACCAGGATCCAGTAGGGCACCTGCGACGCCCTCGCCTCGAACTCGGTCCATGTGAAGTCCTCGAGCCGCATGGGCTGAGCGATCTTCGTCGTCATGCCAGACGTCCTCCATCGACGATCACGGTCTGACCCGTGAGATAACTGTTGCGGTCGGAGACCAGAAAGGCGATCAGATCCGCCACTTCCTCCTTGTGCGCGAGCCGTCCGACCGGGATCTCGCGCCGGTACCGGTCGATCTCCTCGGCGGAGTCGGGCCAGTCGGGATTGGCGACCTTGCCAGGGGCCACGGTGTTGATCAGCACACCGTCCCCGCCGTGGCGCACCGCGAAGGTGCTCACCATCGCGGCCAGACCGGCCTTGGCCGCGGCATATGCCGCTCCGGCCGTGGTCCGTCCGGTGTGCGCCGCCGCCGAGCCGACGGCCACCACCCGGCCGCGGCCCGCCTCGGCCATGGCCGGCACCAGGGTGCGCATCAGCAGGAAGCAGCTCGTCAGATTGGCGTCCAGCACCTGCCGGAAGAGCGCGGCCGGCACCTCGGCCTCGGGCAGCGGACGGCCGTCGGGCCCCTTGGGCGACCAGCCCTGGCACATCACCAGCCCGTCCGGTGCGCCCCGGAGCTCCAGCAGCCGCGCCAGCCGTTCGTCCGTCGCCTGCTCGTCGGCGAGATCGGTCTGGTGGAACTCGGCTCCCTGAGCGCGGGGAGGGACCCGGTCCAGGACCACCACCCGGCGGCCCTCCGCCAGCAGGCGGGCGGCCACGGCCGAGCCGAGGTGCCCCGAGCCGCCACTGATGACGGCGTAGCCGTCGCTCATCGGATCTCCAGTCGGGCGAAGCGGGCGAGGTCGTCGATCGCACCGGGGTGGGAGGTGGCGGCCGCCCGGACCCCCGAGAGTTCGCAGCCGCCGCCGGCCAGCAGCGCGAGCACGAAAGCGGCGAAGATCACCCGGTGGTCGGCGGGCAGCCGGAGCTGTTCCGGGGCGACCGGCGTGCCGGGCTCGACCATCAGGCCGTCGGGGGTGGCCCGGGCGGCGATGCCGAACGCGGCGAGCAGTTCGACGGTACTGGCGATCCGGTCGGTGTCCTTGCCCTTCAGCTCGGCGGCGTCCCGGATCACCGTACGGCCCTTGGCCACCGCGGCCAGCGCGGCGACCAGCGGCAGCTCGTCGATGGCGCTCTGCACCAGCTGCCGACCCTCGACCACCGTGCCGCGCAGGGGACCGGGCAGCACGATCCGGATGTCGCCCGCGGGTTCCGGCCCGTCCTGGGAGGTCACCGTCTCGGTCACGGTGGCGCCCATCGCCGCCAGGATCCGCAGGAAGCCGGTGCGCAGCGGATTCAGCCCGACCCGGGTCAGGGTCAGCTCCTGTCCCGGCTGGGCGGAGGCCAGGTGGAGCGCGGCCAGCAGCGCGGCGCCCGAGGGGTCGCCGGGCACGGTGAGATCGAAGGCGCGCGGGCGGCGCGGGGTGACCAGCAGGTCCAGCTCGCTCTGGGCCACCGGGACGCCCGTCCAGCGCAGCAGCCGCTCGGTGTGGTCCCGCGCCATCGTCCGCCGGCGGATGCGCACCGGTCCGGCGGCGTTCAGTGCGGCGAACTGCAGCGCGGAGACCGGCTGGGCCGAGTCCACCGTGACATTCACCTCGCCGCCGCGCAGCCGCGCCCCGCGCACCCGCAGCGGGAGCCGGCCCGGCTCGCCGAGTTCCTCGATCTCGGCGCCCAGTTCGCGCAGCGGGTCGAGCACCTCCGTCATTGGCCGGGAGCGCAGCAGCCGGTTCCCGGTCACCACGCAGTCAGACGTGCTGCCGGCCAGTACGGCGAGCAGCAGCCGCGAGGTGGTGGCGCTGTTGCCTGCGTCCAGGGTGCGGTCGGTGATCCGGATCCCGGACGCGGCGGTGCCGGTCACCATCAGCTCGCCCGGTCCGGTGACCCGGACCTGGATGCCGAGCTTCCCAAGTGCTCTGAGATTGCAGCGGACATCGGCGCAGTCGGCGACGTTGCTCAGCCGTGACGTGCCGTCGGCGACGGCGGCCAGTACGGTGGCGCGCTGGCTGATCGCCTTGTCGGGATGGGGTTGCAGCGCTGGGCCGCCGGCCTCGGCGGGGTGGACGGAGCGCACCAGGATGCGGTCGGGAAGGGCTCGTGCCTGGTCCAGCAGGCCGGCGTACCGATCGTCCGGCACGGTCATGACTGAGGGTCCCTACTCATGAGTTCGATCAATTCGTCGTCGCCTATCGGCCGTTCGACCTCGACGCCGGCCACCGGCGGGCTGGGCACCGCCCCCGGGTTGTCGGCCGCGTAGCTCGCGTACCGATGGCGCTTGCGCTGCAGCCCGAGGCTCTCCTCGGGGAGGAACACGTTCTCGGCCACCTCGAGGTCGCCGTGGCGGACGGTGTCCGCCACGAGTGCCTGGCCGGTCTCGGTACGGGTCACCACCAGCGAGGCCTTGTCGGTCTGCTCGCCCTCCCGGCTGGTCCGGAAGATGTTGGGGTCGCCGTCGGCGATCGAGACGTCCGCCAGGCCACTCCACCAGTCGGGGCAGGCCAGGCAGCGGTGGGTCTTGAACTTCTTGAATTCGGTGACCAGTTCGTGGAACGGCAGGGAGCGCCGCCGGTCGGAGCGGTCCCACACGGTGAACTCGCCCGGGTAGTCGCCGGCCCGGTACTTCATCCGGGTGACGTCGACCAGCGGCAGGCGCAGGCGCTCCTCGATGAGGTACTCCGTGCCCTCCCGGCGGGTGTTGGAGGCGCAGCCGATCTCGATGGTGAAGGCGATCTTCTCGGCCACCGCGGGCTGCTGCGGCAGATTGCGCATCCGGTTCACCGCCTCGATCTGGCAGGCGAGACCGACCACGCCGATCCGGTCGTACGGCGCGTCCCGGAGGATCTGCAGGTTCGGGGTCAGGCAGTAACTCGCCTGGGCGCACTCGACGATCTCGGCGACGGTGGTCGCCAGCCGGGGCACCGGCACCCAGGGGCGCTCCTCGTCGCGGCCGATGACCAGGGCCGCCTCGATCTGTCCGCGACGCAGCGCGGACACCAGCAGCGCGGTCGCCGCACCGCCGGCCGAGGCGGCCTGCTTGACCGCGGGATCGGCGGCGCGCGCCGAGTAGGTGGAACGGACGATGCCCGTCCAGCGCTCGTCCTGCGACCTGGTCCGGCCGAAGATCCGGCGCTCCGACTCGGGCACCGCGGTCTCCCGGCCCGGGCAGACATCGACGCACAGGGTGCAGCTGCCGCACCCGTCCGCGCTCGCACCGGCGGCGAGGACGGGGGTGGGCTGATCGGGCGAGACGACGAGGACGTTCTCGGGGCAGACGGCGGCACAGGCGCCACAACTGGCGCACAGGGACGCTTCGAGTACGGACTGACTGAGCTCGGAAAAGCTCATGGCTAAGGAATCCCCTCGCATCATGGCTGTGTTCGTGGCCTTCGTGCGGCGTGTCGTCGCGCCGCACGCCGGGCTTCGTGACAGAGGTCGGATCCGGCCGGGGAGTTCGCCGGACCCGGGTGATGAGGTGCTACTCGGCGGCGGCCAGCGCGGACCGGAGCTGGTCCAGGTGGTCCCGGTCGTGGCCGGCCAGCACCGCCAGCAGGACGCGCAGCGACTCGGCGCCCCGGTAGGACAGCACTCCGCGCCGGTCCAGGTCCTCGGCGTCGAGCGACCTGGCGAGTGCGACGGTGTTGCGGCGGGCGGTGCTGAACCGCTCCAGCGCGTCCTGCCAGGTCTCCAGGGCGAAGAACCTGGTCCAGGGGTGGGAGTCGTAGCCGAAGACGGTCGGTGTGTCCTCGGTGAGGATGGAGCGGATCCGGACCGCGTTCACCGCTTCGTTGTCCGCGACGTGGTGGACTATGTGAAGCGCGCTCCACTCGTTCTCGGCCGGAGCGACGGTGATCCGGCCGGGGTCCGCGGCTGCCAGCAACCCGGCGACGGCCGCCGGGGTTTCGGCCAGCAGGTCGATCACATCGTGCCCGGCGACCAGCAGGTCGTAGGCGCGGCGCTGGCCCGGCGTACCGGATCCGGCGGCGAGGGCCTCCTCGGCCCAGCTGCGGGTGGCCGGATCATCGGGCGCGTCGAACAGCCGGTCAAGGACGGTGGCCCAGTCGAGCGTGGTCATACGGAAGCCTCCAGGCGGTCTGTGGACGCGCGGTCGGGTCGCAGTTCCGCCCGCTGGCCGAAGAACCGGCCGCGCAGCACGGCTGCGGTGACGAGGAACAGGGAGAGGTAGGCGGCGGCGACACCGGTGAACACCAGTGCGGTGACGTGCACGCCCCAGTCGGTGGTTACCGGGCCGGTCAGCGGGATCATGGCGATCGCGGTGATCGAGGTGGCGCTCTCCCGGGTGATCGAGAGCCGGCCCAACAGCTGTGGTGCGGAACGGAGTTGCAGAATGGTGTCGGAGGTGGTCGCGCCCAGCGTGGTGGCCACACCGATACCGAGGAAGGCCAGCCCCGCCACCGGCAGCGCCGACGCTCCGGCGAGCAGGCCGAGGGCCAGTACCGCCGTGGCGCAGGCAACGCCGACCAGGTACGGCCGCCGGGCGTCGATCCGGCGCACCACCAGGACGGTCAGCAGCGCGCCCACCGAGGCACCGCCGTCCAGGACGGTGATGCCCAGCGGCCCGCCGCGCAGCGCCTGGTTGACCGGTGCCACCAGCACGCTGGCGAGCGAGGTGATCACGGACGGCATCACCCCGATGACCAGGTGGACGCACAGCCCCGGATTGCTCCGCAGCACCTGGCCCAGCTGCCGCCAGTTCTCCCGAAGAGTCATGGGGGCCGGGGACTTCGGCTCACCCGCGCCCTGCGCGGCGCTGCGGTCGGGAATGCCTCGCAGCAGGAAGTGCACCGCCGTGCCCGACAGGAAGAAGACGGCGACCGCGCAGAGCACGGCCCCGCTCGGTAGGACCACGAACAGCCCGGAGACCACGCCCAGCCCGGCCAGCTGGGCCACCTGAAGCAGCCCGAAGCGCAGCGTGTTGACCTGGGGCATCACGGCCACGTCGGCCACCTGCCGGACCATGACGAAACTGGCGGCCCGGTACAGCGGCCGGATGAAGGCCGAGACCAGGAAGGCGGAGACCAGGACGAGTTGGGAATCCGACGCGAGGAAGAGCGCCCCGCCCACCAGCACGGCGACGCCCCGGATGCAGTTGGAGACCAGCCCGACCGTCAGGACGTCACGCCGGTCGAGGATGCTCCCGCCCAGCAACTGGCCGGCCAGACCGAGCGCGTACTCGACCCCCACCAGGAGCGCGAAGGTGTCCGCCGATCCGGTCTGCCTGTACAGGGCCAGGCCGATGGCCAGGGTGAAGCCACCTACGCCGACATTGGTGAGAAAGAAGCCGATCAGGTAGATCGTGACGCCGCGGCCGGTCGACAGCCCGCGCTTCACGACGACGCGACGGCTCGGGCTGACAGCCGGTTCAGGGCCTCCTCGGCCAGTCGGACCGCATCGTCCGCGTCCTTCGCCTCGACCCGGGCCGAGGCCAACCGGGAGTACGAACTCTGCAGTCCGTTCAACTCTGCGCCGTCGGACACTAGTTGGTCCACGTGGATGACGCCCTCGATGGCGCGGGCCTGAGCCAGCCCGTCGATCCCCGCCAGCCGTCCGGTGAGCTCGGGCGTGAGGTAGCGGATGGCGCCGCTCGCGAGGTAGTGCGGCCCGTCGGTGCGGCTCGCCACCTCGGGCAGCGCGGCCAGGTCCACTCCGAGCAGCTGCCGCAGCACCAGGTCGGTGAGGTTGACGCCGGTGGCCGACTCCGTGAGCTGGACGATCGAGTCGCCCGCCTGGCGCAGATGCGTCTCGACCAGCACCGGACCGTCGGAGCCGAGGATCACCTCGCTGTGCGTGATGCCCCGCTCGACACCGAGCGCGTCCAGACAGGCCCGGACGTGGGCGACGAGCTGGTCGGAGGTGCTCTGCGGTATCCGGGCCGGCACGACGTGGCCGGTCTCCACCTTGCTGCCGTCGTCCTTGAACTTCTCGGTGACCGCGAAGACATAGTGGACACCGCGGTGAGTGATCGCCTCGATGCTGAACTCGGGCCCCGCGACGTACCGTTCGGCGATCGGCGGGGACGGCTCCAGTCGCGGCGCGCTGGCGCCCATGGCCACCTCGAGCGCCGCGGCCAGCTCGCCGGCGTCGTGCGCCACGGCGATCCCGGTGCTCGCCCGGCCGCGCGACGGCTTGAGCAGAAGCGGGCCGCCGACCTCGCGCTGGAAGGCCTCCAACTCGGTGATCGACGAGACCTGCCGGAACGGCATGTGCTCGACGCCCGCCGCGTTGAGCCGCTCGCGCATGACCGTCTTGTCGTTCACGGCACGGACGGTCTCGGGGGAGTGATAGGCGAGTTCGAGTTCCTCGGCGATGGCGGCCGCCTTGTCCTGGTCGATCTCGGCCAGCGCCGCGATGCCGTCCAACGGCCACTGTTGGTGCAGGAAGTGCGCCGCGGCGAGCCATCGCTCCAGCGGCGAGTCGTCGTTCAGGACGACCACCGCGTCGTTCTCGTGCAACTGGTGCACCCAGTCGAGCACGGCGGCCCGGCAGAGTACTACCGTCGAGACACCTTCGGCCAGGCGCCGGAGCCTCGGCTGCTGGCCGGATCCTCCCCCGATGAGAAGTAAGCGCACAACTCCCCCTCTTGATGTCGAAAGGCACGCCACGGCCCACTCCACCGGCGCAGGAGCCGTTCTTTCGCCTACAAGCGATCATCGAGGGCCGGTCTCGGCGATGTCAAGATCGTCTTGCAATGAGGAACAAAGTATTAACCCACCGTCAAAGTTGTTCATTTTCAGCTGACTTGGTCACCTTTCGTGCGAGTCGACCCTTCCGCGGGTGCCTTGCCGGACTGCGCGGCGAGCGCGACCCGTACGTTCACGGGTCCACCGTGCCCGAGTTGATCGAGCGTCAGAAGACGGGACGGGACTTCGGCCAGGTCGAGCGGGCCGGGTTCCAGTGGGTGGCGTGGCACAACAGTGGATCGTCGGCTGCATCGGGCCGTCGAGGCTCAGCCCGGCCCGGACGCGCCGGTCCTCCAGCATGAGGCCGGCGGTGGCCGTTCCGCCCTTCGACCAGCCGAACACGCCGATGCGGTCCCGATCGAGGGAGCCGAGCAGACCGACCGGCAGCGGCCGCCGTTCGGCGTCGGGATCGCACCCGGCGGCGAGGTCCTCGACGCAGCGGTCGAGGGCGGACCGGATGTCCGCGGCGAAGTCCGCCGGCCCGCATGGGCGGCTCCGGCCACCGCGGGTCCGGCCACCGCGGGTCCGGCCACCGCGGCCCCGGCCACTACGGCTCCGGCCTCCACGGGCCCGACGCGGCTCACCCTGCCTGTGCCCACCGGACCGTACCCGGTGGGCACGGTGTCGCTGCACCTCGTCGACGGTTCACGTCCGGATTTTGTGGCCGGTCCGGGGCATCCGGCGGCAGCGCCAGCTCGGGCGCGGTCATGCCGAGCACGTCCACCGCGGCTGGCATCCACCAGTCCTGGAACCGCCTCTGACGATCCGTCGGATGGCTGTCGCGCATGGGCGGCGCTGCCACGCGACGTACCCGTGCACATCCGACCACCGGGTGATCCGCCGGCGGCGGGCGTTGGCCAGTGGGTTTACATCTGTGGAGTAACGCCGTGACGGGCGCGGGGTTGCCGCGTAATTCAACCGTCGAGTTCGATCGCGTTCTTGGCCCGTTCGACGGAGGCTTCGGAGGCCGGTCCGCCGGGATTCTCGGTGGCGAGTGCCTGGTTGAGTTCGACGAACGGGCGCATGCGCCTCTCGTAGCAGGCGAAGGCCGCGTGGTGGTCGCCGTCCGCCCGTCGCAGGGCGTCGGCCAGTACGTAGGCACCCACGAGAGCGAGGCTGGTCCCCTGGCCGGACAGCGGAGAGGCGCAGTAGCCGGCGTCACCGAGCAGGACGGTCCTGCCGTTCGACCAGCGGTCCATGTGGACCTGCGTCATCGTGTCGAAGTAGAAGTCGGGCGCCTCCCGCAGGGCCCGCAGCAGTCTGGGGGTCTCCCAGTGCAGCGTTGCCATCCGATCGGCGACGAACAGCTTGTGCTGTTCGGTGTCACCGCGGTCGGCGGGGAGCGACTCGCCCGCGAAGCCGAACGAGATCCTCAACTCGCTGTTGTCGCGCACCGGGTAGATGCCGTAGCCGGCCTCGCCGTCCCTGAGCCACAGCTGCCAGTCCTCCAGGGCCAGGAAGTTGTCCGCGGTGAAGATCGCCAGATGCATGCCCAGGTGGCGGGCGAACTGCTCCTGTGGTCCGAAGCCCAGCCGCCGCACGGCCGAGTGCAGGCCGTCGGCCCCCACGACCAGGTCGAAGGTTCGCGAGCGGCCGTGCTCGAAGCCGACCCGTACCCCGTGCTCGTTCTGGTCGAGCGTGGTGATGCCGTCCCCGAACACGAACTCGACTTCGCCCAACGCCCGTTCGTGCAGGAGGCGTACCAGGTCCTCGCGCAGCAGCTCGATGTCGTCGTTGGCGAGCCGGCCGCTGCTGAAGGTCATCTCGGTGGACCGGTGGATCTCCTTCCCGGCGCCGTCCAGGACGGACATGCCGCGCATCCGGGTGCGGTGGGCTCGGGTCTGGTCCAGCAGCCCCATCCGCTCGATCACATCGAGCGCGGCGCCGCGGATGTCGACCGCCTGACCGCCACAGCGGCGGCCCGGTGCGTGTTCCACAACCGTCACGGCAACACCGCCACGGTGCAGCCAGTGCGCGAGTGCGGCTCCCGCGACACCGGCGCCGGAGATGAGCACAGTCTTCATGCAAGCTCCTTCATGCGCTGTATCAAGCTCGTTAATACGCTGTACGCAGCTGAATGTACGGCGTATGTGCAGTGCTGCAAACTGGTGATTTCTCCGCTCTGTTCTAGGGCAGGGGCCGCATTTCGGCATTCTGTGCTGGTAGGTTCTGAGCTAGTACAGGTTCAGTGCGCGCGAAAAAAAATTCCAAGGAGTCGGCAGCATGGCCTCGAAGTCCGATCCGCCGTTCCGGCGCATCGCCGACGAGATCGCACGGCGGATCACCGAGGGCGCACTCGCCCCGGGCGAACGCGTGCCGTCGACGCGTCAGATCGCCCGTGAGTGGGGAGTCGCGCTCGCCACGGCTACCAAGGCCCTCACCGTGCTCCGCCTGGAAGGGCTGGTCGAGGCCCGTCCCCGGATCGGCACCGTGGTGGCGGCCAAGGAGCATGCGGTGCCGACCGAGAACCGGCCCCCGTCCAGGCGCCGTTCGCCGACGACCGCCTCCTCCGAGAACGAACTGACCCGTGAGCGGATCGTCCGGGTCGCCGTGGGCATCGCGGACGGCGAAGGACTGGCAGCGGTGTCCATGCGGACCGTTGCCGCCAGGCTCGGTGTCGCCGCCATGTCCCCGTACCGGTACGTCAACAGCAAGGACGACCTGGTTCTGCTGATGGCGGATGCGGTGTTCGGCGAGAAGGCCTATCCGGTCGAGCCGCCGGACGGGTGGCGGGTCCGGCTGGAGCTCGGTGCGCGCACCCTGTGGGGGATCTACCGCAGGCACCCCTGGCTCGCGCAGGTCGGCTCGCTCACCCGACCCCTGATGCTGCCCGCCCTGATGACCCACGCGGAATGGGCGCTCGCCGCCCTAGACGGCCACGGCCTCGATCCGACGACCATGTTCGACCTGCACGTCCTGTTCTACAGCTATGTTCAGGGGATCGCCGTGCACCTGGAGCGGGAGGCCCAGGCCGAGGCCGCCACCGGCCTGTCGGAGGACCAGTGGATGGACCGTCAGACTCCCGCCTACGAGGCGATCGTCGCGGCAACCCGGTACCCGGTGTTCGCCAGGATCGCCGGCAGCCTCAAGCACGGCTACGACCTCGACCTGGACACGCTGTTCGAGTTCGGCCTCAAGTCACTCCTCGACGGCATCGCCCTCATCATCGAGCCCCGCTGTCCCACCGCATGACGCCTCGAAGCGGGAGGGATCGAAGCGGGAGGGCTCGGCGGGGCTGCCGACGGCCTGGCCGGAGCCGATCGGATTCGTCCAGTACGTTGTGAACCCTGGTGCGTGCGCGGCTTGCTGGGGAAGATCCGCCCGGCCCTCGTGTGGTCGCCAGGAACGGCCGTCCGACACGGCAAGAGCTGCGGCTGCCGCGACCGTCGGGGCAGGCCGCCCCACCGGCGACGAGGAGGAATCAGCCTTGGAACAGCGGGAGTTCGTCCACCGTGCCGATGGCGAGGAGCTGAGCTGCACCGCCTGCATCCCGGCGGGCGACGAGCGGCTCGAACGGGTCGTGATCATGCACGGTGCCGGGACGGGCAGCAAGCAGCGGAACCTGCCGCTGGCGCGCGAGTTCGCGGGCGCCGGGTACCGGTCACTCGCTTTCGACTTCTCCGGTCACGGCCGGAGCACCGGCGAGCTCCCGCTGCTGAGCCTGGAGCGTCGGTTCCTCCAAGCCCGAAGCGTGATCGCGGAGTTCGCCCCCGACGGGCCGGTCATGCTCATCGGCTTCAGCATGAGCGGCCAGACCATCGCCGATGTGGTCGAGCACCTCGGGGATCGCGTCACCACCATCGTCCTCGGCGCGCCGGCGGCCTACTCGGCAGCGGCATGGAAGGTGCCCTTCGGCTCCGGATTCACCGAGATCATCCGCACCGCGGACAGCTGGCGGGCCAGCCCCGCCTTCGACACCTACGCGCGTTTCACCGGCCGCGCCGTACTGATCGTCCCCGACCACGACTCGGTGATCCCGCCCGGCGTGACCTCCCGCATCGAGGCCGCCCTCCGGAGGCACGCCGCCTTCGACCGGATCGTGTTCCCCGGCTCGCAGCACACGCTCGGGCTGTGGCTGGCGGAGCATCCCGAGGACCGGCGCCGGATCGTGGCCCTCTGCGCGGCACCGGGACACCCCTGAACACTCCGGGGCAGGCCGATCGCGCGGGAGTGCAGGCTCGTCGCTAGGCGCGCGCCGAGCACGGCCGCGAGCGTCCCGGACAAGGTGGCCATGCCGCCAGCGATCGACGAGGGCTGTTCCCGCGAGCCTTGGAGCGTCCGCGCGATGGGGCCGGTGCTGGTGAGCACTACGGTAGGCACCATGACGATCACCGGGGAGGACCAGGACGCCGCTGGCGGCCGGGTGTTGCTGCTGGCCGCCGCGCCGGTCGGATCCCGCCGCAGGCTTCTCGATCCGGAGGTCGCTGTCGGTGAGCTCGCCGCGGTACCGGCTCGTTCGCTGCTGCCCGGTTGGGAGCACCCGGTTGAGGTCGAGACCCTCGTCAACCCCAGCGGCGCACAGGCCGTGCTGGCCCGGGTGCGGGCCGCGGCCACCGTGCCGGGACCGCTGCTGCTGTACCTGTGCGGCCTGCTCGTCAGGGACGACCGGCAGCATCAGGTCCACCTCGCGCTCGCCGACACTACGGACACCACGATCCGCTACACGGCACTCCCTTGGACCTGGCTCGCCCGGGAACTGGCCGTCCGTAAGCCCGGCACCACCTCCGTCGTGCTCGACCTGCTCAGCGACCCCGGCTGCCTGCCACTCGAACCCGCCGACCTCGCGCTGCCACCGCAGATCGCCCGGTTCGGCGTGATCGGCCCGCCCGCCCGGCGCGGCCCCTGGCAGTCACCCGCCTACACCGCAGCCCTCTCGCACCTGCTGCGGAACACACCGGACCGGCAGCACCTCGCCCAACTCCACCCGATCGCCGCCGGCCACGCCGGCCTTCCGCCCGGCAGCATTGTGATCGGCCCCCGGATCGACCGGGCCGAAGCCACCGCGGACCGGCCCGAAGCCACCGCGGCCCCGCCCAGGCTCCTGTCCCATCCGGTTGGGCCGGCCCCGGCCGTCGCCGCGGCAACGCCGCCCGCTCCGCCCGCTCCACCCGCTCCACAGGTCTCCGGCCTGGTCGCCGACCCACGGCCGACGATCGCCGAGGCGATACGCGGCGGGGACCACCGCACGGCGGCCGACCTCACCGCCCAGTGGGAACAGGCCATCGCGTATACCGCCGGCCCGAACTCGCCGGCGATGGGCGACGTGCTGGAGGTCCAGGCCACCCTGGCCGTCGCCGCCGGGGCGATCGTCCAGGCCACCGACCGCTGGCTGGCCTGCGCCGAGCACCGGCTCACCTGGACCGGACCCGAAACCGCCCAGGTCCAGCTCGCCGTCCGCAACGCACTGCACTGCTGGCAGCAGACCAGGGACGACGAGCCGTCCCTATCCGCGACCGCCGGACGTCTCGTGGAGGTACTACGGGCAACGGGCCGCCCACGTGCGGCCGTCGCCATCGAGGACCGCCTCGCCGATCTGAAGGGCCCCGTCTACACGCCGCCCACTGTGTGGGTCGGGTAATTCCCTTATCAGGGACACCTCCTCCCGAACCTGGTCAACCACCTACGGCTGCTCGAAATGAGGCGACGTACGGCGACAAGCCAGGCCGTGTCTCATAATTGATCTTGTGGTGGGTTACTGTTCCTCGGCTCGCAGTCACTGGATCAGTGAGGCGAGGAGGACGCCGGCTCGGTAGCGGTTGGCCGGTTCGTCGAACCTGGTTGCCACTGCCCGGAACTGCTTCAGCTTGGCGAAGCACCGCTCGACAACGTTCCGGCCCTTGTAGGTGGTCTTGTCGAAGGCCGGTGGTCGCCCGCCGCGGCCTGCGCGGCGGGCGCGGTTGGCGATCTGGTCGCGGCGTTCGGGGATGGTCGCTTTGATCCGTCGGCGTCGCAGTAGGTTGCGGATCTTCCGGGAGGAGTATGCCTTGCCGGCCACGACCCGGTCGGGCCTGGTCCTCGGCCGCCCGGTCCCGGCCCGCGGGACGCGGATGGCGTCGAGGACGGCGGGCAGCATACAGGCCTAAGGCAGCAGGAGTCGCTGGGTCGGTCCGGAGAGGCTGAGCAAGTGGTCGAAGATGGCGGCCACCGGGTCCGGCTGCGGGTCGAGGGCGGTGAAGAACCGGTCCATCTCCGCCGGGCCGGCCGGGGGTGGGGCGTCGAGGCAGTGTCTTGCCTGGGTGCGGGTGTTGGCCAGGGCGACCGTCCAGGCGGCCTGCTCCGAGGCGACCGGGACGGGGAAGTAGGCGTCGGCCCGGTCGGCCGCGTTGAGCAGGTCCGTGCAGGCGTGCCGCAGCGCCGCGGCATCCACGTTGCCGTCCGGGCCGACGCTGCGGTCGGCGGCGGCGAGGGCGTGCTCGTACTGTTGCATGATGCTGCGCCCCCCGAAGTAGCCCCAGGCCCAAACCTGCAGACCTGCCGTCAGGCTGTCCACCGGTCTGCGCTGCAGCGCAGTGACGGTCGGGTCCGGGCCGGACCCGACCGGGCCGGACCTGGCTCCTCCGGGCGTGGTGTAGCCGACCAGGCCAAGTCCGAGCAGGGCCAGGCAGCCGACAGCACCGCAAATACGGCGTACCACACGGTACTTGGGGCTCGGCTCGGCCTCGGGGCAACGGGGAGCGACAGGGGCCCGCCGGCGGAGCCGTGCAGCGGCTGCGAACGGGAGCGCTGCCACGATGCTCACCATCCCCGCCACGGCAAGGAATTGGGGAAGGAAGAAGGCGAGCAGCTGCCGGCCGTTCCCGGCAGGGAAGCCGCAGGAGGCTCGCACCGTCTCCAGCGCGGGCACACAGCCGTCGGTCGCGTTCACGGCGAGCAGGACGGTCAGGCCGGCGGCCGTCGCCGTGCCCGCGCCGACGGCCGCCGCCGCACCGCTGCCCCGGCCCATCAACGCCCCGCTCGCCGCCGCGAGGACCGCACCGCAGAGCAGCAGTACGAAGATCCAGCCGGTGTAGACCGTCAGGGCCGGGACGAACGGCTGCTCGTCCCGCCAGATCCACACCTGGGCCCGGTGCGTCAGGGCGAGGGCCCCGGCGCCGACGGCCGCGCCGCACAGCAGACCGGGCAGGACACCGGCCGCCCGGGCGCGCACCCCGCCGAGCAGCGGGATGACCAGAGGGACGAGCCACAGCGCGACGGTCAGCCAGACGGTCCACCGGAACCGCGCCAGGAGGACGACGATCAGCGTGAGGTTGGCGATGACGTCCGAGGTGGGCGAGGGCGACAACTGCTCCGAGGGCTCGAAGCCGGCGTTCAGGAACGAGAGCGCGGTGGCGGAGGAGTACGGCATCCCGGCGGCGAAGGAGGTCCCGGCCGCCTGCCACCAGCCGTACCACCAGGCGAAGGCCGCAGCGGCGACGGAGACGGTGGCCACCCCGGCCGCCGACCGCCGCAGCCCGGGCCGCAGCCCGGTGGAGAGCGCCGCGCAGCCCGCCGTCCACCAGAGCACGGCGGCGGGCACCAGCACCGGTAGCAGCAGCAGGAGCGCCTCGGGGAAGCGGGGCGCCCAGTCGAGCCCGAGGAACTGGCTGCAGACCAGCTCGCCCAGCAGGTGCCCGGCCCCGAACCAGAGCCCCGCGCGTATCCCGGACGGCCGGGCGGCCCCCGGCGGGGCGTGGACCACGCTGCGCCGGACGGCGCCGGCCGCCACGACGGCGGCCAGCAACGCCGCCGGCCAGACCCCGGGGTCGCCCAGCCAGGTCGGCAGGTAGGTGTTCAGGCCGGGGGTGAAGGTGAGCAGGTAGCCGAGGACGGCGACCGACACCCCGGTCAGCACCAGCTGGGGCGGCCGGACGGCGACCGGCGCGGCGGCGTCGGCCAGCGCGGCGGCCCGGGCCTCCCAGGACGGATGGGTGCGCAGCAGCGCCCGCACCGCCCGGCCCGCCGCCGCCACCGGGCCCCGGCGGCGCTCGGCCGTCCGGCGACGCTGCTGCCGCGTCCAGTAGCCCGGGTCGGCGCCGTGGGCGACGGCGTCGAGATCGGCGTGGATCTCGCGGGCCCGCAGCAACTCGGCGGTGGTGAGCTGCATCAGCAGCACCATGGCCGCCGCCAGGGCCAGATCCCGGGCCAGCGGCGCCGGCGGGGGCGAGTGGAAGGTCGGCGCGAGGACGGCGGGCAGCAGCTTCCACCCGACGGCCACCACGAAGGGGAGGACCACGCAGACCAGGAACACGCGCCAGAGCGCGATGGTCAGGTAGGTCAGGTCGACGTCCCGGTTGCGCAGGTGGGCGTACTCGTGGAGCAGCGTCGCCTCGAAGGCCCGGCGGTCCGTCCGGTACAGCGTCACCAAGCCCAGGTCCAGCCGGAGGCTGTACCGTCCGAACCGTCCGAGAGCGACGGCGTTCACGCTGAACGGCGCCGCCCGGTCCACCACGAAGGCGGGCGTCCTCGGGAGCCCGCAGCGGGTGGCCAGTGCGGTCAACCACTCGGTCAGCTCGGCCTGGTCGAGCGGGACGGCCTGGGTGCGGTGCTGCTTCCAGCGTGGGATGAGCAGGTGGACCAGGACGGCGAGGGCCAGCACGCCGACGGTGCCGAGCAGCGGCAGCCCCAACAGCTTCCACGGGCCCAGGTATGTGTCGACGCACCGGCGGTAGGCCGGAACGCTCAGCGGCAGGTAGTTGGCCAGGCTGGTGTGGTCCGGGTCGGCGCCGGCCGCCAGCGCGCAGCCCCCGGTGGTGTTGAGCGGGTCGACCACCAGCAGCAGCAAGTCCGAGAGCATGGCCAGCGAACCGGCCGTGAACACCCCGGCCAGCAGGACGAAACGCCGGGTAGTCCCGGCCCCGGGCCGGGGGAGGAGGAGTCGGGCACTCCGGTCGCTCATCGGCGGCCCTCGGCACGCCGCCCGGTCATCCGCTTCCCCCGCTGCGCCGCCTGGTCACCCCTCGCCCTCGGCGCTCCGCTCGGGCCCTTCCAGGGCCTGCGGCAGGAGCGCGAGCCGCCGCACCACGCCGTCGGCGATCCGCTCGCCCCGCTCGGGGGACAGGCGGGCCTGCCGCGCCGCCTCCAGCACGCACTGCTCGACCGAGGCCAACTGCTCGGGGGTGAGGGCGGGCAGGGCGACGGGCACCGGAGTCCGGCGGCGGCGGAAGAACCCGCGCCGGGCGAGCCCGGACCGGCCCGCCCGCTCCACCACCGTGTCGACGACCCGCCGGACGGACTCGTCCACGACGATCCAGACGGCCGGAGTCAGCAGGACGCCGAGTTCCTCCAACCCGAAGCCCAGCGGCTCGCCCCGGGTGGGCCGGGAGCCCAGGCGCTCCAGCGCCGTCGCGGGGTCCAGCCCGTGCAGCGACTCGGCCAACGGCAGCTCCGCCGGGGCGAGTCGGGCGATCACCGCGGTGACGATGGCGTCCCGCAGGTCCGCGGCCGACGGCTCCGGCAGGTGCTCATCCGAGGGACTGGAGTTCATGCTGCTCCTTGGCGACCAACTGGTCGACGTCGGTGGGGCTGAGGGGGTGGACGACGAGGTCGAGCCGGTCCGCGTAGTCCCAGAATTGGGAGCTTCCGGAGGCGTTCGCCCTGGCCTGGTTCTCGGCGGCGGCCTGGTCGAAGAGCGGACCGCCCGCGGGGTTGTTGCAGGTGAGCTTCCCGCTCAGGCTCGTCCCGGTCAGCTGGTAGGGCTGCAGGCCGCTGGTGCACCCGCCGACCTCCCGGCCGCCGGTGGTGATGGAGCCCACCTTCAGCTCGATGTACACCTTGTCCAGCACGTAGGCCGCCGAGGAGGCGTTGTAGACGGGGCCGGAGAAGGCGACGTTGACCAGGCAGCCCGTGTGGCTGCAGGCGACGTTGCTCGCACCGTCGTTCTGCTGGAGGATCTGGACCGAGGCGCCGGTCGTGGCGGTAGTGAGCTCCTTGGTGTACTGCACGACCTTGCCGTACAGCCCGGCGGCGTCGGTGACCGGGGTGAGGGTGATGCCGAGCGAGTTGGTGAGCGGCGTGTGCGCCTCCAGCGACCTCGGCTGTTGGCTCGACGGGTTCTTCGCCATCGCCTTCAGCCCGGCCAGCGCCGTGATCAGGTTCGCCGGTTCCCAACGGAGCACCCGGTAGGGGGCTTTCTGCGTGACGTACAGATAACCCTGGACGGTGTCGGCCCGCCAGGCCGGCTGCCCGTCCACGGTGACGGCGGCGGCAGCCTTGTCGCCGACCACCGGGAGGCGGGGCTGCTGGTCGAGGGCCGAACTCAGCGTCGCGGCCAGCTGCGCGGGCGTCACGTAGGTCTTGAGCAGCGAGGCCATGTTCTTCTCGTCGTTGCCCGGGTCGTAGGTCCAGCCCTTGAGCGCGGTGTCGTTCCGGTAGCTCAGGTAGTCGTGCCCGGCGACCGTCACCAGGTCCTCGTCCACCTTGTCCGAGAAGTCCGCAGCCTCGCCCACGGAGCCGAACCGCTCGGCGGCGGCGGTCACGGTGACGTCGTAGTAGCCGGTGTACTGGTCGTGGTCCTGGTACCGCACCCCAGGCGTCCGGGCGAGCGCGGCCAGCGCCTGGGTGAAGGGCTCGCGCACCTCCTGCTTCGGGCTGCCCCCGTCCAGCAGGAGCACCAGGACAACGGCCAGGACGGCCATGACTACGGCGCCCGCTACCGCGAGCCGGCTCCGCCGACGCCGCCACCACGGCCCGGCCCCGGGCCCGTCGGGGCCCAGCAGCGGCTGGGCGCTGGCCGTCGCCGCGGCCGCGTCGGCGAGAAGGCGCTCGCCCCGCTCCGGCCACTGCGGGCCGTGGACCTCAGCAGCGGCCGCCTCCAACTCCGCCAGGAAGGACCGGGCATCGGGGTACCGGGCCTCCGGCGCCTCGGCCGTGGCGCGTACCACCACCCGGCGCAGCGGCTCGGGCAGGTCGTCGGGCGCCGCCGCACCGGGGGAGTGGCCCACCGTGGCGGGCTGACCGCCGGTCAGGCACTCAAGGAACACCAGCGCGGCGGCGTACCCGTCGGAGGCGGGCGAGGCAGGCTCGCCGCGTCGCAACTCAGGGGCGCGGTACGCCGCGTCCGTCTCCGACAGGTCCGCCGTCGCCGCAGCGGCCGGGCGGCCGGTGTTGAGCACCTGACAGTGCCCGGTGAGGTCCACCAGGACGTCGCTCGGTCGGTAACTCCCGTGCACCACGCCCTGCTCGTGGGCGGCGGCCAGACCGAGCAGTGAGTCGCGCAGCACCGCGAGCCCGGCCTCGGGCGGGAGACGACGGACGGCCAGTAACGCCTGCAGGCTCGCGCCCTCCACCGCCGCCATGACCACGGCGACGCCCTCGCCGTCCGGCGAGGGGAGCACCTGGTCGATCCGGACGAGATTCGGGTGTCGCAGCGCGGTGCCCCCGGCGGGCGCCGCGAGGAGGTACTTGACCACGGCGAGCGCACCGGTGGCGTCCGAGCGCACCAGCACGACCCGGCACGGACCGGTGCCGAGCGGTCGTATCTCCGTCGTCCCCGGTACCCGCCAGCCGGGCATCTGCTGCCCCGGCACCGACTGCCCGGGTAACGTCCGGTCCTGCCCCGATGCCTCCGGCATGCTCGCTCCCCCGAGTCGGCAGTCATCCGTGGACACTCAGCCTAGGACCGGCCATACACCCTTGTACATGGCCGGAGTTGACGGCTAGGCCGTGTCTCATGAGTGCTTCGCCAAGCTGAAGCAGTTCCGGGCAGTGGCAACCAGGTTCGACAAACTGGCCAACCGCTACCGAGCCGGCGTCGTCCTCGCCTCACTGATCCTGTGGCTGCGAGCCGAGGAACAGTGACCCACCACAAGATCAATCATGAGACACGGCCTAGTAGACCGGCTGGCGATATTCCGAGGGGCTGACCGCCACCGCTGAAATCGGGCACGATCCTCCAGGGGCCGACGAGCACGGCTGATCGGGTGAGCGGCGCACGAGGTGCGCCCGGTCGAGCTCGGCTGACCGCTCTGGCCGGTGTTCCCGCCTTTTCCGCAGCCGCCCCTCCCGCCCTCGCCGCAGCCGCTCCCGCCCTCGCCGCGACCGCTCCCGGCGCGGCCGTGCCTGACGTGAGAGCGGTCGGGATCGGTGTGAGACTGGGCGCGGAAGGGGTGATCCCCGTGTCGGAGCCACCGCACGCGCCCGCCGGTCCGGATGCCACCATCGACGAGAATCGGCTGGAAGAGCTGGTCATCGAGGCGCAGACGGCCCTGCCGTTCGAGCTGCCCGACCTGGCGAACCGGTGCGCCTCGGCCCTCGGCCTGGGCGCCGCACTGATCTACCTCGCCGACCTGCAGCAGCGGCTGCTCATTCCACTCGACGAGACCTCGGAGCCGCTGCTGGTGGCCGACTCGTTGGCCGGCTGGGCGTACCGCACGGTCTCCTCTCGGGTGGTCGACGCAGACGACGAAGTGATCGTCTGGATGCCCCTGGTCGACGGTGCGGAGCGGCTGGGTGTGCTGGCGGTCCGGTGTGCCGCGCTCGACGGTGTACGGATGCGCCGCTGCCGGATCCTGGCCCATCTGTTCGCCATGCTGATCACCTCCAAGCGCGCCTACAGCGACTGGCTCGCCGCCCGCTCCCGCACCGCGGTCATGCGGTTGCCCGCCGAGATGCTGCGGGCCTTCCTGCCACCCGGAACCGTCGGCAGCAGCAAGTGCGTCTCGACCGCGGTCCTGGAACCGGCGTACGACATCGCCGGCGACGCCTTCGACCACTCGGTGGTCAAGAACGTGCTGCACACCATGGTCCTCGACTCCATGGGTCACGATCTGGCCTCCGGCCTGACCACCTCGGTCGCCATGGCCGCGGCGCGGAACGCCCGCCGCGGTGGTGGCGACCTGGCCGACATCGTCGGCTCCGTCGACGAGGCGCTCGCCCACTGGCTGCCCGACCATTTCTCCACCGGCGTGCTGTGCCGGCTCGACGCGGACACCGGGGTGCTGAACTGGGTCAACTGCGGTCATCCGGCGCCGCTGCTGATCCGTGCCGAGCGGGTGCTCCACGGGGCGCTGGACAGCCCCCCGCAGCCCCCGATCGGCCTGGCCGGTGAACTCGCCCCGGTGGCCCGGCAGGTTCACGAGACGACACTGGAACCCGGCGACCGCGTCCTGCTCTACACCGACGGCGTGGTGGAGGCGCGCGACGCGGACGGTGCGGAGTTCGGCCTCGACCGGTTCACCGACTTCATCATCCGCTCCTCCGCCGCGGGCCAGCGCCCGGCCGAGGTGCTGCGGCTGCTCATCCACGCCATCCTCGATCTCCAGTGCGACCAACTGCGGGACGACGCCACCATCCTGCTCTTCGAATGGCGCCCGCAACGCCGGTGATGCGGTACTGCCTGATCTGGCGATGCGTCAGTTCGGTGCTATCGCGTCCTTCCGCCGGGTCCGGGCGGTTGCGGACGGGCCGGTGCGCACCGACGCTCCTGTCGCTAGGCGGGTCGGGGAGCGGGTCGGCTGTGCGGTCGTCCGGCTCGGCTGCGTGGTCGGGGCGGTTACGCGGAGGCGTCCGAGGGGTGCGGGGCGCGGTCCGTGGTCGCCTGGGTGAGCGCGAGGCTGGCGCGGCGGGCGGCGGCGATGACGTCCGCGGGGTCGGCGTCGGTGCCCAGCGCCGCGAGGAGTGCGGCGCTCGCGGTGTCGAAGGTCATCCGCAGCAGGATGCGGTCCTGCGCGCTCGCGCCGTCCTCCGCGAGTAGGTCGATGACTCGGTCGAAGGCCGTGCGGACGTCCTTGCCGCTCTCCGCCAGCCGCCGCATCAGCGGCTGGTTGGCGTGTGCGAGGCGCATGGCCCGGAGGTGGTCCGGGGTGGTGCCGTCCAGCCACCGGAGTGCCGCCCGCTGCGGCAGGTCGGGTGTCCTCGGCTGCGCGGCGACCCAGTCGACGAGGTCGTCGAGGTCACGGCGGCGACCCGCCATGAGGCTCGCGACGATGTCCTCCTTGTTGCGGAAGTGGTAGTAGAGCGACGACTTCGTCAGCCCGAGTGCCTCGGTGAGGTCCCTGGTCGACGTCGCCTCATAGCCCTTCTCGGTGAACAGCTTCAGTGCGACGCGGAGGATCTCCGCGCGCGTCTCGGCGCCCGAGCGCCGGTCACTCCTGCTGGTGGACGTCATGGTCACTCCCTCTCCGTCGTCGCCATCCTACGCGTCTTACCGACCGCCCGTTCAGTAGTTGCTTACCGGGCGCCCGTTCAGCTAACTTCACTTACCGACCGCCCGTTCAGTAAATGTCGGACCGGCCGGTCGCGAGGCTGCCGCCATGAGGTGGGACAGCCACTGCCATGAGTGAAGGAGACCCCATGAAGACCACGCCACGCATCGCCGTCATCGGCGCGGGGCCGGCCGGGCTGATGTGCGCCCGGGTTCTGCAGCTGCGCGGTGTCGACGTCGCGGTGTACGACGCCGACGCGTCCGTCGACGCCCGGGACGCCGGCGGCACCCTCGACCTGCATGCCGACTCCGGTCAGATCGCGCTGGAGGACGCCGGCCTGATGGAGGCGTTCACCGAGCTCGCCCGGCCCGAGGGGCAGGCCCACCTCCGGCTCGACCAGCACGGTGCCGTGCTCGCCTCGTTCGTCCCCGACGGGGACGACGACGCCGCGCCCGAGATCGACCGGGGCCGGCTGCGGGCGATGCTCGCCGCGCACGTCGCGCCCGGCACCGTACGGTGGGGCCACAAGCTCGTCCGAGCCGTGGCGGTGGGGGAGGGCGGACACCGTCTCGAGTTCGCGGGCGGCGCCGCGGTCGAGGCGGACCTGGTGATCGGGGCCGACGGCGCCTGGTCCAGGGTGCGGCCGCTCGTCAGTGACGCGGTGCCCCGGTACAGCGGTGTCTCACTGCTCGAAGTCCGCTTCGACGACGTCGAGCGCCGCCACCCGCGGATCACCGAACTCGTCGGCGACGGCCACATGTTCGCCAACAACGGCAACGGCCAGGCGATCATCGGTCAGCGCAACGGCCACGGTGTCGTCCGCGGTTACGTCGGCATGCGCGCTCCGCTCGACTGGCACACCGCCGCCGGCGTCGACCTCGGCGACGCGGCGGCCGTCCGGGGCTTCCTGCTCGAGGAGTTCAGCGGCTGGGCCGAGCGGCTGCTGCCCTTCCTCATCGACAGCGACCACGGCTACACCAACCGGCCTCTCCACGCCCTGCCGGCCCCGCTCGCCTGGGAACGCACCCCCGGGGTCACGCTGCTCGGCGACGCGGCCCACCTCATGTCGCCCTTCGGCGGCCATGGCGCGAACCTCGCCATGCTCGACGCGGCCGAACTCGCCCGGGCGATAGCCGAGGAGCCCACCCTGGACGCCGCCGTCACCCGTTACGAGACGGCCATGTTCGCCCGCTCGGGGCCCCTCGCCGTCGGCGCCAACCAGGCGCTGGAGCGGTTCTTCGCCTCCGGCTCCCACATCCCCGACCACGCGGCCGAGCACCAGCGGTACAAGGAGGCGGCTGCCGACTACCGTCGCCGACAGGGCGCTTCGGCCGCCGAGTAGCCGTGCAGCCGGGTAGCCGACGGTCGTTGCCGCTCCGCGCCGCGGAGCATCAGCCGGGCACGTCCATGCGCTGCGTACCGATCACCGACAGCAGTCGCAGCGCCTCCTCGGACGGCGAGCCGGGGGCGGCGGTGTAGATCACCAGCCGCTGGTCCCGGTCGGTGATCTCGAGAACGTCGCAGTCGACGGTGACGGGACCGACCAGCGGGTGCCGGAGGGTCTTGCACAGGGCGGGCTCGGCACACACGTCGTGGGAGGCCCACAGCCGGGCGAACTCCTCGCTTCCGGCGAGGAGTTCGCGCACCAGGGCAGTCACCTCGGGATCGTCGGGGTAGCGGGCGGCGGTGGCGCGGAGGTGCCGGGCCGCGCTGCGGGCGAACTCCTCCGCGTCCGACAGGCCGTACAGTCGGCACCCGTCCGGGCCCGGCCCGAGGAAGGCGCGGTGCACCAGGTTGCGCTCACGCCGCGACAGGGCGGAGAAGTCCTCCATCAGGGCGGCTGCAAGATCGTTCCAGGCGATCACCTCGTATGTCGCGGACAGCACGATGGCGGCGGCCTGCGGCAGCCGGTGCAACAGGTCGAGGATGCTCTGCCGCACCTCGCGGGAGGGCCCGGTCGGCGGGAGCGGCGGGGCGCCGGCGAGATGGTGGAGATGGCCCCGCTCGGCATCCGACAGGCGCAGGGCGCGGGCCAGCCCGGCCAGCACCTCGCGCGACGGGCGCGGGCCGCGGGCCTGCTCCAGCCGGGTGTAGTACTCGGTCGAGATGAATGCCAGCTGCGCCACCTCCTCGCGGCGCAGCCCAGGGGTGCGGCGGCGCGGCCCGGCGGGCAGACCCGCGTCCGCAGGGGTGATCCGTTCGCGCCTGCTGCGCAGGAAACCGGCAAGTTCTCGTCTGTCCACACCCCAGTGTGTAACGGGAGCCGCCGCCACCATCCAGGTACTGCCGGTACCTGGATGGGTTCCGCGGTCGGGCGCAGGCTCGTCGTCATGGAGAACACGCAGAACACCAGCACATCCACCCAGGCCGGCCCGGGCCTGCTGGCCGGCAAGGTCGCCCTCGTCACCGGTGCCGGGCGCGGCATCGGCGCGGCCGCGGCACGCCTGTTCGCCCGGGAGGGCGCCCGGGTGCTGCTCGCGGCCCGTACGGAGGCCCAGTTGAAGGCCGTGGCCGAGGAGGTACGGGTGTCGGGCGGCATCGCGGACCACGTCGTCTGCGACCTGGCCGACGCGGCGAGCGTGCGCGCCGCCGTCGACCGTGCCGTGGACCTGTACGGCAGGCTCGACGTCGCTTTCAACAACGGCGCGACGGGCACGCCGCCCGGACCGCTGGACCGGGTGCGGGAGGCCGACTTCGACCACGTCTACGCCGTGAACCTCAAGGGGACCTGGCTGGCCATGGCCGCCGAGGTCGCCGCCATCCGGGCCACCGCCGGGACGGGGGCCATCGTCAACACCTCCAGCGTCGGCAGTCTGATGGGCAACCCCGAGCTGCCCGCGTACGCCGCGATGAAGCGTGCGGTCAACAGCCTCACCGAGACGGCCGCCGTCACCTACGGCCCCGAGGGCATCCGGGTCAACGCCATCGCCCCCGGCACCACGCTGACCGAGATGCTGCGCCAGTGGGACGAGGACTCGCCCGGCGTCATCGAGCGGTTGAACGCGAATACCCCGCTGCGCCGGGCGGCCGACCCCGATGAGATCGCCCAGGCCGCCGCCTGGCTGCTCAGCGACCGGGCCTCCTACGTGACCGGCACGGTCCTCAGGGTCGACGGCGGCCTGCGCGCCTGAACCGGCGGCAGGACCCGCGCCGACGGCCCGCAGGTGGTCCGTACGGTCCGTACGGGCTACCTGCGGGCGTAGCCCATCTCCCACGCGTGCACCGCGATCCCGACCCGGTTCTGCACGCCCAACTTCCGCTGGATGCTGGCGACATGGGTCTTGACGGTGCCCGCCGAGATGAACAGCTGGGCGGCGATGTCGGCATTGGTCCGGCCGGCCGCGACCTGTCCGGCGATCTCGATCTCCCGCTCGGTGAGCGCTCCGCCCGGCGGGGTCCGGCGGGCGGCGGAGGACCGGCCGGGGGTGAGATGGCTCAGCAGCCGTACCGTGATGGACGGGCTGATCAGGCTGTCACCGGCCACCGCCGCCCGGACCGCCTCCACCAGCAGGGCGGGCCCCGACCGCTTGAGCAGGAAGCCGGACGCGCCGTGGCGCAGAGCCGGGTAGACGTACTCGTCGAGGTCGAAGGTGGTCAGCACGACGACCCGGACGGGATCCGCGGCGGTCGGTCCGGCGAGCCGACGGGTCACCTCCAGGCCGTCCATCCGGGGCATCCGGATGTCCACCAGCGCGACGTCCGGCCGGAGTTGACGGGCCAGTTCGACCGCCGTGGCGCCGTCGGCGGCCTCTCCGACGATCTCGATGTCCGGCTGGGTCTCCAGGATGCGGCGCACCCCTCGGCGGACCATCTCCTGGTCGTCGGCGATCAGCACACGTATCGTCACGGGAGGTGAGTCTGCCATGCCTGCCCGGGCAACCGAGCCGCCGTCACCTCCCGGCCGTCACCGTGCCGCCCTCACCGTCTCGTCATGGTCGCCGGACCGTCAGCGCCGGACCGTCCGCCGGGCGGGGTCGGCGACCAGGGCGACGGCCAGCAGGGCGGCGGTCAGTGCCGTGACCGCCAGCGGTCCGGGCCCGGCGAGGTGGCCGTGCCGACGGACCACGCCCATGAAGTCGAGCGCCGCCGTGCCGTTGAGCACCAGGTACCAGAGCGGCGGGTAGAGCATCTGGAAGAGCCGGTGGGAGCGGCTGACCAGGCCCAGGGCGAGGCCGAGCGCGGGCACGAACAGCGCCCCGCCGACCCAGCTGGCCAGCATCGGCCAGTCCGCGGCCAGCACTATCCGCACCGCCGGACCCGCGCCGGTCAGCGCGCTGAGCACCACCCCGGCCGCCCACTCCGCCAGCACCCGGCCGCGCGGCGCCGGATATGCGCCGAGCAGCGTGTCGACGCCGTACTCCTCCCGCTGGGTGCCGAGCCGCGACCAGAGCAGCAGGGGCAGCAGCCAGGCGAGCAGCAGCACGCCCCGGGTGCCCGCCGGGTACGGCAGGACGAGGGCGGGCAGCACCAGTGCCGCGAGGAGGAGCCAGCACCAGCGTGGCAGGCCCTGGAGCAGGATGCGCACCTCGCCCGCCAGCAGCCGGCCGAAGGTCCGGCCCGGTACGACGGCGGCCTGCGGCAGCGGGGTCAGCGCGGTGTACGGGGGCGCGGGCCGGTGCGGGACCGGGGCGGCGAGCGGCTCCGGGGCGGGGTCCGTCAACCGGAGGGGAGCGGCGCCGCGCGAAGGGTCGAAGCGGTGGAACCAGAACGCGGGCAGCAGGGCCAGCAGCACCGCGCCGAGGACCAGCAGCAGCCGGTCGGCGGCGAAGGTCGGGTCGACACCCATGCCGTTCCACTGGACGGTCTGCAGCGGGTGGGCACGGGAGGTCAGACCGAGACTGAACTCGGCATCGCTCAGGTCGACGTTCCGGGCCACCAGGGCATCGCGCATCGAGGCGACGAACGGCCGCACCCCGAGCCCGCCGAGCGGGGCGGTCGGCGACTGCCCGCCGAGCGCCACCGCCAGCGCCACGAAGAACCAGAGCGCGTTCCCGAGACCGCCGCGCAGTCCCGGCACGGTTTCGACGAGCAGCGCGGCGCCGGCCGTGACCGCCAGCAGCGGCAGCGTGACCAGTAGGTACGGGGTCAGCAGGGCGACCGGGTCGACGTCGGTCGACTCCCCTCGGGTCAGTTGCAGTACCAGGGCGGTACCGGCCAGTGCGGCCGCCATCGAGCCCAGGACCGCCAGGTTGCCGAGGAACTTGGCGGCCAGATAAGCGGTGGAGCGCAGCGGAGTGGTGGCGAGCAGCCGGCCGACCCCGGTGCTCTCGTCCCGGGCCACGGCGCCCCGTACGACGTAGAAGCCGGCCAGGGTCAGCCAGAGCGCGCCGGCCAGCGCGGTCGACCAGCCGACGTAGGCGCTGTTGTAGACGCCCCGGTAGTCCCCGAGGTTGAGCACCGACCAGCGGGTGCCGACGGCCGGAACCGCCAGAGCGCCGAGGCCGACGGCCGCCAGCAGGGTCATCGCGTACGCGGGCCGGCGTGCCCGGTAGCGGAAGTCGCCGAGGGCCAGCGTGAGCAGCGCCCGGGGCGTCATCACCGCACCGCCCAAGTCGTCTGGTCCGCCTGCTGGTTGACGACGGCGAGATACGTCTCCTCCAGGCCGGGAGCCACCTGCACCGCGCCCGGGTACGGCGGTGCGGGCGCGAGCAGCCGTACCCGGACGCCGTCGGCGGTGCGCACCTGCCGGCTCACCAGGTGGCGGGCCTGGACGGCGGCCACCTCGGCCGGGCCGACCACGACCTCCCAGACCTGGCCGGCCAGTTCGCGCAGCAGCTCGTCGGGGGTGCCCCGGCGCCGCAGCCGCCCCTGGGTCATGATCGCGATGTCACCGGCCACCGACTCGATGTCGGAGACGATGTGCGTCGAGAAGATCACCACCCGGTCCGTGGCGAGGCTGCTGAGCAGGTTGCGGACCCGGACCCGCTCCTGTGGGTCGAGCCCGGCGGTCGGCTCGTCGACGATCACCACCCGCGGGTCGGCCAGCAGCGCCTGGGCGATGCCCACCCGGCGCAGCATGCCGCCCGAGTAGGCGCGCAGCGGGCGCCGGACCGCCTCGGTGAGGTTGACCAGTTCGAGCAACTCGTCGATCCGGGTACGGGCCGCGCGGGCCGCCACGCCCTTGGCCGCGGCCAGGTAGCCGAGGAACTCACGCGAGGTCAGGTTCGGGTAGACCCCGAAGTCCTGCGGGAGGTAGCCGAGCGAGCGGCGGAGCAGGTCGGGGTGGGCCAGCGCGTCGTTGCCCGCGAAGCGCAGCTGCCCGGAGGTCGGACGGGTGGCGGTCGAGGCGATGCCCAGCAGCGAGGACTTGCCCGCGCCGTTGGGGCCGAGCAGGCCCAGCATGCCGGGGCCGAGCCGCAGCGTGACGCCGTCGACGGCCCGCTTGCCGCCGCGGTGGACCTTGGTGATGTCGGACAGTTCGAGCACGGTGTCGGCCGCAGTGGGCGACGGCTGCCATGCGGTGGTGATGGGGTGAGGCATGCCCGTCAGCTTCGTCGGTCACGGGCTCGCTGCCATCTACCTTTCGGCAGATATCGGCGGCCGGCCATCTTCGGTGTCGGCGATCGGGGGCCGGACTCTTTGGGCGTCGGCCCGCAGCGGCAGGAGGCAGCTGACCTGCCAGCCCGTCCGTCCTGGTGCGGCGGTCCGGCCGTCCGCGGCCGGTCCCGCTCCGGCCGGTTCCGTCGCCCCCGCGTCCGTCGCAGCCGCTCCGGCCACGGACCTGTTCACCGGGCCGGCCACGAAGGTGCCGCCGAGGGCGGCGATCCGCTCGGCGGCGGCGGCCAGTCCGGTGCCGCCTCCGCTGCGCGGGCGCCGGGCGAGAGCGCCGGGCCCGCCGTCGTCGGTGACGCTCACGGCGACGGCCGGGCGGCCGTCCGCACCGGTGGCGCGCTCGACCCGGACGGCCACCCGCCGCGAACCGGCGGCGTGACGGCGGACGTTGGTCAATGCCTCCAGGACCACGGCGTACGCGGCGCCCTCGGTCTCGCGCGGGAGCGCGCCGGCCAGACCGGGCTCGAGGTCGAGACTCGCGCGGGTCGTGCCGGTGGTGGAGAACCGGCTGGTCAGGTCCGCCAGGTCGGCCAGCCCGTAGACGCGGGTGGGTGGCGGCTCGTGCGTGGCCGTGTCCGCCGCGCCCGCCGTGCCGTCGGCGTCCGCCGGTTCGCGCAGCGCCCGTACGGTGTCGTCCATCGCGTCCAGGGCGCGCAGCCCGGCCTCCTCAAGTCGGTGGAGCAGAGCGCGGGTCTCTGCCGGGTCGTCGCCGGAGAGCTGGGCGGCCTGCGCCTCCAGCACGATGCCGGTGATCTCGTGGGCGACGAAGTCGTGCAGATCGCGGGCGACTTCGAGGCGCTGCTCGCGCCGGGCCCGCGCCACCGCGCGCACCCTGCGCCCGTCCAGGGCCCGCAGATAGGCACCGACCCCGGCCGCACCGGCGACGCCCAGCAGGGACAGCGCGACCGCAACCGCCGACGGCCCGGGATGCAGCACGGGCGCCCGGAGCGTGAACCGCAGCGGCAACACGGCCGCCACGGCCCCGGTGAGTACCGAGAACCCCGCCACCCGACGGCCCGGCACCCGACGGACCACCCGGTGGAGCAGCACCAGCAGGGCGGCCCACTCGAACGGCAACCAGACCAGCACCGGGCCCTGCTGCCACGCGTACCCCAGGTCGACCAGCAGCGACACCACGGCGACCGCACTCGCCACCGTGGCCAGCCGCACCCGCCCGGACGGCCAGGGCAGCAGAGCACCGGCCACCGCCGCACCGGCCGCGACCGCGAGCGGCAGTGCGCCGAGCGGTGCGATGACCGTAGGCGACAGCATCGTCAGGGCGGCGACGCTGCTCCAGATGCGGCGCTGACGGCGCCAGCGGCGGGCTGACAGGTGATCACTGCGCATACGACTGAGCGTACTGGCCGTGCCGGGACGGCCCTGGGCGGCCGAGGCGGTCGGCCGGTTCCGACCGGGCCCTGCCACCGGTTCGCGCCGGTGTGGCAGCACCCGTTGCCGTCGAACGGCCGACTCGTCCGGTGGGAGCAGGACTTGGAGCGACGGGGGGAAGGGGAACCGGCCCACGAGCAGCGGCGCCGCAGCCGTCAGTCGGAGTCGACCGGATCGGCGGGGTCGGTGTCCTTGATGCCGAGCTTCGTCTCCGCGGTCGTCCAGTCCGTGGCGATGGCCTGCTGAGCCGCGGCGAGGGTCACCTTGCCTTTGCAGATGGCCGTGTGCAGGTGGGTCTCGACGCTGTCCTTCGGGTTGTTCGGGCCCTTGCCCGCGACGTGGTCCGGCGACGGCGGCTCGACCCAGAGGTTCCTGGGATCGTTCGGGTCACCACCGAGCTGAAGGCTTATCAGGTGGTCGTACTCGGCGTCGCCCATGGGGCCGGTGTACCCGTACGACTTGGCGTTGTCGGTCTTCTCCTTGCCGGTTATGTTCACCGGCGGCCGGATCGTGGAGGTGTACCCGCCCGTCCGGCAGATCGTGTCCTTGAGGTCGGCCTGGGTCACGGCCGGGCTCACCGCACCCGGAGTGCACGCCGGGTCCGGCAGCGGCTGCCGGTCCGAGGTGTACCGGTAGTGACAGCTGCCCGCTGTCGGCTGCGCCGCAGCGGTGTACTTCGGCTGCGGCCCGGCCCCGACCGGGACGGCTCCCCCGGCCTGGGCACCCGAGGCGGGAGCTGAGGCCGCTGTCGGGGGCGGTGCGGTGTGATGATCACCGGACTTGGCGGTGTGCCCGGTCTTCGACGAGCACCCGGCGGTGGCGGCCAGCACGAGAGCTACGGCGGCCAGAACGGTACGGGCCCGACGCTGCATCAGTCCTCCATGGGATCGCGCGACTTTCGGTCAGCAGTGCGGGGCGATTCTGCCAGGCGTTTCCGCGAGCGCTGCAGGTGGGCGGGGGCGCGCGGGGATCGGCGCCGGCGGGGGCGCGCGGGTGAAGGTGTCGCACCGGACGGCGCGCGAGCACTCCGTGCGCGAACCCGTGCGCCCGGGGGCGCGCGCGAAGCGGGGGTGCGGGAGACGGGCGCAGAGGACGGGAGCGGGAGCCGGGAGTGGTGCAGCACGAAAACCGCCGTAGCGGACCCGGATCCGCTACGGCGCCGAGCGCACTCCGGACGACAGCGTCGGCTTCGGCCCGCTGCTCGAACTCGCCCGGCGTGCACGGGAGACGGCGGCGTGCCCGGGGCGGTCCGCGGGTTCCGGCGCCCCGGTCGGCTGGTCGGCGCCTGCCGCTACTGCTCGGCCCGCTGGGTGATGGGCGCATCGGTGCGGTCCCCGAGGAACTCGTACCACCGGCGCTCCAGGCAGACGTAGCGCATGTCGGCCTCGACCAGGCTGAGGAAGCCCGACACGGTCTCGGTGAGGCGCTGCTGCAGGCCGGAGTCCTTCAGCGTGCCGTCCTCGGCGAAGGCCTGGTAGCAGTTGGCCAGGCTGAACATGTCCGGGTAGACGCGGGTGCCGAGGTGCTCCAGGGGGACCCGCAGGGCCCACAGCCCGCGGTTGCCGCCGACCAGGGAGGGCGACGCGGACACCAGCATCGCGTGCTTGGTCTTGAACGGCTGCGGCTGGACGCGCGAGACCCAGTCGACCGCGTTCTTCAACACACCGGGGACAGAGGCGTTGTACTCGGGGGAGGAGATGACGAAGGCGTCGTTCCGTTCGAGCCGGTCGCGCAGCGCCAGGGCGCCGGACGGCAGGCCGTGGGCGGCCTCCACGTCGCCGTCGTACAGCGGCATGTCGAACTCGTGCATGGCGGCGAGGTCGACCGTGGCACCGGTGTCGGAGATCTGTCGAGCCACCAGCGAGGCGAGGCGGGCGTTGGCCGACCCCGCCCGCAGCGAGGCACCGAAGACCAGGACCCGCAGCGGGCCGGGGTGGTTGTCCGTGGGCATGGAGGCGTCCTTCAGTCGTATGGACTCGCGCCCGGCCGGGGCGCCACGGGGACCAGTGTGGCCACGGCGGCACCGCCGCGCCAGAGGACTGAGCCTTCCGGAGCAACGCCGTCGGCAGCGCGCCCGCCTGTTCGCGCCGGTGGGCGTCGCCGGATCCGCCGGCCGGGCTCCGGGACACGTCGGCGTACGCCAGGCCCCGCGTGACGACGGCCGTGAGCCGGGCCGGAACGCCCGCGGCGGGCCGCCTCGGTGATCCCGCGTCACCCCTTCCGGTTCACCGGCTCAACTGCCGCTCCGGTAGTAGTCGATGGAGACCTTGACGGGCCCGTCGTCGGTGGTCGTCGAGATCACCCTGACGATCGCGATGCCGAGGTCGGCCTCGGCCCGGACGCAGAAGGCCCGGCCCGACGGCAGGGCGCTGAAGGGCAGTTTGGTGACCGGCTGGGTCTCGATGCCCTTGATGCAGCCGGCGAGGGTGAGCTGGTCGCCCCGGGCTATGTAGGCGTCGTTCTCCTCGGCGAGGGAGAACTCCGTGGCGGAGCGGCCGAGGTACCAGGTGGCGGCGCCCGCGGGTAGCACCTTGCCGGCCTTGAGGTCGAACTCGTAGGTGTGGTCCGGCGAGGCCAACTCGGCCCCGGTGTAGTCCTCGGCGTATCCCGGTACTTCGGCCGGGTCGGCGTCCGGGTCGGCGGCCGAGTTCCCGGGGGCCGGCTCTGCCGGGTCGTCCGAGGAGTCGGTGGCGGCGGTCGTGTCGCTGCCGGCCCGGTCGAGCAGGACGTACGCGCCGCCGGCGCCGAGCAGCAGCGCCGCGGCGGCGGTCAGTGCGATCACGCGGCCGCCCCGGCGCCTGGATCCGGCCCGCCCGGCAGGGGCGGCTTCGGGGGGCGCGGCCGGAGCCGGCAGCGGGTGGGCGCGCGCGGTCGGCGCGTCGGCGAGGGAACGCGCCGCGTCGAGGACCGTGGGTGGCGCGGCCAGGGCGGTGGGCGCCGCGTCGAGGACCGTGGGTGGCGCGGCCGGGGCGGTGGGCGGTGCGTCGGGGGCGGTCGGCAGGTCCGAGCGGCGGGAGATCTCGGTGCTGACCTGTGACGGCAGCCAGTCCTCGGTGAACAGGAGCTGCCCCGAGATCGCGGGGTGGCGGTGAGCCGCCTCGATAACCTCGGCGGCGGACGGCCGATGCTCCGGCTGCTTGGCCAGACAGTGCCGGAGCAGCGGATGCAGGGACGCCGGTACCCGGGTGAGGTCCGGCTCCTCGTGCACCGCACGGTACAGCGAGACGGAGGCCGGGCCGTTGCCGAACGGCGGTGTGCCGCCCGCGATGTGGACGGCCAGTGCGCCCAGGGCGAAGATGTCGGTGGCGGAGGTCGCGGGTGCGCCCATGGCCTGTTCGGGCGCCATGAAGCCGGGCGATCCGATCTGGATGCCGGTGCCGGTGAGCGCGCTGGCGTCAGCGGCGCGGGCGATGCCGAAGTCGATGACGCGCGGACCGTCGGCGGCGACCAGGACGTTGGCCGGCTTCAGGTCGCGGTGCACCACGCCGGCGTCGTGGATCACCTGGAGCGCCTCGGCGACGCCGGCCATCAGCAGCAACACCGTCCGCTCCGGGAGGGGACCGTGCAACTGCACCACCTGCTGCAGCGAGGGACCCGGCACGTACGCGGTGGCCAGCCACGGGGTGGCCGCGTCGACACCCGCGTCCACCACCTGGGCGGTGTAGAGACCGTGGATGCGCCGGGCGTTGGCGACCTCCTGGGCGAACCGGCGCCGGAACTCCGCGTCCTCCGCGAGTTCGGGGCGCACCACCTTGACCGCCACGGGCCGTCCGCCCGGGGTGTGGGCCAGGTAGACCCGGCCCATCCCGCCCGCGCCCAGCCTGGTGATCAGGCGGTAGCCGCCCACCTCCGACGGGTCGTCCGCGGACAGCGCCTGGAAGGTCGGCGGCGGGCCGGCCGGGGATGTGGGTGTGTACATGCGCTTGCTTTCTCAGCGGGCCGGAGATCACACGGCTGGCCGATCAGCTCCTCAGGACACCCCGAAAGGCGATCACATGACATGACCATCCGCTCATTGACCCGATGCAGTCTAGGACGGCCGGGGGCGACGCTCCGCACCAGGTCGCGGTAGCACCTCCGGGAGCCCGGGTGCGCCGATGCCGGAGCCCGGGTGCATCGACGCCCGGAACTCGGTACACGGAGTGGCGCCCCGGCCGCGGCACGGCCGTCCCGCGCTCCTGGCGGCGGCCGGAGCGGTGGAGCTTGGATGCCGTGCGTGAGACGGTGGACGGAGAGGAACCCCGGAGGCGCGGTCCGGTACGGCGTCATGCCGAGCCGGGTGCCGTGCGTCCGCGGCGGCACGGCCGAGGAAGTGCGGCGGGGGAGACGGGGCCCGTCGGGCGCGGGCATCGGCCCTCGTGACCGAGAAGGAGCCCAGGGCCATGGCGACGACCACAGCGGCGGACCGGCCGATCAGGGTCGAGGCGGTGCTCGACGAGCCGTTGTCCCGCTGGCTGTGGCTGGTGAAGTGGCTCCTCCTGGTCCCGCATCACATCGCGCTGAGCATCCTCTGGCTCGCCTTCGTCCCGGTCGGCGTGGTCGCCTCGGTCGTGGTCCTGCGCACCGGGCGCTATCCGCGCAGGCTGTTCCACTTCGCCACCGGCGTGCTGCGCTGGACCTGGCGGGTGGCGTACTACTCGTACGGGGCCCTCGCCACCGACCGCTATCCGCCGCTCAGCCTGGGCGCCGAGCCCGGTTACCCCGCCCGTCTGTACATCGGCTACCCGCGACGGCTGCCGCGCGGGGCGGCGCTGGTGAAGTGGTGGCTGCGCGCGACCCCGCAGTACCTCCTGATCGTGCTCTCCCTGGGCAGCTTCCGGTTGCTGTGGTGGATCGGCGGGTTCCTCCCCGTCCTCGCCCTGGCCGCCCTCGTGGCCATGGTGTTCACCAGCCCCGCGGTGGTCCTGCTGTGCACCGGGCGCTATCCGAAGCGCCAGTTCGACGCGCTCGTCGGGTTCGACCGCTGGCTGATCAGGGTCCTTGCCTATGCCTTCCTGCTGACGGACGAGTATCCGCCGCTCAGGATGGACCGGGGCGGTACGGAGCCGCACCCGCCCGTGGCCGCCGAGGCCTGAACTTCCGGACATCCGCCCGTCCCGGTCGATCAGACTCCTTGTGCGGTAACCGAATTCGGGCCCGCCGGCGATGTCCCCGCCGACATTGTCGCGGTTGTACCGCTCGGCCTCGGCCGCGGTGGCGGCCCGCCGGGTCAGCACCAGGTCTCGGAAGCCCGGTGCGAACCGCTCGATCTGCGCGGTGACGGCGTCGCCGACGTCCGAAGCGCCCCCACGCCGGTCCGCCCCCACGCCTGACCGCCCGTGCGTCGGTCCGCCCCCACGCCGGTCCGCCCCCACGCCTGACCGCCCGTGCGTCGGTCCGCCCCCACGCCGGTCCGTTCAGCCCGCCGCCGAGGCCAGGTTCCGGACCAGATCGGCGGACAGCTGCGGGATCTCGCCGTGGTCCTCGTCGTCGCCGTCCACGGTGAGTTGGTTGATCACCGCAGCCAGCCGTGGGGGGAGCCGCACGTCCAGGCCGTGGTAGCAGCGCGCGATTATGTCCGCGCGCACCTGCGCGGGCAGCAGTTCGTACGGCGCGTCCAGCACCCGCTGCCGGGGACGCGGGTGGGCCGCCAGCTCCTCCGCCTGGAGCCGCCAGAAGTCGGCGTCCTCGATCTCGCCACGGCTGCGGTGCAGCAGGTTCAGACAGGACGCCGCCGTGTAGTTGCCGCCGCCCGCCGCGAACTGGAGCCAGAACTGCGCCGCATCCCGGTTCCCGGTGATCAGCAGCAGCGCCCCGAGGACCAGCGCGCCCTCGGGGTGGACCCGCCGGTCGTTGACCAGCCGATCGAGCGAGGCCGCCGCCGCCGGGGCGGCCAGCACCAGTGAGGCCAGTAAGTCCAGCTCGTGCGCGGCCTGTTGGTGCTCGGACGGCAGCGGTGCCGGCGCCGTCATCAGCCGCCGCCAGGCCAACCCGGAGGCGCCGGGGGGCTGTTTCGGCGGCAGGCCGGCCGGCGCGTCCCGGCCGGCCGGGGAAGGTGCGGGCCGCCGGTTCTCGCGCACCGGGCGATCCCGTCCCGCGAGGCGGTCCGATCCGGGGTTCACCGCACCTCCCCCCACCCGGCCTCGCGGCCGAGGACCCGGGCGAGCCGCTTGACGGCCTGGCTCGCGGTGGAGCGTACGTTCGCCTCGGTGATCCCGAGGTAGTCCGCGATCCGGGCGTCCTGCAGACCGAGCAGGTAGCGCAGGACGACCACGTCGTGCTGCCGCTCGGGCAGGCGCCGGATCGCCTCGTACAGATCCTCGCGCTCCTCCAGCGACTCCAGGCTGATCCTGGCCTGGTCGGCGAAGTGGCGCACCACCCTCGCCCAGTCCGGCACGGTGGACTCCGGCGGTAGCCGGGCTTCCTTGAGCACGGCGTCCGCGAGGGCGTCGGCCACGTGCTCCTTGATGAGCATCCAGGCGTAGCACGCCGGAACCGCCTGGCGCAGGGCGAGATCCCAGTGGCTCCACAGGTGGTCCTTCATCGTCGCGACCGCCCTGGCCGCGTCCGCCCCGTCGCGCAGTCGCGCCCGGGCGAATCCCGTCCATGCCCGCTCGTGTGTCTCGCAGAACGCCTCGAACGTCAGGCGGGGCCGACTCGGCCGTACGGCCCAGTCGTTTTCGTTCACGTCCCGATCCTCCCCGGCGGGCCCTCCGATGGCCGCCCGGTCCGCTGCTCCTTTGGCCGCGTGGTGCTCCGGCGTGCGGCCGGTTCAAGGGGAACCGGAGTCCCCTCGAGACCATTGGAGCTCATTTGGAGGGCTGTTGTGAAAGTGATCACACAAAGACATTTGCGAACGGTGGACTGATTGATCATCACTTGATACTTCGTCATACCGACGCACCAAGTGTCCCATCGGGCCTCGTTCCTGATCAACCGTGCCTGTGCACATCGTTCGTGTCGATGCGGCCCTTGATTCTCCGGGGCCCGTTGTGGGCATAGTGGCAGGGGTCGCGCCAGGGTTCGCCAGGCCGGCTCGGCGGGGCGGACCTGCGCGCGGGGACGGGCGCGGGACATGGGGAACCACGGACACTTGGGGGAGTGGGTGGCGGACGACACCGTGCGAGCAGGCACCGAATCGGATGTCGAGGTGAACCTCGACGTGCATGTGGCGCATTCGGCGAGGATGTACGACTACTACCTGGGCGGCACCACCAACTTCGCCGCCGACCGGGAGGCCGCGGGCCGGGCCCTGGCGGTCTTCCCCTGGGCGCGCGCCGCCGCCCGCGCCAACCGCACCTTCATGCACCGCTCCACCCGCGCGCTGGCCCGGTCCGGCATCCGGCAGTTCCTCGACATCGGCACCGGGATCCCCACCTCGCCCAACCTGCACGAGATAGCCCAGCGGGAGATCCCCGAGGCCCGGGTGGTCTATGCCGACAACGACCCGATCGTCCTCACTCATGCGCAGGCGCTGCTGCTCAGCACCCCGCAGGGCCGTACCGCGTACGTGCCCGGCGACGTACGCGAGCCGGGGAGGGTACTGGCCGCGGCCCGGGAACTGCTGGACTTCTCCCGGCCGATCGCGCTCAGCATGAACGCGCTGCTGCACTTCGTCCCGGGGCGGGCGCACCGGATCGCCGAGGAGATCAAGGCCGAACTGCCCGCCGGAAGCGCCCTGGTGATCAGCCACTTCACGCCGGACTTCGCGCCGGAGGAAGCCGCGCGGCTGATCCAGGTCTACACCTCGGCCGGCACCCCGGTGCACGCCTGCACCAAGGAACAGTTCGCCCGGTTCTTCACCGGCTGGGAACTCCTCGATCCGGGTGTCGTCTCCACTCCGAGGTGGCGGCCGGACGAGGCCTCCGCCGCCGATCCGGTCAGCGATGCCGAGGCCTCCTGCTACGGGGCGGTCGCGATCCGTCGTTGACATCCTCCCCCGGGTTTAGCCGGGGGAGGATGTCAAAGCCACTGCAGCTTCTTCGAACTGCGAAGCGGGACCAGTAGGTCGAAGGCGGAGGGTGGCCAGGCCGAGCCCGGCTCCCGTACGGCCGGGGTGGGAACGTTCAATGCCTTGTCGGTCGACGACGGCACGGCACTCGACCGGCCCGCCGCCGGTGCAGGGGAAGCGGCTGATGCCCGAACGGGCGTCGGCCGCTTCCCATTTGCCCTGGGTCGACTCTGGAGAGTCGCCAACTGGTCGCTGACGGTGTGCGGTTGGGTCGGGCGTCCGGGGGTTCGCCTGGTCCGGACGGCTTCTGTCGCGCGATGCGAGTATGTCATCATCTGAAGACATCGTCTGATGACATCACTTGATGACAACTCGATCTCCGACAAGGGAGGGCGCGTCCATGCACACCCAGACGGGGCGGCCGACGCGACGGCAGCGGGCTCTGGTGCCCGTACTGGTCTTCCTCGGCACCGTGGTGGCGGTGATCAGCAGCCTCGGCGCCCCGCTGATCCCGACCATCGCCACCGCCGATCACGTATCGCTCGCCGAAGCCCAGTGGTCACTGACCATCACCATGCTGGTCGGGGCCGTCGCCACCCCGGTGCTGGGCCGCCTCGGCGACGGGCCGGGGCGTCGGACGGTGACGCTGGTCGCGGCCGCCGTGGTGGTGCTGGGCAGCGTGCTGGCCGCGCTGCCGCTCGGGTTCGGATGGCTGGTCGCGGGCCGCGGGCTGCAGGGCGTCGGGCTCGGACTGACCCCGCTGGCCATCGCCACCGCCCGGGACAGCCTGCCCGCCGCGGCCTCCCGCTCGGCCGTCGCGCTGCTCTCGATCACCACCGTCGCCGGCGTAGGCCTCGGCTACCCGATCACCGGCCTGATCGCGCAGTCCTTCGGCATCCACGCCGGCTTCTGGTTCGGCGCGGTGATCAGCGCCCTGGCCCTGGTGCTGGCCGCCCTGGTGCTGCCCCCGGCCACCGGGCGCGTGCGGCACCCGCTCGACACGGCGGGCGCGGTGCTACTCGGCCTGGCACTCGCCGGATTGCTGCTGGTGCTCAGCGAAGGGGAGACCTGGGGCTGGGCAAGTAGCCGCCTGTGGGTGGTCGCGGCCGCTGCGGTGCTGCTGATCGCCGGTTGGATCCGGCACGAACTGCGCACCGCCCACCCGTTGGTGGAGCTGCGCACCCTGGCCAACCGGACGGTGCTGACCGCCGACGTGGCGGGCCTGGTCGCGGGCGTCGGGATGTACCTGCTGATGTCGCTGGTGATCCGGTATGTGCAGACCCCGGTGAGCACCGGCTACGGCCTGGGCGGATCGGTGGTGGTCGCGGGCCTGGTGCTGCTGCCGTTCTCCGTGCTCTCCGTACTCTCCAGCAAGGTGGTCCCGGTGCTGGCCCGGCGCACCTCCACCGCCCTGGTGCTGCCGCTGGGCTGCGCGGTCTCGCTGGTCTCGGTGCTGCTCTTCCTGTCCGCCCGCAGCCGGCTGTGGGAACTCGTGGTGGTGATGGCGGTCGCCGGGCTGGGCGTCGGCTGCACCTTCGCGGTGATGCCGGGACTGATCGTCGCCGCGGTGCCCGCCGACGAGGTCGGCAGTGCGGTCAGCTTCAACCAGGTGCTGCGCTACGTCGGTTACTCCACCGGTAGTGCCCTGTGCGGCGCCGTGCTGCAGGCGCACACCGCGCCAGGACGGCTGCTGCCCGCCGACAGCGGCTACCGGGATGCCGCCCTGCTGAGCTGCGCGGTGTGGGTGGTGGTCGGGCTGGTTACCATCGTCCTGCCGCGGCGCAGCGCCCCGGCGGCCGACCGGGCCAGCGTGGACGAGGAGCTGATGGTGGACGAGAGCATCGCGGACATCGCACCCGGCGAGGCCGAGGTGCCGGTCCTGCACACCCGGGCCGAGCGGTGACCGAGGCGGGACGGGGGCGCGACGGGGCGGCCGCGGACGGTGGGAAGGCGCCCGCGCCGGGCCGGCGCCGCGACGCCGCCCGCAGCCGGGAACTACTCGTCCAGGCGGCGATGGAGCTCTTCGCCGACCGCGGTTTCGAGCGCACCACCACCCGGGAGATCGGTGAACGGGCGGGCGTCGACCCGGCGTTGATCGCCCGCTACTTCGGCAGCAAGATGCAGCTCTACCTGGCCGCCGTACGGGTCGAGCAGGGGGACGCGGTGCCGGCCGACCTGCTGGACGAGGACCGGCTGCGCGGCCTGCTGGAGCGGTTCGACCGGCGCGGTCCCGGACCCTCCTTCCAGGCCGCTGTGCTGCCGAGTGACAACACCGAGGTGCAGCAGGCCGCCCGTGGTCACCTCGACGAGCGGCTGGTGCAGCCGCTGTGCGACCGGTTCGCCGCCGAGCAGGTGGACCGACCCCGGCTGCGGGCCGAGCTCGCGGCGGCGGCCTTCGCCGGAGTGGTCCTGGCCCGCTCCAGCGGGGCGTTCGGTGAACTGGCCGAGGCGGAGCCGGGGGAACTGCTGCCGCTGCTGCACGACCTGCTGGCCGCGAGCCGCCCGGCCCGGTGAGCCGGGGCGGGCCTCGGCGGTGACCACGCCGTGGGCATGGTCGGAGACCGAGGCGATCAGCGCGGGGTAGACCATCGCGGTGCCGATGCCGAGGAGGGCGGCGGCGGCGATGCCGGCGAGCAGTGGCCGGTCGAGCAGGACGAGGGCGAGGACGAAGCCGGCGGACTGGACCAGCATGCCGGTGACGGTGACGGTGACGGTGACGGTGAGCGGCTTGCGGTCGATGCGGTCTGTGAGGTGGCCGGTGGGGATCTGACCGAAGCTCCACAGCAGCGGGTACAGGCCCTTGACCAGGCCGACGGCGGCGAGTCCGAGGCCGTGCTGGGTGAACAACAGGGGGAAAACGCCCCAGGTGAGACCGTCGTTGAGGTTGTTGACCAGCCCGGCCTGGCTGGCGCCGCGCAGGGAGCGGTTGCGCCACGTGGTGCGGACGAAGGTCGGCCGCAGGCCGGGACCCTGCTCCCCGGTTGCGGGCCTGGGGTGCTGGGCGATTTCGAGGGCGACGTGCGCGGCGGTGTCGCGGACGACGAGGGAGGGAGCGCGGGAGCGACGACTGTCGGCGCCGGGTCAGAGCGCCCGGAGGCGAGTGAAGGCGGCCAGGTCGCTGGCCAGGTGGAAGGTGTCGGCGCCGATGAGCGGGACGGTGGTGCGCTCGAGCCCGACCAGGCCGCCCACGCAGGTGTTGACGATGACCGGGAGGGTGAACTGCAGCCGGTTCTCCCGCAGGCCGAGCCGGACCGGCCGGGACGGCTTCGCCGGCGCGGCGTAGGACGTCGTACTCATGAGTGCGCGGCCTCCGTGCCGTCGACCAGGGGCCGGCCGTGGGCACGCGCGTAGTCGGCGGGCCCGCCCGAAAGGACGGCCAGGTCCGTACGGCCGGCGCGTTCGAGGATGCTGGCGGCGGTCATGGCGCGCTCGCCGCGGCCGCAGGCGACCAGTGCTCCGTGCGGGGCCTCGGCGGCGAGGCCGGCCAGGTCGCCGAGTTCGATGTGGGCGGCCCCGGGCACGTGACCGGCGGTGAACTCCGCGTACTGGCGGACATCGAGGTAGGGGCGGCTGCCGGTCTGGTCGGCGGTGACCAACGTGGTTGCGGTGACGGGGCCTTGGGCGTCGCGCCAGGCCCGCATGCCGCCGTCCAGGTGTCCGGCCAGGCGCTCGTAGCCGATCTTGTACGCCTGCCAGACGAGCTCGTTCAAGTCCTGGCCGGCGCCGGTGACGAAGGCCAGCGGGGCGGTGTCGGGCAGGAGCCAGCCGAGCCAGGTCGCGAACTGGTCGCGCAGCGGGATGGACAGGGCTTTGGGGATGTGCCCGGCGGCGAACTCGACGGCCGGGCGCACGTCGACGACGTGCCCGCCGTCCGCGAGGAGTTGCTTGATGCGGGCGGCGTCCAGCAGCGGGAGCAGCGGGGGGCCGCTGAGTACACGAGGTCCGGTGCGGTTGCGTTCGGCGAGCCGTGTGAAGTACACGGGGTAGGTGCCGAGGCCGGCCAGCAGCTCGGCCACGAAGGCGTCCTCGGTGGGGGCTGCCAGAAGGGGGTTGGACTGCTTCTGTGCGCCGATGGTGGTGGTGCGCGCGGCGCCGGGCGGGGCCGCGCAGAAGGAGCCCGCCCCGTGGGTGGGCCACACCGGGAGGTGGTCGGGCAGGGTGGCGAGTCGCCGCAGGGAGCGGTACTGGGCACGGGCCAGTTCCTCGGTGCGCTCGGGGCCGAGGAGGTCGGTGCGGGCGGCGGAGTCCACGATCAGCGAGCCGCCGGTGAACACGCCGAGCTCGACCGCGCCGTCGAGGAGGAGGAAGGACAGGTGCTCGTCGGTGTGGCCGGGGGTGGCCAGCGCCCGCAGGGTCAGCCCGCCCAGGTCGACCTCGTCGCCCTCCGCCAGTGCGACGTGGGGGAAGGTGCGGTGGCCGGCCGCGGAGGCCAGGACGGTGGCCGCGGCGTCGTGGCCGAGCTGGACCGCGCCGGAGAGGAAGTCGGCGTGCAGGTGCGTGTCCGCGGCGAAGGCGACGGTCAGGCCGCGCCGCTCGGCCGCGGCCCGCAGGGTGCGCAGGTCCCGGCTCGCGTCCACGGCCAGGGCGCTGCCGTTGCCCAGGTCGACGAGGTAGGCACTGTTGCCCAGCCCCTGGTCGACCAGCGGTATCAGGTGTTCGTCGGTGAAGCCCATCTCAGTCCTCCATGAGACCCCGGTGCGGTCTGCATCCGGGTTCGGCGCCCGTTCTATCTGCGATATTCCATGGATTTGTGGAGAATGCCTAGAGGGCAGGGGTTGGGAGCCTCTCTGTGAGGTATTCCCCCTGGTTGGGGCAGTGTTGCGGGTTTTCGCGCGGTTGCCGTGCGCTGCCGTCGGGAAGCTCTGTTCCGGCTTGATGGGGTGAGGGCCCCATCCGCGCCCTGTCGACGCGCGGTGCGCACGCCGGCGCGAGTCGGGGTTGCAGGGTTGTCGTCCGCGCCTCCCCGGTGTTCGCCTGGGTGTCGACGGCGGCCGGCGGCCGCTGCGTCAGCTGCGGGCTCATCCCAGGCTCTGGGGGTGGAGGTTCGCCGACCTGGAGGGTGCGGAGCAGGTCCTGGTTCCCCTCGGCTGGCCATCGAGGCTGCCGCCTTCCTCGCCCGCTGCCGCGCCTGCGCTACGATATTCCATGGATTCATGGATTAAAGCGTGGAGGACGCCATGCCCCAGAACGGCGCGAAGGCGCAGCTGTACGAGGCGTTCGCGGCCAGCGGGAAGGCCCTGGCCAGCGGGAAGCGCCTGGAACTGCTCGACCTGCTCGCCCAGGGCGAGCGCACCGTGGACGCGCTCGCGAAGGCGGCCGGGCTGAATCTGACCACCGCCTCGGCGCACCTGCAGGCGCTCAAGCAGGCCGGGTTCGTCGCCACCCGCCGCGAGGGCGTGCGCATCCACTACCGGCTCTCCGGCCACGACGTCGGCCAGCTGCTGGTGCTGCTGCGCAAGGTCGCCGAACGCCACCAGGCCGCCGTGCCCGCCGCTCTGGACGCCTACCTCGGTCAGGACGGCGCGACAGAGGTCGGCAACGAGGAACTGCGCGCCCGCGCGGCGGCCGGAGACGTCGTCGTGCTCGACGTGCGCCCGGTCGAGGAGTACCTGGCCGGCCACATCCCCGGTGCCCTCTCCGTCCCCCTCGACGAACTCGCCGACCGCGTCGACGACTTGCCCAGGGACACCGAGATCGTCGTCTACTGCCGCGGCGAGTACTGCGTGCTGGCCTACGACGCCGTCCGGCTGCTGGCCGCACGGGGGCGCCGCGCGATCCGCCTCAACGACGGCATGCTGGAGTGGCGCCTTGCCGAACTCCCCGTCGCCACCGGGGCCCTGGCATGATCCAGCCCTCGCCCGGCCGCCCGGGCCTGGCCGGCGGACCGGCCGCACCCGGCATCGCGGCCTCCACCGGATCCGCCGGCCACAGCGGCACCCACACGCCCTCGCCCGTGCTGACCGCCATGGGCATGGCCACCGGCCGGGCGCTGGGAGCCCTGCGCCTGTCGCTCGGCCGCTGGGCCACGCCAGGCGACGTCGCCACCGCGGCGGACGTTCTGACCGCGGCCGCCTCGGCCGGCGACACGAGCGCGAGCAGCCGATGAACACCTGGCCCCGGCCCCGGCCGGACATCACCGTCGACGGCACCGGCCTGCTGTGCGTCGCCCTCCTGCTCCGGCTGCGCGCCGCCATCGACGGCGCCCCGGCAGGAACGATCGTGCACGTCATCGCGACCGACCCGGCCGCACCGCTCGACCTGCCGGCCTGGTGCCACATGACCGGCCACACATACCTCGGCCCGCTCGACGACGAGCAGCGGCTGTTCGCGCTGCGGATCACCGGATCCCCGGTGGCGACCCGGCCCGACGCTCCCTGGCACCCGGCCCCGCCCGCGCGCTGAGGTCCGCCTCGGCAGCCGCGCCGGGTTGGACCCAGGCGCACGGCTCGCGGATCGGGCTCCGGGGGCGCAGCGTGGAGAGTGTCCGCGAGTGCGGTGAGGTGGTGCCCTGTGAACGGGAACGAATCGGCTCCCCGTGACGCGGCTCCCCGTGTCGTGGTCGGCGTCGACGGTTCGCCGTCGTCGGGTGCCGCGCTGCGGTGGGCCGTCCAGCAGGCCGGGCTGATCGGTGGGGCGGTGGACGCGGTGAGTGCCTGGGAGCCGCCGGTGGCGTACGGCTGGAACGCGCCGGTGGTCGACACCAGTCTCGACGAGGAGAACGCTCGCCGGCTGTTCACCGACGAGCTGCGCGAAGTGCTCGGGGAGGAGTGCCCGGTTCAGGTGCATCCGCGTCTGGTGCTCGGCAACCCGGCCGCCGTACTGCTCGACGCGGCGGTCGGTGCCGAGCTCCTGGTGGTGGGCAGCCGGGGGCGCGGCGGCTTCGCCCGTGCGCTGCTGGGTTCGGTGAGCCAGCAGTGCGCGCTGCATGCGACCTGCCCGGTGGTGATCGTCCGCGCGGAGTGAGGCCGACCGGGACGGACCGGCCACGGCGGGTTCCGACCCGGCCACCGCGGGTCTGACCGTGCCGAGTGGACCCGGCCGCGTCGCCCCGCAGAGGGAGAGAGGCCACGGTGAACGAGAAGACCGAGTCCGAAGTCGCCGACGTCCGGTCTGCCGATCGGGTTGCCGTCGCACAGCGCATCACCGATCGGATGCGTCAACTCGGATTGACAGAGGACGACTTGGCGAACCATGCCGCGATGGCCCCCGGCTATCTGCGGCACCTGATCAGGATGGGGCCCGACTTCGACCCCGGAGGCTTCCTCCGGATCGCCGCGGCGCTGCGGCTGACGTACCGGGAGCTGGTCGAAGGGCGGACCGACGCCCCGCCGGGGCAGACCGGTCCGGCGCCGCGCCCGGTCCTGATCCACCTCGCCGAACCCGAGTGCTGGGAGAAGCTCGGTACCCACGGCGTCGGCCGGATCGCCCTGCCGGTCCGGCCGGGCCCGGCGATCTACCCCGTCAATTACACCATCGACTCCGGGACCGTGGTCTACCCCGCGGACCGGCCGGGCGGCTCCGCCCCCGAGGCGGGCACGGCGATGTCCTTCGAGGCGGACCACATCGACGACCGCCTGAGCCAGGGCTGGAGCGTGCTGATCACCGGCACGGCCGAGTACATCGAGGACGCCGACACCGTGGCGCGCATCTCCCGGCTGCCCGGGGCCGAGTCGTGGGCCGGCGGGAGCCACCCGCTGTGGGTCCGGATCCGGCCGGAGCGGACCACGGGCCGGCGCATCGGCACCACGTGAAGCGGGCCACCCCCGAGAGGCGTCGGGAATCAGGGGCGGACGGCCCCGGGTACGGACGGCGCCCTACGGCTGCGGGAGTGTCTGCGAGGCCCAGATCACCTTGCCGGTGGCGGTGTAGCGAGTGCCCCAGTGCTCGGCGAACTGCGCGACCAGGAACAGCCCGCGCCCGCCTTCGTCGGTGCTGGCCGCGTAGCGCAGATGGGGCGAGGTGCTGCTGGCGTCCGAGACCTCGCAGGTCAGCTGGCGGTCGCGGAGCAGGCGCACCCGGATCGGGCCGCCGGCGTGCCGGATGGCGTTGGTGGTCAGCTCGCTGAGGATGAGCTCGGTGTTGAAGGCCAGGTCGGCCAGGTCCCACTCGTCCAGCTGCCGGGTGACGGCGGCCCGGGTGTGGGAGACCGCGGCAGGGTCGGTCGGCACGTCCCAGCTGGCGACCCGGTCGTCCGCCAGCACCCGGGTGCGGGCGACCAGCAGGGCGATGTCATCGCTCGGCTCGGCGGGCAGCAGGGCGTCCAGTACCGCGTCGCAGATCTCCTCCGGCGACCTGCCGGGCTCGGCGAGGGCCCGGCGCAGCAGCTCCAGTCCGGTCTCGATGTCGTGGTTCCGGCGCTCGACGAGCCCGTCGGTGTACAGCACCAGCCGGCTGCCCTCGGGCAGTCGCAGGTGCGCGGTCTCGAACGGCAGTCCGGCCAGGCCGAGCGGCGGTCCGGCCGGCAGTTCGGGGAACTCCGCGGTGCCGTCGGGGCGGACCAGCGCGGGCGGGAGGTGGCCGGCCCGGGCCAGCGCGCACTCCCCGGAGACCGCGTCGTAGACCGCGTACAGGCAGGTGGCCCCGGTGACCGCGGTGCGGTCGCCGGCGGCCGTCTCCTCCTGGTCGATCCGGTGGACCAGTTCGTCCAGGTGCCCGAGGAGCTCGTCGGGCGGCAGGTCGAGGGCGGAGAAGTTGTGGACCGCGGTCCGCAGCCGTCCCATGGTGGCGGCGGCGTGCACGCCGTGGCCCACCACATCGCCCACGACCAGCGCGACCCGGGCGCCCGGCAGCGGGATGACGTCGAACCAGTCGCCGCCCATTCTGGAGTGCGCCGGGAGGTAGCGGTGGGCGATGTCCAGGGCGTCCTGGGCGGGCAGGTCGCGCGGCAGCAGGCTGCGCTGCAGGGTGACGGCCATGCTGTGCTCGCGGGTGTAGCGGCGGGCGTTGTCGACGCACAGCGCTGCCCGGGTGGCCAGCTCCTCGGCCACCGACAGGTCGTCCTCCTCGAACGGCTCGGGCTTGGCGGAGCGCCAGAAGTTGGCCATGCCCATGATGATTCCGCGCGCCTGGAGCGGCACGGTGATCAGCGAGTGGAAGCCGTAGGCCATCATCCGTGCGGTCAGGTCGGGGTCCTGCGCCTGCCAGTCGGGCGCCAGGCGCAGGTCGGGCTCGAGCACGGCGTGCCCAGTCCGGAAGCCCCGGGCCTGCGGTGTGGCCGGGGACCAGGTGATCAGGTCGCCCACCCGGTACAGCGGCGCGTTCGGACGGAGGCCGTGGACGGCGGTGCGCCGCATGTCCAGGTTCGTACCGGTCGGTTCGTCACCGCGCAGCACCGGATCCGCCAGGTCGACGGTGGCGAAGTCGGCGAAGCGGGGAACGGCGAACTCCGTCAGTTCCTCCGCGGTCCGCACCACGTCGAGGGTGGTGCCGATCGCCGCGCCCGCGTCGTACAGCAGCTTCAGCCGCTGCCGCGCCACGTCCGCCCTCCCGGCGAGCTCCTGCAGTTCCGTGGTGTCCCGCAGGGTGGCCACGAAGTCGGGCGGCCCGTCGCCGAGCTTCGTGAGCCGCAGGTTGACGGCCAGCAGCCGGTTCCCGGCCGGGTACACCTGGTCGGTGGCGGTCTCCCCGGACATCAGCAGTCCGGCCATGCTGGCGTCGAGCCCGAGGTCGGTGACGGCTCGGCCCTCGGCGTCCGCGGGAAGGTCGAGCAGCCGCCGCGCCTCGTCGTTGGCGAGGGTGAGCCGGCGCTCGCCGTCGACGATCAGCACACCCTCGCGGACGGCGTGCAGCACGGCGTCGTGGTGCTCGTACATCCGGGTGATCCCGGCGGGACCGAGGCCGCGGGTCTGCCGCCGCAGCCGCCTGCTCACCAGCGCCGCGCCGCCGGTGGCCAGCGCCAGCGCGGCCGCGGCCGAGCCGAGCATCAGCGGCAGCTGACGGTCGGCCACTCCGCTCACCTTGCTGATCGTGATGCCGGCGGAGACCAGCCCCGCGACCGAGCCGCCCGGCCTGGCCACCGGGACCACCGAGCGTACGGACGGGCCCAGGGTGCCGACATAGGTCTCGGTGACGGTGCCGCCGGCCACTGCCGGCGCGATGGTGCCGATGTAGTGCTTCCCGATCTCGCTCGGGTTCGGATGGGTGAGGCGGATCCCCTCCGGTGTCATGACGACGATGAAGTCCATCCCGGACGCCTGCCGGGCGGCCTCGGCCCGCGGCTGCAGGATCGCGGTCGGATCGGGCGCCGCCAGTGCGGCCAGCATCCCCGGCGAGTGGGCGAAGGTCTGGGCCACGGCCAGTGACCGGTTGCGGGCCTCCTGGGTGCTGTCCCGCTGGGCCTGCGCCAGCAACTCAACCACTGCGGCGACGATCAGCAGCAGCACGATCACCACTTGCAGCACGAAGACCTGGCCGGCGATGCTGTGCACGCCGATCAGCGTGGCCGGGGGCCGTGCGGGCGGACCGGCACCGCCGTACTCACCCTGCGGCTGCCGAGCGTCCACGGAAGCGTTCCCCGGACGTCGACGCGCGCGCCGACGGTTCGGCCGCAGGCCGGCGGAAGAAGGGGCCGACTGGGCCCAGCGGCCCAGAAACCGGACCATATGCTCATTTAAGCACTGCCATCTTTCGGGTACCGCCCGCGCGCCGACGGGCCGGCGGCGTGCGCCTGGGGCGCACGGGTCGGCGGCGGGCACGCCGCGCCCTCGCGGCCTCCAGCCTGGCCTGCCCGGGCCGCGGCCGCGCGGACAACACACCGCCGCGCGGGCGGTGACGCCCCGGCCGGCCATCGGACCGGTGTGCCCGCGGGCCGCCGGGAGATCGCCGAAGTACCCGTGCCGCCCGGTACCCAGGTCCTCCGCAGGCCGCAGCCTGGGGACGGTGATCGATTGTCAGTACGGCTCGCTACGTTTCACCCAGCTCAGGAACGGCAGCTGGGAGGGCACGGTCGTGGCATGGCTGGCAGCGGGTGGCTACGAGGTCACCCTGGAATCCGACGGGAAGGTCGCGTGCCGCAACGCGGCCGGCCGCCAGCTGAAGACGGTGCCGTCGAAACTCAAGGACGACCCGGCCGTCACCGGGCTGCGCCGGCTGGCCGAGTGGCTCGACGCGCACCAGCGGCAGTGCCTGCTGGAGGCGGAGCGGTGGATGGTCCGCTCGCTCCCGGTGCCCGCCGCGGTGCTCACCGCCGTCTGGGCCGACGAGGCCTGGCAGTCGGTGCTCCGCGACCTGGTGGTGACGAGCGCCGACGGCGCCCTCGCGGGCTTCCTGCGCGGCGCGGACCCGCAGCGCGGCATCGGCGTGGTCGACCTGGACGGCGACACGGTCCGCCTCACCGGCCCCGAGATCCGCATACCGCACCCCGTCCTGCTCGATGACCTGGACGAACTGCGCGAGTTCGCGGCCGAGTTGGGCGTATCCCAGCAACTCCAGCAGCTGCACCGGGAGGTCTGGCACCGCCCCGCCGACCTCGACCCGAGGGCGGTCCAGACGGACACCTACGCCGGCGGCCGCTACCGGGAGCTGCGCGAACTGGTCGCCCGCTGTGCCCGGTTCGGGTACCGGGTGCGCGGCGGCTACGCGGTCGCCTCCCTGGTCGAGGACGGCCGGGCGCTGGAGGCCCGCCTCTGGGTGGGCGACTACTACGAGTACGACGAGTGCGAGACGGGCCCGCTCTGCTGGGCGGCCCCGGACGGGCGGCCGGTGCCGCTCGCCGAGGTCGGCCCGGTGGCCTGGTCCGAGGGCATGCGGATGGCCGCCGCGCTGTACGCCGGCCGCACGATCGAAGGGGAGGGATCGGCATGACGACCACAGGGACGACGACCACGCGGCCGACGGACGACCGCTACCGGGAGGGCCTGCTCGACAGCGGCGGCATCCTCCCGGCCGGCACCCCGGCGGACACCGGCCACCCCGAGAGCACCGTGGACGTGCTCACCGCCCGCGCCTACCGGCACCCGGCCCTGGACGGGCGCACGGTGGTCCGGCTGGTGCCCGGCGCACTCGGCCAGGCCGAGGACCTCGCCCTGGAGTTCCTCGACCTGACGCCAGCCGAAGAGCCGGCCGAGGTCGGCCAGGTCCGCCAGGAGGCCCTCGGCTTCCCGGCCTGGGCCCTGGTCCACGACCCCGCCAACGGCCACCACGCGCTGGATGTGGTCAAGGAGATGGAACGCCTGGCCCGCCAGGCCAGGTCCAAGCCCGGCAACGCCAAGGACGGCTTCGAGCGGCTGGCCGTCCGCCTCGGGCGCGCGGTGCCGCACTTCCTTCCGACGTACTGCGAGCAGGTCGGCCGGATCTTCCTGGAGCAGGGCAACCAGACGTACGCGGCCACCTTCTTCGGCAAGGCCCGCGAGGCCGAGCGCACCTTCAGCCTGGAGATCGACGAGGAGCGGCTGCGCGCCGTCTTCCTGGAGTTCGCCCTGGGCGGCGCACTCACCGTCAAGGCCCTGCGCCAGTACGTCAAGGACCTCGCCGGCCGGCTCGACGCGATGACCGCCTGGCAGCGGTTCCGTCAGCTGTGCGCCGAGCGCTCCGGTGCGGGCATGGCCCCCTACGCGGGCATCGCCGAGGACGCCCGGGCGCTGATCAAGGCCGCCGGGCTCGACCAGCGCGAGCAGGAGCAGGCACTGCTCGCCGAGCTGCTGCCCGTCCCCGCCGTCGTCCGCGCCCCCGCCGCCCTCTGGAAGTCCTGGCGGCCGGCACTGATCGAGCTGGCCCGCCGCGACGAGACGGTCCGGGCCCGGCTGCTGGAGATCCTGCCCACCCCGCCCGGCGGCGGGGACCATGCCGCCGTCGACGAGGGCTGGCTGGCGATCCTCCGCGAGAGCGGCGCGGACCGGCTCCTGACCGACCCGGCGGCCGCGGCGGCGGAGCCCGCGGCCCGCTGGCTGCAGCGATGGCTCACCCACCTCAACCGCGGCTGGCACTCCCGCCCCAGCTGCGCGGCGACACTGGAACTCGCCGCGCAGATGGCGGACCGGCTGCGCGCCGAGGCCGTCCCGGTGGAGATCTCGCAGAGCCACCCGACCGCGCTCAACCTGCTCGACCTGCTGCTCGCCGAGCGGGTGCCGGTCGCGGACCCGCCGTCGGCCATGTCCGTCAACCTCGGTGTCTGGCTGGCGCACGGCGGCCCCGGCCGGCGCGACCTGGCAGCCGTGGCGGCCGACCCGCGCTTCTGCCGGATGCTGCAGGACGCCATCGCGCCGGTCTGGGGATCGGCCGACGCCGGCAAGCTCAGCGGGCTCATCACCCGGTACCCGGTGCTGCAGGAGCAGTTCGTGCGCTGGGCCGACGACCGGGCCGACGAACTGCTGACCGCGCGCGGCCTGGCCGGCGCCCACAAGCTGCTGCTCTCGCTCGGCCCGGTGCGCCACGCCATCATCGACGCCAGCCCGGCCGCCGCCGCCAGGATCGCCCGACTGGACGTGGCCGCCCTGCTCGGCCGCACCCTGCGGGCCGGCATCCTCGACGAACTGGGCTGGCCCGCCCTGGAGGACGGGCTGCACCGGCTCGGCTACGACCTCCCCGGGGCCGCCCCCGGCCGGTCGGCCAAGAACGAGCTGCAGATCGAGGACGCCTGGCCCGCGCTGATCCTCTCCCGCGGGCGCAAGGCCGTGGTGGTCGGCCCGGACGGCGTCCTCCTGGAGCACGAGCTGCGCCTGCCCGCCGACCTGCCCAAGTGGAACCAGCCGCGGCTGCGCTACGTCGACGGCGAACTCCTGGTCGCCTGGTACGAGGACGGCGAGCAGCGCGGCTACTGGTCCGGGCGGCCCGCCGAGGTCCTCACCCTGACCGGCGAGCGCCTGGTCGGCGGCTACTACGGCGTCCGCGAACTCGCTCCCACCTCACTGCCGCTGCCCGGCGGCGGCCGGGCCACCGGCGCCCGGGCCCTGCACGCCGGCGACACCACCCTGCCGCACGAGCGGACGATCATGGGCGACGGTACCGGGTACTGGACGCTCCACCGCACCGGCGACCGCCTCGCCCTGGCCGAGTACGACCCGGCGACCGGCAGCCACGGCCGCAGCTGCGTCCCGCCCGCGTTCGCCTCCGCCGGAGACCAGGCGGGCCCGCTCCGACCGGAGCTCTCCCGGCTGCTCCCGCTCCAGCCCGGACTCGAACACAGCCCACTGGGCACCGACGGCACCACGCTCGGCGGCTCGGTGCGCGGCGACGGCAGCACGATGACCTTCCACGGCACCGACGGCCGGACGGTCACCCTGCCGGTCACCCGTTCCCGCTACGACCGGTACCCGGCCGGCCGCCTCGTCCTGCCCGGCGGCGCCTGTCCGGCGCTGATCGCGGAGAACCGCGACCTCGCCCTCGGCCCGGCCGACGGCACCGGTGCACAGAGCGAGGTGTACACCGAGCTGACCAGCGGCGGCCCCGGCCAGCTGCATGCCGCAGGCACGTCCCTGGTGCCGCCGCTTGACCACTGGCACGCGCTGCGTCCCCGCGACGTGGAGAGCTCCCGGCTGCTGCGCGCCGTGACGGACCGGCAGGCAGCCGAACTGGTCGACGCCGCCTGGCCCGTGGACGACGAGGACGCCACCCCGCCGCACCACCCCGAACTGCTGCTGATCCAGGGCAAGCCCCGGCAGGTCGCGGGCGCCAGGGCGAGGGAGGCCACCCCGGCTGAGGCCGTCGCCCGGGTGCTGCCGGGCCTGACCCATCCGCTGCTGGTCCTCGGCGTGGCCGGCCTCGCCCGGCTGGCCACCGACACCGCCACCCGCGCGGCCCGCTACACGCCGCTGCCACAGCCCGCGGCGTCCACCCGGGCCGACGCGGCCGACAGCGCGATGCCCGCCGCCTACCAGCCGGAGCACGGGCACGACGAGCTGCTCCGGGAGGCACTCCAGGGCGTCTTCGGCTCCGTCGACGGCTTCGGCAACAGCTGGAGCGGGAACCAGTCCCGGCACTGGCACGTGCTCGCCAACCTCAGGGCCGTCACCGGACTGCTGGCCGCCGGCCGGGAGGCCGGCCCGGCCGAATGGACGGCCGAGCCCGAGCGCCTGAAGCTGCACGGCGACAGCCGGCACCACGGCTGGCTCCAGCTACTCGGCCGTACCGCTCCGCTGGTGCTGGCCGCCGCCTCACCCACCACCGGCGAGCCGGCCAGGTCCGCGCTCGCCCTGCTGCTGACCGAGCTGACCCGCGGCTGGCTCGCCGACCGGGGCCCGGCGCTCCGCCAGGTGACGCTCACCGAGAAGCAGGAAGGCACCCGCGACAGCTCCGCCCGGGTGGGCCAGGTGCTGCGGTGCGGCGAGCGCACCGTGGTCGTGGTGGCCTGCCAGCGCCACTACGGCGAGGGCCGGCAGGTGGACTGGCTCGCGCTGGACCACGACCCGTCCGGCGAGTTCACCCGGGTCGCCCACTTCGGCGCGTGCGAGGAGCAGCGCGTCAGCGACGACCTGCCGGCCGACTGGGTCACCGGCTTCACCGCCCGGCTCGAGCAGCACGGCCCGCTCGCCTGGCGGCCCGAGCAGGTTGAGGAGTTCGGTGCGGCCACCGGGATCGGCCGGGCCCGAGCAGCCCTGCTGCTGGCCAACCCGCCCGGCCTGTACGGCTGGTCCGGCGACTTCCTCGGCGCCGAGCAGCTCGGCCTGCTCGGGCTGAAGACCGCGCAGGCCAAGGCCGCCCGGCAGTGGCTGCGCGCGGTCGACCGGGCGGACCGGGACGCCGCCTCGGCGGCCCTGCTGCCCGCCGAGCCGGCCGAGCTGTGGCGCACCGGCCTGGCGACGGCCGCCGCCGCGAAGGCCTGGACGCGGCGGCGCGGCCGGCTGGTGACCCTCCCCGACGAGGCCCAGGCCACCGTCAACGGGACGACCATCGGCGCGATCGAGGACATGCTCAACGCGGCGACCACCCCATGGCTGGCCCGCACCACCACCATGCGGCTGCGCCAGGTGTACGACGGCCAGGAGCTGCTGCCCGACGACCCGCACGCCATGCCCGACGGACAGAGCATGACCGAGGCGGTCAGCGCCCTGCGCTGGCTGGCCTACCACCTTCCGTACGGGGACGGGCTGCGCCCGCTGTTGCCGGCCGCGCTGGCGGCGATCCGCAAGCGGCTCGCCGACCCGCAGCTGCTGCTCAACCTCGAACTGCACTTCACCGCGGGCAAGCCGCTCGCGGCCGTGTTGCGCGCCCACTCAGGGCTGCCCGAGCAGGGCGGTGCGGGCAGCGACGGCCTGGTGGCCTGCGGCGAGGCGATCGTCCTGGCCCCGAGTCGCTACGGCGAGACCGCCTTCCTGCGTCCGGCCGCGCTCACCGGCGCGAGTGACCCGCTGGTGGACCTGCTCTCGGGCCTGGTCGGCGGCTACTACGTCAGGCAGGAGCTTCCCGCCCTGCGCGCCCTGCTCGACGACGAGCTGGCGCAGTTGGTGGCCGCCGACTTCCCGCCCGGTGAGCCGGCCGGCTGGGCGCAGGACCCGCAGCGCAGCGCGCCGGCACTGGTCACCGAGGTGGCCGAGGCCCGCGGGCTCGGCGCGGACGCCGCCGCCCTCTACCTCCAGTTGCTCGCCCTCCCCGACCCGACCGACCGCAACACCGCCCGTTGGACGGGCTGGAAGCCCGCGAGACTGAAGCAGGCCCGCGCCGAACTCGCCGCCACCGACCTGGTCCTGGAGGCCAAGCGGGCCCGGGCCGGTCGCAGCCTCTTCCTGCCCGGCGGCTGGCAGGAGGCCAAGGCCCCCGGGCTGCCGGTGGAGACCTGGAAGTCCGGCCTGTACGACCTGCCGGCGAACCACGCGATCCTGCCGCACCTGACGGCACCGGCACTGTTCGTCCGCGCCTGGCAGCGGATCACCGAGGGCGACCTGCCCGGCTACGAAGAGCTCAAGACCGACAACCGCAGGAGAGGCCGCCGATGAGCACCCCCGCCACCCCGTCCGACCACAAGACCACCCCGTCCGACCGCAGTACCGCCAGGACCGCCCCGTCCGACCGCAGGACGGCCAAGGCCGCTCCGGCGGACGGGGCGGCCACCCGGGACCGCCAGATCGTCCCGCCCGAGCAGAAGTACGCCGCCGAACTGGAGTTCCTCGCCGCCTACGACTCGGGCCCGCGCCCGCCCGGCTGGCGGCTCACCCCGCGCGCCGTGGTGACCTTCGTCCTCGGCAGTGACGGCGGGAAGCTCAGGTGCGGCCGGAAGAGCATGGCCATCGAACCGAAGTTCGTCGGCGAGCGGGCGCTCGTCGAGCGCTGCGTCGTCACCCTGGCCGGTGAGCGCGGCCTGCTGCTGGTGGGCGAGCCGGGCACCGCCAAGTCCATGCTCTCCGAGCTGCTCGCCGCCGCCGTCTGCGGCACCAGCGCGCTCACCGTCCAGGGCACCGCAGGCACGACCGAGGACCAGCTGAAGTACGGCTGGAACTACGCCCTGCTGCTCGCCAAGGGCCCGAGCCGCGAGGCCCTGGTGCCCTCGCCCGTGCTCACCGCGATGACCACCGGCGCGGTCGCCCGGATCGAAGAGGTGACGCGCTGCCTGCCCGAGGTGCAGGACGCGCTGGTCTCGCTGCTCTCCGAGCGGCGGATCGCCGTCCCCGAGCTGGCCGCCGGCGAGGACGGCCAGCTGCACGCCGCACCCGGCTTCACCCTGATCGCCACCGCGAACCTGCGCGACAAGGGCGTCTCCGAGATGTCCGCCGCCCTCAAGCGGCGCTTCAACTTCGAGACGGTCGGCCCGATCGCCGACCTCGCCGCCGAGGTCGAGCTGGTCCGCCGCCAGTCCACCGCCGCCGTCGCCCGGGCCGGCGCGCCCTACGCGGTGGACGACACCGTGCTGGAGGCACTGGTGACGGCCTTCCGGGACTTGCGCACCGGCCGGTCCGTCGAGGGCTGGGACGTCGAGCGGCCGTCCACCGTGATGAGCACCGCCGAGGCCGTTTCGGTGGCCACCGCGCTCGGCGTCACCGCCGCCTACCTCGACGGCGACGGCGACCTGCTCGGGCGGCTGCCCGGACAGCTGATCGGCGTGGTCCGCAAGGACGATCCGGCCGACACCGCCCGGCTGCTCGGCTACTGGGACGGTGCGGTCCGCCGCCGGGCCGAGCAGGGGGCCGCGACCTGGCGCACCCTGTGGGACCTGCGCTCGGCGCTGGAGGGCTGAGCGCCGTGACCACCGACGTCCGCCCGCTGGTCGAGGCCGAGACCAGGGAAGGCCGGGACAGGCTCGCCTCCTCCGGCCTCGGCACCCCCGGGCCGTACCTGATCGGGGTGCGCCACCACGCGCCCTCGATCGCCGCGGCGGTCCCCGCTCTGCTCGACGCGGCCCGCCCGCAGGTGCTGCTGGTCGAGCTGCCCGAGGACTTCCAGCCCTGGCTCGGCCTGCTGGCCGACGAGCGCACCACAGCGCCGGTGGCCCTCGCCGCCGCCACCGGGGAGGAGAGCGCGGCCCCCGCGTTCTACCCCTTCGCGGACTTCTCGCCGGAGCTCGCCGCCCTGCGCTGGGCGGCCCGCCACGGGGTGCCCGCCGTCGCCTGCGACCTGCCGCTCGCCCGGCGCGGACCGGAGGCCCGCACCGGCGGCCGGGAGACGCGCGGCCTCGCCGAGGCGCTGCGCCGCCGGCTGACCGGCAGGCCGGACGAGGACCTCTGGGACCGCCTGGTCGAGGCCCCGGCGCCCGGCTGCACACCCGAGCAGGTGCGCCGTGCCGCGCTGCTGGTCGGCTGGGCCATGCGACAGGACGCCGGCACCGGCATCGATCCGCTGGACCTGCGCCGCGAGGCCTGGATGCGCGACCGCATCCGCGCCGCGTCGGCGGACGGACAACGCGTCGCCGCCGTCATCGGGGCCTTCCACGCACCCGCCCTGCTCGACGACCCGGCCCGGGGCCCGGAGCCCGGCGCGTCCGCCGGAAGCAGCCCCGGCCCGGGCGGCGCGGAGCCCCGGCGTACCGAGCGTCCCGGCCCCGGCGAGCGGCCGTCGCCGGGCGACGGCCCGGCGCGGCAGGTCATCTCCCTGATCCCGTACACCTACCCGCTGCTCGACGCCCGCTCCGGCTACCCCGCCGGGATCCGTGATCCCGAGTGGCAGCACACCGTGCTGGCCGCCGCCGGGGATCCGGAGCTCCTGGCCCAGGAGCTCGTCCGGACGGCCGTCCGGATCTGCGAGGCGCTGCGCGGCCAGGGCCACCCGGCCGGACCCGCGGACGCCCGGGAGATCGTGCGGCTGGCCGGCGACCTGGCCCGGCTGCGCGGCCTGCCGGCAGCGGGCCGCGGCGAACTGGTGGAGGCCGTCCAGACGGTGCTCACCCAGGGCGAGCCGCTCGGCCGGGGGAGGGCCGTCGCCCAGGCCCTGGAGCGGGTCCTGGTCGGCACCCGTACCGGCAGCCCCACCCCGGCCGCCCCGCGCACCGGCCTCGGCCCGGCCGTGGAGGCCCTGCTCGCCGAACTCGGCCTGCCGGGCCCGGCGGACACCCCCGGGCAGGCCCAGCGCGAGCTGCGGCTCGACCCGCTGCGCTCACCGCTCGACGCCCGCCGCGAGCTGCTGCTGCGCCGACTCGAGGTCTGCGGCGTGCCGTACGGCGAGCGGCTTGCGGTCAGCGGTGCGGGCGGCACCGACGCACTCGGATCGCGCTGGCGCGTGCAGTGGACACCCGCCGTCGCCGCCATGCTGACGGTCGCCGGCATGCGCGGCGTGACGCCGGACCAGGCCGCCGAGGGCGTCCTCGGCGAACGGCTGCGCCGCGAGCAGGAGGCCGGCGGTCCGACCGCCCGGCAGATCATCGACGGCCTCGCCGACGCCGCCGGATGCGCCCTCGCGACGCTGACCGCCACCCGGCTGGCACAGCTGGCCGAGGTGCTCCCGGCCGTCGCCACTCTCACCGAACTCCTCGACGGCCTCGCCCTGCTCGACCGGCTGACCGCCGGGCACATCGCAGGCAGAGAGGCGGTCGCAGACCTGCTCGGCCCGGCCGCCGAGGCCACCGAGCTGCTCACCACCGCCGCCGTACGGGGCCTGGAAGGGCTCACCGGCTCCGACGACCCGGCCGACGCCCGGGCACTGGTGGAGTTCGCCCGCCGGGCCGACACCCACGGCGGGATCCGCCTCGACCACACCCTGCGGCGCCTCGCCGACCAGGGATCGCCGCTGGTCAGGGGCGCAGCCGGAGCCGTCCGGGTGCTGCTGGGCCACCAGGGGACCGCCCGGTTCGGCGAACGGGTCGCCTCCTGGACGGACGCCGCCACCACACCCGACGGCCGGGCGGCCCTCGGTCGGGCCCTGACCGGTCTGCTGACCGCCGCCGAGGGCCTGCTCGCCACCGCGCCGGCCGCGCTCGAACCGCTGCTGGGGCGCGTCACCGAACTCCCCGACGACGCCTTCCTGGACCGGCTGCCCGCCCTGCGCGCCGGTTTCGACACGCTCAGCCCCGCCGCCCGCGACCGGCTGCTCACCCTGATCGAGGAACGCCTCGGCGAACAGGTCGACACCCTGCCCATCGAGGTTGCGCCGACAGCCCTCGCCGCCTGGGCCCGGGCTGACATGACGGTGCGTCAAATACTCGCCGAAAAGGGCCTGTTGCCGCCGATGTCGGCCGACGGTGCGATCGAGGGGCCGATGGAGGCCGCGGCCCACGTGCCGACACCCGCCCTGCCGTCGTCCCTTGCCGTGCTGCGCCCGGCGCCCGAGCCACCGCCCCGCTCACCCCAGGAGTCCGGACACCCCGCGTCCGCCCCCGCGCTCCCGCCCGCCGACCGCTGGCGGCTGGTGCTCGGCCGCCCGGGCAGCCGCGCCCTCACCGGGCGTGCGGCCCGCCTCGCCACGGCGCTCGACGAGCTGTACGGCACCGGCCGGGGTGAGGGCTGCGGCCCCGAACTGACCGGCGGCGGGCGAGGCGGCCGCGAGGCGCCGTACCCGGGGGTGCGGGAGTGGTCGGAGGAACTGGCCGCGCTGTTCGGGCCCGGGATCCGCGAGGAGGTGCTCGCCGCGGCCGCCGGCCAGGGCCGCACCGACGTACTCGCGACGCTCTCCCCGGAGGCCGCCCGGCCCTCCGTCGAACTGCTCCGCACCGTGCTCCAGCACGCCGGAGGGCTCCCCGAGTCGCGGCTCGCCGCCCTCCGCCCGCTGGTCAGGCGCCTGGTGGACGAGCTGTCCCGGCAGCTCGCGACCGCCCTGCGGCCAGCCCTGACCGGCCTCACCCTGCCCCGGGCGGGCCGCCGCCCCGGCGGCCGGCTGGACCTCGCCCGAACCATCCGGGCCAACCTCGCCACCGCACGGCCCGGCGCGGACGGCTCCACCGTCATCGTCCCGGAGCGGCCCGTCTTCCGGACCAGGGCCGCCAGGTCCAACGACTGGCGGCTGATCCTGGTGGTGGACGTCTCCGGCTCGATGGAGGCCTCGACCGTCTGGGCCGCGCTGACGGCCGCCGTCCTGGCCGGGGTGCCGTCCCTGACCACCCACTTCGTGGCGTTCTCGACCGGCGTGGTCGACCTCAGCGGCCGGGTGGACGACCCGCTCGGGCTGCTGCTGGAGGTACGGGTCGGCGGCGGCACGCACATCGCGGCCGGCCTCAGGCACGCCAGGGAGCTGGTCACCGTGCCCTCCCGGACACTGATCGCGGTGGTCAGCGACTTCGAGGAGGGCTACCCGCTCGGCGGCCTGCTCGCCGAGACCAGAGCCCTGATCGGCGAAGGATGCCACCTGCTCGGCTGCGCCGCGTTGGACGACACCGGGAAGGCGCGCTACTCGAAGGCGGTGGCCGGGCAACTCGTCGCGGCCGGAATGCCGGTGGCGGCGCTGAGCCCGTTGGAACTGGCCCGTTGGGTGGGGGAGAAGATCCGTTGACAGACTCTCAGACGCTTGCTCCGGCACAGTGGCCCGCCGTACGGGCCGAGGCGGTCGCGGAGCTGGTCTCCGCGCTGTCGCCCAGGCTGCAGAAGCGGCTGGACGGCGCCGCCGCCAAGCTCGCCGACCGGCCGGCCGTCCGGTCGTCCGTCCGCGCGGAGGACGGGACGGGTGATGGGACGGGCGACTCGGCGCGCGACGAGTGGCGCATCCAGGTCGACGAGGAGGTCGTACTGGTCCTGCACGCCCCGGACGGCGTGATCCGCACCGCCGCCGACGTGCGCTGCAGCTGCCTGCTGGCCCCCGCCTGCCTGCACCGGGCCGCCGTCGTCACGGCCGCACCGCTCGCCGCAGCCGACACCGACCTCGCCGAACCCGGCCCCGCCGCCGAACCCGACGGCGACGGCGCCGGCCCCGGAACCACCGCGTCCACGGGTGCGCCACCGGGCCCGGACACACCGCCGACCGGTACCGCGAAGCCCGACGAGGCAGCAGCTACCCCCACCCCGGCGACCGGTGAGCGCCCTGGGGAAGACCCGGGTGACCGGCTCACCCCGGCCGAGACCGAAGCCGTCCAGCGGCTGCGCCGTTCCGCTGCAGCCGCGCTGGCGGCCGGCGTCAGCGGAGCCGGCGGTGTCCCGCAGGCCGAGCTGCTGCGCACCGCCTACCAGGCCCGGCTGCTCGGCCTGCACCGGCCCGCCGTCCTGGCTGCCACCGTGGTCACCCGGCTGCGCGCGGCCCGCGCCGGCGAACCCGATCACCGGCTCGCCGACCTGGCCACCGCCTACCGCGAACTGCTGGCGGTCACCACCATCGGCACCGGGGGCGAGCTGCGCGGTACGGCTCGCCAGACCTACCAGGAGGCCGGATCGCTGCGCCTCTACGGGCTGTTCGCCGAACCGCTGGTGAGCGCCACCCACGCCGGAGTCACGGTGTGGACGGTGGACGCCGACGGCCGGCTCTCCACGGTCTCCGACATCACCCCGCACAGCGATCCGGTCGAGGCCGCGCAGCTCGCCCAGGCAGCGGCGACCCGGTCGGTACGGCTGGGCGACGCCACGCTCTCCCACCGGGAGCTGGCCCGGGCCGGCCTGGTCGTCCAGGGCGCCACCCGGACGGTCTCCGGCCGCCTCGGCGCGGGTGCCAAGGTCCGCGCGGTGCGGGCGGCCGGTGCCGACTGGCACCAGCCGCCCGTCGCCGGGCTCTGGCAGCAGCCGCCGGCGGTCCAGGCCGAACGTGCCCTGGCTGCCGAACGGACACCGTACGAACTGCGCCCCGCCGGGACCGGACTGCTCTTCCTCGACGTCACCCTGCTCGGCCCCGGGGCGGTCCCGGGCTTCACCACCCCGCAGCTGCTGGCGGACTGCGCAGGGCTGACGGTCGCCCTGCTCCCCGCCCAGGACCATCCGAAGCTCGCCTTCCGCAGCAACCTCGCGCTGCTGGCCGCCGCGCCCGGCTTGCGCCTGCGTGTGATCGGACGCCTGGAGCGCGCCGCCCACCCGCGCATCAGGCTGCTGGCGGTCGGTACCGCGCCGGGGGAGGACGCCCCGACACTCGGCCTGTCGAACGAGCGTCAGCACCGGGTCAGCCTCGGACTGGAGCGGCTGCAACGGGCGGATCTGCCGCCGGACGCCGACGCCGAGCGGCCGACGCCGTCGCAGGCCCTCGAAGCCTCGCAGCCGCCGGTCCACCTGCTCACCCGTCGGCTCGAACAGGTCGTCACCAGCGGCCGCCGGGCCCTGACCGCAAACCTCACCCAGGGCGCGGCCGAGGCCCGCCTGCTGCGCGAGGCCGGGCTCGGTACGGGCGAGCAGCTCCTCGCTGGACTCCGGTCGGCGGCGGCGGAACAGGAGCGCGACGTGTTCGGTCGGCTGCGCGCCGACGACCATGTCGGTTTCGCACTGTCATGGCTCGCCGTAGCCTGCTACCAGGAGGAGCTGGCCACCGCCCTGTGCGCGGCGGCCTGGCAGGGGCGGCCGGCGGGGTGACCGGGTTCCGGGCGGCTGCCGTGCGCGGCGGTTGTCCAGGCCGCCCGCCGCGACGGGATTCCCCTCCCGGGCCGGCTCCGTCAGGACCGTGGTTCGACGGGTGTGAGTACCCCGAGCCGTGCCTCGATCGCGGCCGCGGCCCGCAGACACAGGTCCTCCCGGTACATCCCGCCGATCACCTGGACGCCCAGCGGCAGCCCGCCTGCGATGCCGACGGGCACCCCGACCGACGGCACCCCGACGAAGGTGCTCGCCCGGCACAGCCGGGCCGCGGCGAAGGTCCGGGTGTTGTCCTCGACGTCGCGCAGCAGGGTCTTCGGCGCGGGCGGCAGCCCGGCGTACGCCGGGCCGAGCAGCAGCGGGAACCGTTCGAGGAGGTCGGCCCAGTCGCGCTGGATGCCGAGGCGGAGGCCGGGCAGCGCGATGTACTCGGAGAGGCCGACCGGCGGTCGCTCAGCCAGCGAGTACTCGATGTGCCGGCTGCTGTCATCGGTGAGCAACTGCCGCACGGTCGGCCAGATCAGCGCGAACTCGGTGTAGATCAGGTCGCGGTAGCCCTCCACGGCCTCCTGCAGCCGGGGCACCTCGACGTGCTCGACCCGGTACCCGGCGTCCGCCAGGGCGGCGGCCGCCGAGTCGAGCCCGGCGAGCACCTCGGGGGCGGGACCGGGCCCGGCCGGGTCGAGGACCACACCGACCCGGACCCCTTGGGCCGGCGGCGGGCCGTCGAGCGGTACGGGGACGGCTCGCGGGTCCTGCGGGTCGGAGCCGGACAGGACCTCGCAGACGGCGCGCAGGTCCGCCACCGTCCGTGCGATCGGCCCGTCGACGGGGAACAACTGGGAGGACAGGGAGGGATCTTGAGGGCCGATCCGGTGGTCCATCGGGAACCTGCCGTAGCTGGGCTTGAGCGTTGCCACGCCGTTGAACGCGGCCGGGATGCGCAGTGAGCCGCCGGAGTCGTTGCCGAGCCCGAGCGGTGCCATCCCGGCGGCCACCGCGACGGCGTCGCCGCCGCTGCTCCCGCCGGGAGTCAGCGCGGGATCCCACGGGTTGCGGGTGTCCCCGTACAGGGTGCTGACGGTGTGCAGGCCGCCAAGTGTCATGTCCGGCAGGTTGGTTCGCCCGATGGGGATCGCTCCCGCTGCCCGCAGGCGCCGCACGGGAGGGGCGTCCGAGGCGGGTACCAGGTCGCGGAAGCGCGGCACGCCGAAGGTGGTCGCCGAGCCGGCGACGTGGATGTTCTCCTTCACGGTGAACGGCACGCCGGCGAGCGGCCCCAGCGGCTCGCCGGCCGCGCGGCGGCGGTCGGTCTCGGCGGCCGCCCGGCGGGCGCTCTCCGTCAGCGGGCCGGTGATCGCGTTGAGGGCCGGGTTCACCGAGGCGATCCGCTCCAGATGGGCCTCGGTCACCTCCCGGGCGCTGACCTCGCCGTCGGCGACGGCCCCCGCGAGCGCCGTCGCGCTCAGTCTCCACAGTTCGGTGTCCATGTTCGCGGCAGAACGCGGCGGTCCGCCGACCGGCGGGCACCCGCGTCCGGCTTCCTCCCTCGGGCAGACTCGTATGCAGCTGTGTATATGAATACAGATCTGTATCCGGATGCGCAATCGATTACGGAGTGGCTGGAGCCCGGAGCGGCCCGCTATCCGCCGCCGTGTAGTGGCCGGAAGCTGTGCGGATCTCTCGGGAAGGCGTAGGCGATGATCTCGGAGCGGACGTTCCCGGCGAGGGTGGACAGCAGGAACTCGGCGAAGCCCAGGTCGAAGTGCTCCCACCAGTCGCCGCGGGCCTCGTTGACCATGACGGTCCAGTCGTCGGGATGCTGCCCGGGTCTGGCCAGCCAGTAGAGGAACTCCCCGTTGTCGGTCGACGCCCAGGCGATGAGGCGTGCGCCCGGCTCGTCCAGCTGGGCGGGCGGATCCTCCGAACCGTCCCAGAGGTACTCGAGGGCCTCGGCGCGCTCCTCGATGTTGTCCGCCAGATCGTAGTTCTCGTTGGCGCAGTCCGGCTCCAGGACGTACAGGTGGTCGTCGAGGTGCCCGCCGCCGATGGTGTCGATGAACTCCCGGTAGTCCCAGGGGAGTTCGGTGCCCAGTCGGCGGGCGACGGCGGGCCAGTCCTTGGGTCGGGCCCCGGTCGGTGCGCCGAGCAGCCGGGCCAGTCGGGCGAGGTCGTGGTTCATGCGGCGGCCCCGTCGGCTCTCGCCCGCCCGTCAGCGCCGGATTCCGTCATGGCCTGGGCGAGCGGGGCGAGCCGGGCGGGCTGGGCCGCGGTGGTGGTGAGCGGTACGAACAACTGTGGCTCCCGGTCGGTCGGGCCGGGTATTCCGTCGGCCGAAGGCGTGCGGCGGGCCCGCGGGCGGCCCGGGGGGCACGGTCGGGAAGAGGGCAGTGGCCTGCCGGTCCGGGGCGTCGGGCCGGACTCAGGACCCGGTGGCCGTCCGGTCCGACGTCACCGAGCGCCAGGTCCGGTCGGTGAGGACGACCCGGTAGCCGTCCGGGTCGGCCAAGGTGACGCCGCAGCGGTCCCAGTACGGGTTGTGCGAGGGGACGACCGTCCCGCCGTGCCGGACCGCCCGCGCGACGGCCTCCTCGGGCACAGGACGGCCCAGGTAGACGACCAGCAGGTCCTCCGGGGTCGGTGTGGGCCGCACCGGGTCGGCGCTGCTCGCGGTGAGTTCGAGGTGCCAGAAGCCATCGGCCGGACCGACCATCAGCAGGTCGCGCTCACCGGCCTCGGGCCGTCCGGCGATCCGGCAGAGCAGATCCAGACCCAGGCCCCGGACGTAGAAGTCCTCGCTGGCGTCCAGGTCGAGTACCGGACGCGCGATACGGATGTCGAGTTGCGGTTCGATCACGTCGGCCATCCTCGCACTCCGCACTCCGACTGGTGACAGTTGACCGGTAGTCGCCTTCGCGCTCCTCCTTCCTCGCCGCGTCGGCCGGCCCCGAGGGGTACGGCGGTACATTAGCCCGGTGGGTACACCCCTGAACGCCCTCAGGCCCCGGCCCGCAGCCTTGCCGCACGAACGACACGGGCGGCGGAGAAGCCCGCCTCCGGATGGGCGAGGCGTAGCGGGTTCCGGGACGGTGTTCCCCGGCGCGGGCCGTGGTGGCGGCCGGCACCGGACTTCCTGCAACGGAGGTGGCGATGAGTCAGGCCGACGGCGGTCCCGAGCGCCCGGTGGGCGAGGCGGCCGCGCTCGACAGGTACAGCGCCGGGGTGCTCAGCCATGAGCGGCCGACCGAGCTGAAGAGGCTGCAGGCGCTGGAGCGGATGTCCGACGGGTGGACCCGGCAGGTCCTCGCCGACCGGGGGCTGCGCGGCGACTGGCGGTGCCTGGAACTGGGGGCCGGGGCCGGGGGAATCGCCCGCTGGCTGGCCGGGCAGTGTCCGGACGGCCGGGTCGTGGCCCTGGATGTGGACACGCGCTTTCTGGATGCCGGCCGGCTCGGGAACCTCGACATCGTCCAGGGGGATCTGCGGGAGGCCGAGTTCCCGCCCGGCTCCTTCGACCTGGTCCACGCCCGCGCGCTGATGATGCATCTGCCGGACCCCGAGCGCATGATCGCCAGGGCGGCCCGCTGGCTGGCCCCGGGCGGCTGGCTGGTCCTGGAGGATCCCGTCAACTTCACCACGGACTCCTCGCCGTATCCGGCCTGGCGGCGCGCGATGCGCGCGCTGGAGGAGATCCTGGCCGCCCAGGGCGGCGATCTGACCTGGGCCCGCCGTCGGCAGACGGCCGCGCTGGCGGAGGCCGGGTTGACCGAACTCGGCCTGTCCGTGCACCCGTTGATCGTCGGTGACGGCGGAGCCGTCGACGCCTTCATGAGGCTGTTCTTCGAGCAGATCGGCCCAGAGCTGATCGCCCAGAACCGGCTCACCGAAGCCCAATTGGCCGAAGGTTTGGCGATGTTGGACGATCCCGGATTCCTGGACGTCACCCACTGCCTGTACACCGGGTGGGGGTGCCGGCCGGCTTGACGCGTACCTGTTACGGGCGGGGCGGCGGTGCAGTGGCGTGCGTGTCATGTGCCCTCAACCCGGTTCGGCCGGGACGGCGCCGCCGGGGCGTGAACCGCCGTGCCGACCCGCCCGGAGGCGGTAGAACACCCTGGGAGAGCGCCGACTTGTGGGTACGTTGGAAGCGAACCGGCGTCCGGCGCAGAGAGGGGACCGTATGGCGGCGGCAGAGCCGGACCGCCGGCGCGCAGTGGCGGTACTGGCGGCCCTGATGCTGGCGGCCTTCACCTTCAACACCACGGAGAGCCTGCCGATCGGGCTGCTCAGGCTGATCTCGGCGGACCTCGGGGTGTCACTGCCGGCGATCGGGTACCTGGTCACCGGCTACGGGCTGACGGTCGCCGTGGCCTCGCTGCCGCTCGCGCACGCCACCCGGGCCGTGCCGCGCCGGCATGTGCTCAGCGCGCTGCTGGCGGCGCTCGCGCTGGCCAGCCTGCTGCCGGCGGCGGGCTCCTCCTACCGGCTGCTGCTGGCCGCCCGGTTGGTGACCGCGCTCGCCCAGGCGCTGTTCTGGGCGGTGATGGGTCCGGTGGCGGTGGGTCTGTTCCCGCCCGAGGCCCGCGGGCGGGTGGTCGGGGCGCTGTCGGCCGCCGGGTCGCTGGCCCTGGTCCTCGGCGTCCCCGTGGGCACCTGGCTGGGCCGGCGCGGCGGCTGGCAGCTTCCGCTCGTGGTCGTGGCCGGACTCGGCCTGGTCTCCCTGCTGGTCATCGCACTGCTGCTGCCGACCACCCGCCCGGACCAGGGGCACGCCGCCTACGCCACCACCCGCGACACCCGCCGGTTCGCGATCGTCCTGGCGACCACCGCACTGTCCGTCACCGGAGCGTTCACCGGCTACACGTACCTGGTGGACCTCCTCGGAACGAGCGGCTTCTCCGACAGCGCCGTCGGCGCGTTGCTGCTGGTCTCCGGCGTCTCGGGGGTGCTCGGGGTGAGCGCCGTGGGGCCGCTGCTGGACCGCTTCCCGCGCGGCACCCTGATCACCCCGGTGGCCACCCAGGCGGTGGGCATGCTGGGCCTGTACACGGCGGGCGGGTCCAGACCGGCGGCAGTCGCGGCCCTGGTGGTCCTGGGCGGTTCGCTCGGACCGGTGTTCACGGCCACCCAGAACCAGATGCTGCGCTGTGCGCCCGGCCGCACCGAGATCGCGCTGGCGGCCAACTCCGGTGCCTACAACGCCGGTATCGCGGCCGGCGCCCTGCTCGGTGGGCTGGTCCTTCACGGCACGGCGGTACGGCAGACCTTCCTGGCGGGTGGACTGCTCACTCTCGCGGCGCTCGCGGTGCTGCTGGTCGGTGGTCAGCCGCTGCCGAGGCGGATGGCCTTGACCAGGAGCAGGACGGTGCTGAGGACGAGATAGCCGCGCAGTGCGAGCATCCCCAGCCGCAGACCCGGTGACCAGCGGACGGGTTTGAGCAGGGCCAGCGGCGGCATCCGCCAGGCGAGCTTCTCGGCGGTGGAGAGGACCGGCACCGGCGCCCGCCGGGCGCCCGGGCGGCGGCCAGCCAGCCACAGGACGGCGCCGGTCACGGTCAGGCCGGTCACCAGGGTGACGGCCAGCCAGACGGTGAGAGTTCTGACGTCGACGGCGGGGAAGAGCGTGGTGAGCATCAGGGTGCCGGAGAGCAGCAGCAGGACCGCGATGATCAGGGTGGCGACCAGGTTGAGCCAGCGCGGGTTGACCCAGGGGCCGAGTACCTCGGGGTCGTTGCAGAGCAGCAGCAGGAAGACGCTCGCCGAGGGCAGCAGGAGGCCCGCCAGCGCCTGGACCGCCTCGGTGATCACTCCCAGCGGGGCGCCGGGGATGAGCACGATCGCGGCGGCCAGCACCACCATCAGGCTGTAGGAGGCGTAGAACTGCTTGGCCTCGCCGAAGCCGCGGTGCAGTGAGTGGCGCAGGTTGAACACATCGCCGAAGGCGTAGCTGGTGGCGAGCGTGACGGCCGCCGCGCCGATGATGCTGGCGTCCATCAGCACGATGGCGAACATCACGCCGAGGACCTGGCTGTGCTGTTCGAGGGCGTACGCGACGCCCGCCGCGTCGGTGAACGCGCCCGCGAACGGCGTCCCGCGGGCGGCGAAGTCGGCGATCATGACCAGCGCGGCGGCGCCGATCACGACCACGACCGAGCCGATCACGGTGTCGGCGCGTTCATAGTTGATGAACCGGGGTGTGATCCGCTTGTCGATGACGTTGGACTGCTGGAAGAACAGCTGCCAGGGCGCCACCGTGGTGCCGACGATCGCGATGATGAGCAGGACGGCGTCGCCGGTGATGCCGCCCTGGATGCTCGGGACGACGAAGTCGTGGGCGGCGCGGCCCCAGTGGGGCTCGGCGAGCAGGGTGAGCGGGATGAGCAGCAGGCTGATCGCGATGAGCGCGAACATGGCCCGCTCCCAGCGGCGGAACGAGCCGCCGGCGGTGACCGCGATCAGCAGCAGCGCGGCGATCGGCACCACGAGGTACTTGGAGGCGCCGAGGTAGGCCGCGGCCAGCGTGACGCCGATGAACTCGGTGACGAGGGTGAGGAAGTTGAGCACGAAGAGGTCGCCGACGCTGAACCAGCCCCAGAACCGGCCGAAGCGCTCGTTGATCAGCCGGGCGTGGCCGATGCCGGTGACCGCGCCGAGGCGGACCACCATCTCCTGGTTGACGATCAGCACCGGGATGAGCAGGAGCAGCACCCACAGCAGCGAGTAGCCGTAGTTCTGCCCCGCCTGCGCGTAGGTGGCGATGCCTCCCGCGTCGTTGTCGCCGACCATGACGATGATGCCGGGGCCGACGATCGCCAGCAGGGTCAGCAGCCGGGCCCTGAGACCCGGACGCTCCTCGACGCGTTCCCGGGGAATCCGCCCGAACGCCCCTTCGATGTCGCCGAGTCGGGCCTCGTCGGCGACGGTTCCGGGGCGTGGGGAGGCGGCCGGACGCGGCCTGGGCCGGGCCGCGGGGCCGGCGGCCGGCCCGGACGGCGTCGGCGTCGGCGTCACAGCCGGTGGTCCCGGAGGCGGTGTGGGCGTCGCGCGCGGTGCGGGTTCCGCCGCCGGTGCCGGTGCCGGTGCCGGGGACGGCGGCGGGGTCGGGCCGGGCTCGGGCGGGGTGTCCGGTCCGGGCCGCTCCGGTCGTTCCGGCGGCTTCCCGGCGCCGGTCATGCGTCCGGAGCCGTACTGTCGTCGGAACGGCGCGCCGGGTGCGGGGCGGGCTCACGGCGGCGCCAGTCCTCGGGGAGCACCGTCTCCAGGATGTCGTCGACCGTGATGACCCCGAGGATGCGGTCCTGCTCGTCCACCACCGGTACGGTCAGCAGGTTGTAGTCGGCCATCAGCAGGGTGACGTCCTCGACGTCGGTGTCCGGGAGCACCCGGACCGGCTCGGTGGCCATCACCTGCTCCAGTCGGGCGCCCGGATCGCTCTGCAAGAGGGCCACCAGGGTCGCGGTGCCGATCAACCGGGCCGTGGCTCGGGCCTGTTCGACGACGTAGACGCTGGTGATCGCCTCGGGCTGCAGGGTACGGGCGGCGCGGACCAGCTCCAGCGCCTGTGCGACGGTCGCGGTCGGGGACGCGGTGACGGTGTCCAGTGCCATCAGCCCGCCCGCACTGGACGGGTTGAAGCCCATCAGCGTGAGGACCTTGGCGCGCTGTCCGGCCGGCAGCGCGTCCAGGACGGGCTGCCGGCGGCGCTGCGGCAGGTCGTTGATGGCGTCGGCGGCGTCGTCCGCCCGCATCCGGGCGAGGACCGCCGCGATCTCGGCGTCGTCCTTCTCCGCGAGCAGGCGGGTCTGCGAGTCGGGCTCCAACTCCTCGAAGACGTCAGCCTCCAGCTCGGGGTCGGAGTGGACGGTCTCCAGGATCTCCTCCGACTCGGTGCGGTTGGCGTCCTCCAGCAGGTCGGCGAGATCGGCGGCCTTGAGCCGGCCGAGGCGGCCGAACGGACCGCGCACCCGGGCCGACTGGGCGTGTCCGATGAGCGGTTCGAAGGACTTCCAGTCCCGCCAGTGCGGCTCCGTCCGGGTGGGCCAGAACCAGCGGGGGCGGTGCGGACGGGTGTCCAGGCGGTCGACCACCCAGCCGTCCGGCCGCTCGCGAAGCTCCAGGTCGTGGGCGCGGACCAACTCGACGCCGACCACGTCGATCACCCGGTGCCCGAGCACGTCCGCGCGCAACAGCACCTCGCCCTCGCGCCGTTCGAACGGCCGCAGGTCCACCACCTCGCTGGTGAGCCGGGTGCTCCCACCGTCGAAGGAGGCCACCTGCTCGATGGGCAGGAACACCTCGCGCCTGCCGATCCGGACGACCAGGCCGGTCACCAGCGGGTAGTCGCGACCCCGTAGCCGGATGATCACATCGGACAGGCGGCCCACCACCTCGCCGCCGCGCCCCACCAGTGGGCGCTGCAGCAGCTGGGAGAACGAGACGAGACGATCCACAGCGCGAAGCTAGCCGAGCCCGGTTCGCGAGCGCCGCGAGTTCCACCTTCACACCGGGGCTTCACCCGGACGGATCAGCAGGCCAGGACGAGGGGGCCGGGTCGCCGGTCCGGTGCTCCGGCCGGCCGAGGCCTCGGCAGCCCCGGCCGGCGAGGTGAGGGGAAGTCAGCCGCCGTACACGTCCTCGACGTAGCGTCCCCGGGCGATCAGGGTCTGCAGCCAGCCCTGGGCGTCGGCGAGGTCGGCGCCGGGGGTGCGTTCCAGGTACAGGGCCCGGAAGGCGTCCCGGACACCGGGTGCCATCCGGGCGCCGTCGCCGCAGACGTAGACCTGGGCGCCGGCGGTCAGCAGCTCCCAGACCCGGTCGGCGTCGCCGGCCAGCCGGTCCTGGACGAAGCGCCGGCCGTCGGCGGGGGCCGCGCTGAAGGCGGGACGCATGGAGACGGCCCCGGCCCGCTCCGCCGCGTGCAGTTCGGCGGCGTACAGGTAGTCGGCGTCGGGCGCGTCGCAGCCGAAGTAGCACAGCGCCGGGGAGAGTCGGCCGCCGTCCGCCAGGTGGGCGCGGCGGTCCGCGATGGCGCCGCGGAAGGGGGCCAGGCCGGTTCCGGCAGCGATCATGATCACCGGGGTGCCGGCGCCGTGGTGGATCCGGAAGGCTTCGCGGCACGGCTGGATCCGGGCGAGCACGGTGTCTCCGGGCCTGACCGAACCCAGGTAGCCGGATCCGGTGCCGCGGAAGGTGCCGCGGCCGGAGCGTGCGGGAGCCTGGAGCAGCGAGACCATCAGGTCGACGTGGTGCGGGTCGGTGATCGGCGAGGACGAGACGGAGTAGTGCCGCGGCCTGATCGCCGGCAGCAGCTCCAGCAGCACCGGCCAGGTCAGCGCCACCGCCAGGGCCGGGTGATCCTCGACGAGGTCCAGCAGGCTGCGGTGGTCGGCGGCCCGGGCGTGGGAGTCCTCAGCGAGCGAGCGCAGTGCGGAGCGCTCGGGCGGGCAGGGGTTCAGCTCGGCCAGTACGGTGAGCTGCTCGGCGGTCGGTCGGTCCTGCAACTCAACGTGATGGGTGAGCAATTGGCGCACCGTCAGTGGACGGTCGACGGCGAGGCCGTTGCGGCGCGGCCGGTTCTGAACGATGTTCAGCACGGTGTCCAGGTCGGTGCGGAGCAGCCGGGCGGCGCGTTCGACCAGGGTCGGGTCGTTGGCGGGCAGCACGGTGAGGTGGTCCCCGGTGCGGTAGTCCGTCCCCTCCGGCAGGGCGAGCCGGACCAGCCGCTTGACCCGCGGATAGTCCGGCCGGGTGAGGCTGCCGGTCTCGGTCACGGTCATCGCCGTCATGCCGTGCCGGGCGGCCAGTGCGTCGAGTGCCTGGCCGGTGACCTCGGTGACGGTGTACGCGGGGCCGTCCTGCCCGGCCCGCGGCCGGGCGCCGGCCGTGTCGGGATCGCCGTACTCCCGCAGCAGGGCGGTGCGCAGCGCGCCGGCGAACTCCTTGACGCTGCTGGCCAGATCGCCGGAGGCATCGGCCTCGGCCCGGTCCAGCAGACGGGTGCCGCCGAGGGCGGCGAGCCGCTCGTCGATGAAGGTCGGGACGCGCTGGTAGGTGGCGGACCAGTTGCGGTCGCCGACGCCGAGGACGGCGTAGCTGACGCCCTGTGCGGCCCCGGGCCCGGCGCTCTCCAGCCACTGGACGAAGGCGGCGGCGTCGTCGGTGGGCTGCCCGTTGTAGGAGGCGGCGGCGATGACGACCGGCCGGTCGGTGGGCAGGCCGCCGGCGTACGCGTCGAGCGGTGCGGTGGCGGTGCCGAAGCCGAGCTCGGCCGCCTCTTCGGCGAGTGAAGAGGCGAAGCCGCGGCAGGTGCCGTAGTTGGAGCCGTGCAGCAGCAGTGCGCCGGTGCCCTGGCGGGCCCGGGTGGGCAGCGCGGTGTCCGTGCCCGGTGCGCGGTCGGCGGGGGCGGACGCCGCCCGGGGCGTGCGGTCGGTGCGCGGGAGCAGGGTGAGGGTGAAACCGTTCGGCTTGATGGTCAGCGACTGCTTGAGTGCGAGCCGGTAGTCCGTGTGGTCGATCAGCCGGTACCGGTGGACCAGCATGCCCAGCAGCATGGTGGCCTCGTGCAGTGCGAACTGGCGGCCGATGCAGGCGCGTTCACCGGTGCCGAACGGCTTGAAGGCGTGCGGGGAGCGGGCCGCCTCCGCCTCCGGCGCGAACCGGGCGGGGTCGAACAGCTCCGGGTTGTCGCCCCAGGCCGGGTCGCGGTGCAGCATCGGGATGACCACGCCGATGACCTGCCCCGCGTGCACCGGGATCCGGCCGCCCAGCAGGGTGGCTTGGCGGGCCTCGCGGCCGAAGCCGGGGGCGGCCGGCCACAGTCTCAGGGTCTCGTTCAGCACCTGACGGGTGTAGCGCAGCCGGCCGACGTCCTCGAAGGTCGGCGCCAACTCCGCTCTGCTGCCCCACAGTTCGTCCACCTCGCGCTGCACCTGGCGCAGTACGGCCGGGTGCTTGACCAGGTTGTGCAGGGCGAAGGCCAGGGTGCCCGAGGTGGTCTCGTGCCCGGCGATCAGGAAGGTGATCACCTGGTTGCGGATGTTGGCCAGGTCCAGGGTGGTGCCGTCGCCCGGGTGCGTCGCGGTGAGCATCAGGCCGAGCAGGTCCCGCTGCTCGGTGCTCCCGGTGGCGGTGCGGGCGGCGATGACCTCGTCGACCACCGAGGCGAGGTAGTCGGCGTCGGCGCGCATCGCCTCGTCGCGCTCGCGGTGGTCGAGCCCGGGATCGCGGCTGAGCCGGGTCATCGCCCAGTCCAGGCAGCGCACCATCGAGGCGACGAACGGGTGCGGCTCGTCCCGCCGGAACGAGCCGAAGTCGAACCCGAACCCGGCCAGCCCGATGGTGTCCAGGGTCATCCGGGTCATGTCCTCCGGCACGTCCACCGGAGTCCCGTCGGCGGCGTGGCGGTCCCAGGAGGCGATGAGCCGGCGGGCGACCTCCAGCATCACCGGGTGGTAGGTGCGCATCGACCCCAGGGCGAAGGCCGGCATCAGGATGTCGTGCGCCCTGGCCCAGTTGGGCTCGTCGTTGTAGGCCGTGAACAGGCCGTCGCCGGTGAACTCGCGGACGTTCTCCAGCGCCGGGCCGACCGCCTTGGTGAACCGCCGCTCGTCCGCCAGCTCCGTCACCAGGTCCAGGCTGCTGACGAACAGGGTGTCGTGGCCGTGCAGGCGCTGCACGAAGGCCGGGCCGTGCCGCCGGGCCAGCTCCATGAGCCGCAGGACCGGGGTGTCGGTCAGGCCGGCGGCGGAGAGGTCGACGACGGGGACGCCGAGAGAGGGAACATCGATGACGGGAACGTCGTCACCGCCGCCGGCCCGCGCTGTCAGCAGGGTCTCGGTCATGGGTGAACTGCCCTCCGGGGTATGGGATTCCGGGCTGCCGCCGCCACGGTGCAGGCGGCTGTCTCCACCCTGACGCAGCGGGGCTTCCGTGCGACCGGTCCGTACTACATGATTGTGTAGTGGCCGCCGGAGTGTCGGGCTTGCACCGCCCGGCTCCCGGGTGTAGCAGCAGTACGAGCAGGGGCACGGAGTGGATTCCCGAGGACAGGCGGACCCCGCCGGGCAGTGCCCGGGCGGACCGGGCGACACCCCCCGGCCGCCGGAGCGCGACCGGGCGGTCACTTGGCGCAACTGGGCCCTGCTGCTCTTCGACCACCTTCCGATACCGACCGCGCTGTGCGACGCCCACGGCACCGTGCTGCTGGCCAACCCCGCGATGGCCGCCGAGTGGGGCACCCTGCCCGGCCGGTTGGTCGGCCGGGGCGCCCTGGACCTCTTCGAGCTCAAGACCCCGACCCGGCTGCACCCGATCGTGGAGGCGGTCCGGCTGCGCCGCCGGTCGCGCTACCCCATCGAGGTGTCCTGGTCCACCGGGAAGGGCGCCGAGCGGCACGGCGAGCTCACCGTCGACCTGGTCAGCGACACCCCGGACGCCCCGCCGCACCTGCTCCTGCTGTTGCGCGTACTGGAGGAATCCTCACCGCCCGCCACCGCCACCGCCCGGGTGAGCCCCGTGGAGGCGAGGATCCTCGCCCTGGCCGCGGGCGGCGCCACCACCGCGCAGATCGCCGCCGGGGTGGGGCTGACCGTCGACGGGGTCAACTACCACCTGGGCCGCCTCGCTCGCCGCTGGGGCACCGCCAACCGGACCGCCCTGGTCGCGCGCGCCTATGTGACGGGGGTCCTCGCGCCGGGCGTCTGGCCGCCGGAGCCCAGCGGGCCGGTGTGAACCCGGGCCCGGTCGGGTCGGTGTGAACCCGGGCCCGACCGGGCCGCACCGGCACAGTCGCCATGTCCGGCCGCGGGCCGGGCCGGAGCCGGCCGCCGTCAGGAGACCCTGCTGTCGCCGGCCCTTCGCTCCAATCGGCCCGGTCACCGAGGCGCGGGCGCCCGGAGCGGCTACCGGAAGGTGCGCTCCGGCCTGGACTGCTCGCGGATGGCCCGGCGCAGCAGCTCGGCGAGATGGATCGCCCGGCGGCCGCCCGCGAGTTGGGCGATCTGGGTGCGACAGCTGAAGCCGTCGGAGAGCAGGACGGTGTCGGGGCCGGCGGCCCGGACGGCCGGCAGCAGGACGCGCTCGGCGGCCGCGACGGAGACCTCGTAGTGGCCGCGTTCGAAGCCGAAGTTGCCGGCCAGGCCGCAGCAGCCGGAGTCGGGGACCTGGTTGGCCAGGCCGATCCGGGCCTCGATCCGGCGGTCGGCGGCAGTGCCGAGGACCGCGTGCTGATGGCAGTGCACCTGGGTCAGCCCTTGCAACGGCGGCCGTAGGGCGGGCAGTTCCACACCGCTCTGGTCGAGGAACTCGGCGAGGGTACGGACCCGGCCGGGGACGTCTCCGGCCGCCCGGCCGATCAGTCTGGGCAGTTCCTCGCGGAGTGCGGCCGTGCAGCTGGGTTCGAGGCCGATCACGGGCAGGCCCGGCGGCAGGGCGCGCAGGCTGCGCCGCATGACCTGGCGGGCGACACCGAGCTGGCCGGTGGAGACCCAGGTGAGCCCGCAGCAGACCGGGCCCTGCGGGAGGCGGACCGCGAAGCCCAGGTGCTCGAGTACCTCGACGGCGGCCTTGGCCGGTTCGGGGTCCAGCAGGTTGCTGAAGGTGTCCGGCCAGAGCAACACCGGTGCGGCCCCGCGCCGGGCACGGCGCACCCGGTGGCGGAACCAGCGCTCGAAGGTTTCGCCCGGCAGGTCGGGCAGCCGGCGCCGGGAGTCGATGCCGCCGAGGCGCTTGAGTACGGCCGAGCTGTGCGGTGAGCCGAGCAGGCGGCCCGCGAGGTGTGGGGCGAGCGCGGCGGCGCGCAGGGTGAGCGGCAGCCAGCCCATCGAGTAGTGCGAGGCGGGCCGTGGCCGGTGGCGGTAGTGCTGGTACAGGAACTCGCTCTTGTAGGTCGCCATGTCGACATGGACCGGGCAGTCGGCGGCGCAGCCCTTGCAGCTCAGACAGAGGTCGAGCGCCTCCCGGACCTCCTCCGAGTGCCAGCCGTCCGTCACCGCGCCGTCCGACCCGGGCACGGCGCCGCGCAGCATCTCTGCGAGCAGCCGCGCCCGGCCCCGGGTGGAGTGCCGCTCCTCCGCGGTGACCATGTAACTCGGGCACATCACACCGCTCTTGGTGTCCACGCACCTGGCCACCCCGACGCAGCGGTGCACCGCCTTCAGCAGACTGCCGCCGTCCTGCGGGTAGGGGAGGGCGAGCGGCAGGTCACGGCCGGTGAAGCGCAGATCGGCGTCGAGCGGGCGCGGGTCGACCAGGACGCCGGGGTTCAGCAGGTTCGCCGGGTCCCAGATCCGCTTGAACCGCCCGAACAGGTCGATGACTTCGGCCGGATACATCCTGGGCAGCAGCTCCGAGCGGGCCTGCCCGTCACCGTGCTCACCGGAGAGCGAACCGCCGTGCGCCACCACGAGATCGGCCGCCTCCACCATGAACTCCCGGAACTCCGGCAACCGCCCGCGCTCGGTGAGCGGGAAGTCCAGCCGCATGTGGATGCAGCCCTCGCCGAAGTGCCCGTACGGGACGCCGTGCAGCCGGTGCCGCCCGAGCAGGGCGCGCAGTTCGCGCAGGTACCCGCCGAGCCGCTCCACCGGGACCGCCGAGTCCTCCCACCCCGGCCAGGCCTCCTTGCCCCCGGGCAGCCTGGTCACGATCCCCGCCCCCGCCTCCCGGACGGCCCACAGCTGACGCTGCTCACCGGGGTCGAGCACCACACTGACGGCGGCGGACCGCTCGCGGCGCACCGCCTGGGCCAACTCCCTCGCGATGCCCAGGGCTTCGGGCTCGTCGGCACCGCCTACCTCCAGGAACAGCCAGCACTCGCCGGCCGGCAGCCGGTCCAGCGCGGGCGGGCGGCGGCCTGCGGCCAGCAGCGCGGCGATCAGGTCGGCGGCCATGCCCTCGACGGTGAGCGGGCGCAGCGGCAGCAGGGCGGGCACGGCATCGGCGGCCGCCGTCTCGTCCGGGTACCCGGCGATGACCAGTGCCCGGGCGGCGGGCGCCTCGACCAGCCGCACGGTGGCCCCGAGCAGCAGTGCCAGGCTGCCCTCGCTTCCGGTGTAGGCACGGGCGAGGTCGTGACCGCGCTCGGGCAGCAGCGCGTCCAGGGCGTAGCCGGAGGTGCGCCGGGGGAGATCCGGCATGCCCTGGCGCAGCGTGCCGAGGTTGGCGGCGGCGAGGTCCTGGAGGGCCCGGTGCAGTTCGCCCTCGCGGCCCGGACGTTCGCGCAGCCGGGCCCGTTCGGCGGGGGAGAGCGGCCCGGTGACGGTGAGTTCGGTGCCGTCGGCGAGCAGCAGGTCGAGCGAGTGCAGGTTGTCCGAGGTGCGCCCCCAGGCCACCGAGTGGGCGCCGCAGGAGTCGTTGCCGATCATGCCACCGAGCGTGCAGCGGCTGTGCGTGGACGGATCGGGCCCGAACCGCAGCCCGTACGGGCGGGCCGCCGCCTGCAGATCGTCCAGCACGGCACCGGGCTCGACCCGGGCGGTCCTGGTCTCCGGGTCCACCTCGAGCACCCGGTCGACATGCCGCCGGAAGTCCAGCACCACCGCCCCCGGCCCGAGAGCCTGCCCGCCGACACTGGTACCCGCCCCACGCGGCACCAGCGGCACCCCGAACTCCCGGCAGAGCGCGAGTGTCGCCCGGACGTCGTCGGCATCGGCGGGCTTGACGACGCCGAGCGGCAGGTGGCGGTAGTTGGACGCGTCGTGGCTGTAGACCGTGCGCTCGGCCGCGCCGAAGCGCACCTCACCGCGGACGGCCCTGCGGAGCTCTTCCCGCAGGGCCCGGGCGAGACCGTCGGAAGCAGGAGTGATCGCCATAGCGGGATCATCGCAGCGGCAGCCCGGAAGGGGGAGGGGGCGCCACGGCGGGCGGCTGACTTGCCGTCACCCGGAAGCCTCGCGCCACGCCGCCGCGGGTTCACGTGTGCGACCGGGCGGGTGCGGCGGCCACGCCGACCTGGCCGGAGCGTCGGGAGGGACCGATCGCTTCGGCGGCCGAGGCCGAGTAGCGGGACCCCGAACGCCGACGAGGCCGCCGGCGGCAAGCCGGCGGCCTCGTACAGGCATGGCTACGGGTGGAAGCTGATCTCGGGGTTGTCCGGGGTCGGCCCGTCGAGGATCGGCTGGTCGATGCCCTTCAGGTGCAGGTCGAAGAAGGCTGCCACGTACTCCCGGGTGAGCTGCACCCCGCGCTCGGCGCCGATCGTGGTGCCGGGAGGCTCGGGGAGGCCGAGCTTCTCGAAGAACAGCGGGTTGTCGGTGAACGTGCCGTGATCGGAGCCGGCGACGGTCAGCCAGCGCTTCCAGCCGTCGAGGTTGGCCCAGCTCTCCGTCCAGCTGGGGTCCTCCTGGCCGTCGTCCAACGGGTGACCGATCATCAGGAACGGCTTGCCGTTGAGCCCGGTGGCGGGCACCGGGAAGTCCATGGAGCCGTCCAGGTCCACCCCGGCCCGGATCCGGTCGTCGGTGAGCAGGGACGGAACGGTCGCGGCGCCGCCGACCGAGTGCCCGGCCATGCCGATTCGGTCACGGTCGATCATGCGGGCGTAGCGCCAGGCCGGGTTCCGGTGGGTGGTCAGCCGGTCGATGACGAAGGAGACGTCCTTCGCCCGGCTCTCGTTCAGGGCCGCCCAGGCCTCCTTGGTCTTCAGTTTGCCGCACATGACACAGGTGAGCGTCTGCCCGTCGGGGAAGGTCGTTCCGGTGTTCTCGTAGGTGTGGTCGACGAGCGCGACGACGTACCCGCGACTGGTCAGGTCCTCGGCGAGGCTGGTCAGTTCGGTGCGCGGCATGGTGAAGCCGGGGGAGAGCACCACCAGCGGGAACCGGCCGTGCTGCGGGAGCGCGTCGGACCTGGCCCACGTCCGGGTGCCGGTGACCACCTCGGTGGGGATGGTGTTGCCGGGCAACTTCGTGTCCAGCATGAGCCGGGCGGCCTCGGGGGTCATGTACGGGGCGGGGCCGCCCGTCCCGGCCTTGGCGGGGTAGTACATCGACACCATCAGCTGGCGCGGGCCCGCCGACGGGACCCACGGGTCGGGCCGGTGCTGGTCGACGAGGTGCAGGATCTCCCGGCCGACCGCGTACGGTCCCCTCGGGCGCGGGAGATCGACGTGGACGCCCGCCGGCGCGGTGGCCGAGGCGGGCGCGGAGGCCGCGGCGGTGGAGGTGCCGGGTGCGGCCAGCGCGGGAGCTGCGGCGACGACGGACAACGGCAGGGCGAGTAAGAGCGCCGCCGCGGCAGTACGACGAATTCCGGTCATGGCTAGGACGGTAGGCCACGGACACCGAAGTTGACGTCAACTCAGGGGTGTAAGGGATCCACCGGAGAGGACGTCGGCCGCTCTCAGGGGCGTTTCCGGGACACCCCTAGGCGGCGCCTTCGCACACACCGGGGAGCCGTACGAGTGGCAGCGGAGGGCGGCCGACGCGTGGGGGTTCACCCGGGTGAGGGCGCGCAGCCGGGCGTGGAGCCCGCCGCCCGCCGCCGCACGTGCGTCGGTCACGGCGTCGCGGCTCTTCGTACGGCGGACCGGTAGCCGCTTGAGAACGAAGCCGCTCGCCCCGGCGCTCGGCGCGGCGGTGACGTAGCCGTCGTTCTCGAACGTGGTGATCACCACGACCTTCGGCACCGGGCCGTCGGCCTGGAGCAGCTGCCGAGTGGCCTCGATGCCGTTTTGGCGCGGCATCCGGACGTCCATCAACGCGACCTCGGGACGGCAGTCGGGCCAGCTCCACGGCCTCGACCCCGTCGGCAGCCTGCCACGTGATACCGGGCTGAGCACCCAGCAGGGTGCCCAGGCCGTTGCGGGTCACCTCGTCATCGTCGGCGATCAGCAGTGAGACGGGCCGGTCGGTCACGCCGACCTCCGTACCGGCAGCCGGACCGCCAGTTGCCACTGCGAACCGTCCGGGCCGGCCGTCAACTCGCCCTGCAGCAGCCGCACCCGCTCCCGAAGCCCGAGCAGGCCGCGTTGGCCGCGTTGGCCGTTGGAACTATTCCCTGAAGCAAGCGAGTTGACGATGGCCAGGGCCAACTCGCCGGGCCCGGCCACCACCCGCACCGCGATCGGCCCGCCACCGCCGTGCCGCAGCGCATTGGTCAGGCCCTCCTGCAGGATCCGGTACGCCTCGCGCGACAAGGTGCACGGCAACCGTGCCCAGTCCCCTGACAGTTCCGAGTCCACCACCGCCCCGGTGTGGCGCAACCGGTCCAGAAGTTCGGGCAGGTCGGCCAGACCGCGCGCCGGCGCCGTACCGGCCGCCTCCGCCCGCAGCACGCCCAGCACATAGTCCAGATCGTCCAGCGCGGCGCGGGCCGACTGCTCGATGCCGAGCAACGCCGCCCGGGCCGCCGCCGGATCCGCCGACAGCAGCTCGCCGGCCACCGCCGCCTGGATCGTCGCAGCGGTCAGGGTGTGGCCGATCGAGTCGTGCAGCTCCTGCGCCAGCCGGTTGCGGCCGGCCAGCAGCAACTCCCGCTGCGCCGCCGCGGCCAGCCGCTCCGCCGCCGACAGCCCGAGCAACCGCGGTGCCAGCAGCCGCAGCACCGCCGCCGCCTTGGCGCAGACGGCCACGGCCGCCAGCAGGCAACCGGCGGCCACTGGCCAGACCCAGGCCCCCGGCCAGCCCTGGCGCACCCGTACCACCTGGCCGAACCAGACCAGTTGTTCGCCGCTTACCGGCTTGCCCAGCAGGCCGAGCCAGCTGCCGACCGGCACCAGTCCGGCCAGCAGCAGCATCCCGGCCAGCAGGGCGGTCGCCCAGCCCAGGGCCGCGTGCAGCAGCACCCAGAGCGGGGTGCGCCAGCGGTCCGCCCCGCGCGGCCGGCCGGCCGGGGCCGACAGCGGCACGCCGAGCAGCCGCCGTCCGGCCCTCAGCAGCACCCGCCGCGTGACGCCAGCCAGTCCGAGCACGCCGAGCAGCGCCGCCCACAGCAGCAGGAAGACCAGCGCCTTCACGGCATCCGGCCCACGGTGCCAGGCCAGGGCCGGGACCAGCGCCAGAACCATCAGCGGAACGCTCGCCGGCACGGCGACCAGCGCGAACAGCGCCCCCCTGTAGGTGGTGCCGCGCAGCAACGCCCCCGATCCTGGAATGCGGATTCCCCTCACCATGGGAGCCAGTATCGCCACGGCCCGGGCGGCCTACCTCCCCCGATCGGGGGACCGGGATCTCCCACCATTCCGCGATGTCGTCCGCGCCTTCCAGAACCAGGATCGTGCCGGAACGACTGACGGAAGGATGCTTGATGAACCCTCGGAACAGGGGCGTGGCGGTGTTTCTGGCCCTCACCTTCGGCGCCGGCTGGGCCTGGCTGTTGCTGGCCCGGCTGATACTCCGGCTCTCACTGGTGAACCCGCTGGCTCAACTGCCGTTCGCCCTGCTGCCGGCCGTGGCCGCGGTGGTGGTCCGCCGCTGGGTCACCCACGAGGGGTTCCGGGACGCGGCGTTGGCGCTACGGCTACGCCAGGCATGGCCGTACTACCTGGCTGCCTGGCTCGGCCCGCTGCTGCTCGCCGGTGCGGCCGTCGGCCTGGCCGCAGTGTTCGGCCACCGTCCGGACCTCGGCCAACTCGCCGGCGCGGCACCGGGTTTGCCAGGCTGGTCGATTCCACTGCTGCTGACCGTGCTGGCCGCCGTGCTGACACCGCTCTACTGGGGCGAGGAGTTCGGATGGACCGGCTACCTGCGACTGCGGCTGCTGCCCGATCGGCCGCTGCTCTCGGTCCTGCTCACCGGCCTGATCTGGGCCGGCTGGCACTACCCGCTGGCACTGCTCGGCTATCTGCACTTCGCCCATCTGGCTGCCGGGCTGGTGGTGTGGACGGCCTCCATCCTCTGCCAGGAGTGCCTGCTGGCCTGGCTGCGCACCCGCAGCGGCAGCATCTGGCCGGCCGCACTGGCCCACGCGGGCAACAACATGGTGCTCTCGCTGCTGATGAACCTCCTGCTGAGCGGCCGGGGCTTGGACGACGTCGCCCTCACCCTGTTCCCCGTCCCCGCGCTTGCCGTGGCCGCCTACGTCACCACCCGCGGACTGCGCCGCTCGACCGCCGCCGGAGCCACCGCGTAGTGGTCCCCGGCGGCGAAGCGTCCCTGACCATCGCGAATTTGTTGGCACCCGCAGTGCCCGCGCCGGACGCGGCGTCGGACGCGACCGGCGGCCCGAGGCGTGCGGAGCCGTGTCCCGGGCCGCCGGGCGGATCAGTCCTGCTGAAGCTGCACCGGCTGGAGCCGCACCTTCACCTTGGCGCCGTCCGCCACCGCGCCGAACAGGGTCGGCTCCGGCGCCGCGCCGTAGGTGACGGACGTCGCCAGCACCTCGCCTGCCAGGAACTCCTCGTGCGCCCGCACCGCCGCCAGCACGGTGTCGGAGGCTTCCAGGGCGAGCGCGATCCGCTCGGACACGTCGAGGTCAGCGTCGCGGCGGGCCTGCTGCACCAATCGGATGACATCCTTGGCCAGGCCTTCGGCCACCAGTTCCGGCGTCACCGCGGTGCCCAGCACGACCAGCCCACTGCTGTTCGGCAGCGCGGCGCTCTCGTCCGGGTCGCAGGCCACCAGCCGCTGCGTGTACTCGCCGGGCAGCAGCTCGATCCCGGCCGCGATCACGCGACCCTCGGCGTCCTGGCACCACTCCCCCGCCTTGACCGCCCGGATCACCTTCTGGGTGTCCCGGCCGAGGCGAGGCCCGCAGGCCTGCGCGTTGACCGCCAGTTCGAAGCGGCCGTGCGTGCTGACCTCGGTGGTGAACTCGACCGCCTTCACGTTCACCTCATCGTGCAGAAGGTCGGCGAACGGCTCGAACAGGGCCGCATCGGCGGCCGCGACGGTCAGCTTCGCCAACGGCAGGCGGACCCGCAGGCCGCAGGCCTTGCGCAGCGACAGCGCGGCCGACGCGGCCTGCCGCACCCGGTCCATCGCCGCGACCAGGCCGGGGTCGTGCGGCAGCTCGCCTGCAGCGGGCCAGTCGGTCAGGTGCACCGAACGCCCGCCGGTGAGCCCGCGCCAGATCTGTTCGCGGACCACTGCGCGTTCTCGAACGGGTAGTGCACCTGGGCGAAGGGCATCGCACCCGACTCGAACTAACAGTGTTTTGATCAGCTTTATCGTATTCGTCGCCAAGTGCATGACGCGAAATGCCCGGAAGCTTCGCATTGGCAGGAACAGTTGCGCCAGGTGAGGCGGCTCCACCACTACATGCAGGCCATCGCTACGCTCGTCACCGACGCGTGGTGCGAGTTCATCGCCGAACGCGAGGTCCGCATCGGCGTGAGCGTCGACGATCCGGACGGCCCGAATCGCGAGCGCATCGACCGGCACGGGAAGGCCGCGTTCGTGGGCGATCGACGGCTCGTGGGAACGAGTCTTCACCGCCCTGCTCCGCCCAGGCCGACGCACGCAGTGCATCGGACGCGGGCCGTCGAAGTGGTGAGGGGGTCGCTGATCGCCGGCAGCACCGATAGCGTGACCGCATGGATCAGGATGAACGGCTACTTCACGCCTCGTCGTTCGGCGCAGCGGCGGTCGCATACGCCGAGCACCGCCCCAACTACGCTCAGGCTGCGGTGCGTTGGGCGCTTGAACCCGCGCCCGGCCCGCGTGTGCTTGACCTCGGCGCCGGAACCGGCAAGTTGACCGCCGCGCTGGTCGCGCTGGGTGTCGAAGTCATCGCAGTCGAGCCCGACCCGGCGATGCTGACCGAGCTGCGCCGCTCGCTGCCGGCTGTCCGTGCCCTGCCGGGTAGTGCCGAGGCGATACCGCTGCCGGACGCTTCCGTCGATGCCGTGCTGGCCGGCAACGCCATGCACTGGTTCGACATGGCCGTCGCGGGACCTGAGATCGCCAGGGTCCTCGCACCCGGCGGCATCCTGGCCGGCTTGTGGAACCTCATGGACGACCAGGTCGAGTGGGTTGCCGGGCTCGCGCGGGTCAGCGGGAGCGCGGCCATCGGCCCGCGCGACACGCCCACCAGCTGGCGCGCCGAGACGGCGGACATGCACCTTCCAAAGTCCGCCGTGGCCGCCCGGTTCGGCTCGCCGGAGCAGGCCGAGTTCCCGCACGGGCAGCGCCGTACCGCCGACTCCCTCGTCGCGACCATCGCGACGCGCGCGGGGATGCTCGTCATGCCAGAACAGGAACAAGAGGCCACGCTGGACCGGATCCGCGCATTCCTCGCGAGCAGGCCGGAGACCGCCCACGGCGAGTTCATTCTGCCGATGCTGACCGGCGTGCTGCGCGTCCGGCGGCTGTGAAGCATCACGTCGACATCCGAGTCCGATGCACGGCTGCGAGCACGCGGGGACTGGCCGCGGCGAGCGTGTCGACGGGGGGAGACGGTCGGGTCGTACACGGCGGGCCCGAACGCGCCGGGCTGGGAAGGCAGTTGTCGTCACGCCCGCCAGTCAGTCCCCGCCCAGTGCGCCCGCGAGCGCGAGGTTGAGCAGATCCCGCCCGGGCCGTGGACCCTCCGCCGGCTTGCGCCGCGGCTCCAGTGCCGCCGACAGCGCGGCATCCAGGCCGCCTTGGCGGACGGTCTCCACCAGCAGCACCTCGCCAGCCAGCGAGATCACGGCTCGGCGGCGGGGACGACGACCTCCAGCCTCCCGCCACGGGCCGGCACCGCCTCGGCAAGCCAGGTGTCCGGGCCGTCCGCGACGCAGGACACTGCCGTCAGCCCGAAGGAGGCCAGTTCGCGCACCTCCTGGTCGAGCGGGCGCCGGACCTGTCGCTCCAACTCGCCGCTCAGCCCGCGGTGACCGGTGATACCCACGCGCATGAAGCGTCCTTCCTGCAGGTAGCGAGGCAGCTGGGGACGGCTCGACCCGGAACGGCAGGCGTCGCCGGGGACTTGGCCGGCCGGGTTTCCTGCCGTGGCCAGCGCGGCAGGGTCAGACAGTCCGCTCGATGTGCTCGAAGACGTCCGCGTCCGTCTCCTGCTGCCACTTCGGCAGGTCGTCCCAGTTGGCGACATAGCCCGGCTTCGGCGCCTCGATGTGCTTGTGGATCTGCGCAATCCAGCACAGCGCGACAAAGCGCCCCTTCTGCTCGCGGCTGAGCTTCGCGGTGTTGCCCGCGCTCACCCGGACGAAGTCCCGGACCTGGCCGAACACGGCGGCAGCGCACTGCCGTTCCCAGTCCGGGGTATCGTCCCACGGTGCGACGTAGCCGGGCTTGGGTTCGCCGGGGTAGTGCTTGGTCACTCCGGCGATCCATGCCTCGCGAAAGATCCGGCCGCCGTTCGTCATACAGGCATCCTTTTCGTGAGGCGGCGCATGGGAGGGCATCCGATAGGGGAATCTCCCCAACTACCCGGCTTTTGTTGCTGCGGCACGGACTCGACTCCAGAACCCTGTAGCGGTCGGTTCGCGAGCAATGCTCAAGACCTGTGGATCGGTTCCGAGAGGGCACGCGGAGGGCGTACCTTCCCGAATGATCCTTCGACGGTCACCGAGTAGGCCCGCGTTGCAGCGCGGGTCGGGAAGGTGCGCCCGTGCTCGGCGTAGTCACCGATGACGGCTCCACCCAGTCCGGCTCCCTGATCGACGAGATCGTCCGCGAGGGCGCCCGACGGATGCTTGCCGCCGCGCTGGAGGCGGAAGTCAACCAGTACCTAGCCGGGTTGGCAGCCGAGACCGACGAGGCCGGCCGACGCCTCGTGGTCCGCAACGGCCACCATCGGCCCCGCACCGTGGTCACCGCGGCCGGCCCCGTCGAGGTCACCGCACCACGCGTGAACGACCGCCGCGTGGACGAGGCCACGGGCGAGCGACAGCGGTTCTCCTCGAAGATCCTTCCGCCGTGGTGCCGTAAGTCGCCGAAGATCTCCGAGGTGCTGCCGCTGCTCTATCTCCACGGACTGTCGTCCGGGGACTTCGTCCCGGCGCTGGAGCAGTTCCTCGGCTCGGCGGTCGGGCTGTCGCCGGCCACGGTGACCCGGCTGACGAAGCAGTGGGGCGACGACCACGCCGCATTCCAGGAGCGTGACCTGTCGGACCGCGACTTCGTCTACGTGTGGGCCGACGGCGTGCACCCCAAGGTCCGCCTCGGGCAGGCGCACTCGTGCGTGCTGGTCCTGCTCGGGGTGCGGTTGGACGGAACCAAGGAGCTGATCGCCCTTGCGGAGGGCCTGCGGGAGAGCACCGAGTCGTGGGCGGATCTGTTGCGCGACTGCCGCCGCCGGGGCATGCACGACCCCGAACTCGTCGTCGGCGACGGCGCGACGGGGCTCCGGAAGGCGCTGGCCGAGGTGTTCCCCGCCGCCCGGCATCAAAGGTGCTGGCTGCACAAGGCCCGGAATGTCGCGAACGCCCTGCCAAAGTCCGCGCAGCCGGGCGCGACGAAGGCGATGCGGGAGATCTACAACGCTGAGGACCGGGCGCACGCCGAGCAGGCGATCGAGGTGTTCGCCCGCACCTACGGGGCGAAGTGGCCCAAGGCCGTCGCGAAGATCACCGAGGACCGGGAGGAACTGCTGGCGTACTACGACTTCCCGGCCGAGTACTGGATCCACCTGCGGACCACGAACCCGATTGAGTCCACGTTCCCCACCGTCAAGCTGCGGACCAAAGTCACCCGCGGGGCCGGCAGCCTCGCCGCCGCGTTGGCGATGGTGTTCAAGCTGGTCGAGTCCGCCCAGGCCCGCTGGCGCGCGATCACCGGTGCCCCCCTCGTGCCCGTGGTCCGCGCCGGCGCCAGGTTCGAGAACGGCATCCTGGTCGAACGTCCCGAGGCCGCCGCGGCCTGATCACAGGTCGAGCTCGAACTTGACCCGCGCCAGGTCAGAGCCTATCCACGCCGTTGCGCGGCCGAGCGGGTCTCCGCAGCCGACCTGTCCGACCTGCCCGCGACAGAGCCAAGAAGTCCACAAGCCCTGGTCCATCGTGAACGGGAACCTTCGTTGGCCCGCGACGGCCAGCGCCTCGCGGGCGCGCTTGGGCATCGGCACGTGTCAAGCGACTGGTTCTCCGCGGCGGCGCCTGTAGTACGCGTACGTCACGGCCAGGAGAAGAGGGCCCCACAGAGTCAGTGGGAGAGTGGCCACTGCTGCAAGCGCCTTCCACCATCCATTCGAGTACGGGACCTGGGCCACCCCACCGATGTGGAGGAAGCCAAGAGGCAGCGGATCCCACAGCGCGATCAGCGCCAGACCGCCCAGAGTGGCCGGGATGATCGCAGCGAGCGGTGGAATGCGCTTGCCGCCGATGACCGGGAGCCATGAGGGTGCCACTTCGCCCCACCGGGCCACCAGGCCGAAGGAGAGATAGGCCAGTCCCTCGGAGAGAAGGCTGAGTCCGAAGACGTACAGGATCACCCACCAGTGCCATGTCTTGTGGACCGCGTAGACCTGGCCCATCTCGTAGTCGAATGCGAACGGTAGACGCCACAGGCACGACGGGAGGACGGCGAGGGGTACGAGCTGGGCGCAGCGGATAGCCCACCTTGGGACGGGCCGCGCGGTGTCACCGACCGGCGGGGAGGGATGAAGCATCTTGATTCTCATGAGTCGATCTTCGTTGCTCGGTGAACGCCCGGGATCCGACTCAAGACGGGTTCGGTGGTCATCTCTGCGATGGGCATCGAGTCCCCCGCGCGGGGGACCCCAGGCGAACCGTTTCACATCACCGCTGGTCGCACGTCGGCCCCGCCGCCAGGTCGGAGAACCGCCGCTTGATCGAGCGTCCCACGACCGCTGCAGCTGATCGCACGTCACTCAATCCACAACTCTTGACAATTACTCGCCGGTTCGGTGTCAGCAGTACTGGTCGACTGTGACGGAACGGCGCCGGTAGGAGCTCATCGAACCCATGCTGCTGGAGTGGCACCGTACTCGCGCCGAGGGGCGTGAGCCCAGTTCAGAGCAGCGCGATCTGCCTGCGCGGCCGCGTCAACCGAGCACTGCCACAATGGGGGTACCCCGTCCCTCTTAGTCGGCAACAGCAGGGAGGGCGCCGTGTTGGAGGAACGCGAGACCATCGGTAGGCGGGTGCGCCGTCAGCGGCTACGCCTTGGGATGGCACAAGCCGATCTCGCCGTCGCGATGGGCAGGACCCAGGGATGGGTGTCCAAGGTCGAGAACGGCAGGGTGGAGCTGGACCGCGCTGGGATCATCAACCAGTTGGCCGCCGTACTGCACTGCCACCCGAACGATCTGATAGAGCGTCCGTACGTGGCCGGGAAGGCGTCCGAGAACCAGTGGCAGGTGTCGGCTGCGGCGATCCTCCGAGAGCTGCGCCGCTACGACCTGACGCCGGTCTTCGACGGACGGCCGCGCCCGACCATGGAGCTGTGGCAGGAGACGGTTCGGCTGCACCGCCTACGTGATGGCGCCGCGAACGTCGCCCTCCTGAAGGTACTGCCCGATCTGCTCCGGGAGACCCGCGCGCTGGCTGAGGTCTCGACCGGCCGGGAGCGGGAGGAAGCATTCGCCATCTACGCGATCTGCTGCAAGTTCGCTCACACCGCCGCACACGCTCTGGGGCATCCGGAGTTGATCGCCATGGCGTGCGAGCGAGCGGCCTGGTCAGCCCGACTGTCCCGAGCAGCACACCGAGGCCGTGTCGTGGCGTCCCTACGAGGTGGAGGCGGTTCGCTCCGCGGATGTGAGTCCCGAGGTGGGGCGGGCGCTGGTGGATCCGGGGCTTCCGGTCAACTGCACCGGCATGTTCGTGCGTGACTCCGCGCTGGAGCTCCGTGTTCGTGATCTGCCCTGTGGGCAGGCCGTCTGCCTCGGCGTCTTCGAGGACGGAGTCAACTCCTACTGGGTGCTGATCGACTCGGGCGAAGTGTGGATGGCCTACGGCTACGAAGGCGGTCCGCAACGGTTCGCCCTGGTCAACTCCTCGGTCGACGGGCTCCAACGTCTGCTCCGGCTGTGGGAGTCCTTCGTCCGGTCCGGCCGCAGCGAGGACGATGAAGACTACGAGGACTACGTCGCCGAGTTGTTGGACCGGGCCCAGCAGGAAGATCCAGCCGCGTTCGGTGATGAGGACGCCTGGTGGTCGAGGGTGTTCGAAGAGGTCGGGCTGGGTGTGCTGGGTCCCGAGTGACGGGGGCAAGCCTTGCGCCCCGCATTGTGCAGCGCCGCCCGGCCCGGGGATCCGGCCGGGCGGCGCTGTCGCGGGCGGGTCCGTCACATCCGGTCCGGGGACTCGATGCCGAGGAGGTCGAGGCCGAGGGCCAGGGTGCGGGCGGTGAGGTCGCAGAGGGCGAGGCGGCTTTCGCGGACGGCGCCTTCGGAGCGGAGGACCGGGCAGTTCTCGAAGAAGCCGGTGAAGGCGCTGGCCAGGCCGAACAGGTAGCCGGCCAGGCGGTGGAACTCCAGGCTCTCGCCCACTTCGGCGATCACGCCGCCGAAGCCGAGGAGTTCCAGCGCGAGGGCGCGCTCGGCCGGTTCGGTGATGACCAGCCGGTCGGGGCCGCTTACGGGGTCGGTTCCGGCCTTGCGCAGGATCGAGCAGATCCGGGCCCGCGCGTACTGGAGGTACGGCGCGGCGTTCCCCTCGAAGGACAGCATCCGGTCGTAGTCGAAGACGTAGTCCTTGCGGCGGTCGGTGGACAGGTCGACGTACTTCACCGCGCCGATCCCGACGGCGCGGGCGACCCGGGAGCGGGTCTCCTCGTCCAGGCCGGGGTTCTTCTCGGCGATGACGGCCGAGGCCCGGGCCACCGCCTCCTCGAGGAGGTCGACCAGCTTGACCGAGGCGCCTGCCCGGGTGCGCAGCATCCGGCCGTCGCTGCCCAGCACCGAGCCGAAGCCGATGTGTTCGGCGCGGGCGGGCGGCGCGAGCCAGCCGGCCTCCCGGGCGGTCTGGTGGACCATCTCCAGGTGCTGCTGCTGGGGCAGCCCGACCACGTACAGCAGCCGGGTGGCGGCCAGGTTCCGCAGCCGGTGCCGGATCGTGGCCAGGTCGGTGGCGCCGTACCCGAAGCCGCCGTCGCTCTTCCGGACAATGACCGGCAGCGGTTCGCCGTCCCGGTTGCGGTGGTCACCGGGGAAGACGCAGCGGGCGCCCGCGCTGTCGCGGAGCAGACCTTGCTCCTCCAACTCGTCCATCACCGAGTGGAGTTGGTCGTTGTAGCGGCTCTCGCCGACGAAGTCGTCCGCGGTCAGCCGGACGCCCAGCAGCCCGTAGACGGTCATGAAGTACTTCTTGGACTCCTCGACCAGGGTCCGCCACAGCCGCAGGGTGGTCTCGTCGCCGCCCTGCAGCAGCACCACCCGCCTGCGCGAGCGGTCCTTGAAGGCGTCATCCGCGTCGAACTTGGTGCGGGCGGCCTGGTAGAAGCCGTTGAGGTCGCCGACCGAGAGCTCGTGCGCGGCCTCCGACTCGCCGAGGTCCAGCAGGTGTTCCACCAGCATGCCGAACGGGGTGCCCCACTCCCCGATGTGGTTCTGGCGGATGACGGTGTGGCCCTGCCACGCCAGCAGCCGGACGGCGGCGTCGCCGATGATGGTGGACCGCAGGTGGCCGACGTGCATCTCCTTGGCGGCGTTCGGCCCGGAGTAGTCGACGACGACGGTCTCGGGCCGCTCGACCAGGGGGACGCCGAGCCGGTCGTCGTCGGCGATCTTGGCCAGCAGCCGGCCCAGCGCGGCGTCGGAGACGGTCAGGTTGACGAAGCCGGGGCCGGAGATCCCGACCGAGGAGCAGAGATCGTCCAGCTGGGCCTCGGCCGCCACCGCGGCGGCGAGTTCGCGTGGGTTCCCGCCGATCCTGCGGGCGAGCGGGAGAGCGGCGTCCGACTGGAAGTGCGCATGCTGCGATCGTCGGACGAGCGGGTCGATCGAGAGTCCCGAAACCGCTTCGTACGCCGTCGTCAGCCGCTGGTGCAGCAGCTCTTCCAGGTTGGTCATTGCGGAACGCTAGCCGACCCCGGAGCGGAGCGTCCAACGCTTTGGGCCGGGAAGGCCGAGGTCGGGTGGTCCGGCCGCCCGATGCCCCCGAGCGGGGCGGCCGGACCGGGGGTCATGAGCGGGCGACGGCGTTGCGGGCGATCTGGGAGAGCTTGGCCACTTCGAAGGCGGCGTAGGCGCCACTGGCCAGCAGCGAGAACTTGATGCCCTCGCGGCCCTCCGGACGGTGGTAGTTCTCGGGCAGGTACGAGCGGTAGTACTCGTTGGCGCGGTGGAAGAACTGCGGGCGCTCGGCGCGCGGGACGCAGCCGGCGAGGTCGAAGACGAACAGGAAGTTGCGGATCATCCGGGTGAACAGGAACGGCCGGGCTACGGCCAACTCCTGGTGTTCGTCGAGGAGTTCGAAACTGCGGCCGTACTGGTCGAAGATGTCGAAGTGGCTGCTGCCGGGGGAGCCGGTCGGGTGCAGGGTGTGCCGGCGGCGGATCCGTACGCAGTCCTGCTCCAGCACCGCGACCCGCTTCGCAGTGAGCAGCGACTGGTGGACCACCGGGATCTCGTCGTAGTGGCCGTCGGGGAAGCCCGGCAGCCCGGCCTCCCGGCGCAGCAGGCGGTCCCAGATCAGCGGCGGCGCGCCGAAGACCTGGGGGCGGTCCTGCGGCGCGAAGACCTCGGACCCGAGCGAGGCCAGGGTCTTCGCCGCACCGCCCGGCCAGACCCGCTCCCGGTACTCGCGCGAGTGCCCGAACAGCAGGATGTCTACCTCGCCGGTCTCGTCCAGCCGGTCGGCCAGCGCCTGCATCGCCTCGGGCTGCACCACGTGGTCGCTGTCGAGGAAGAGCAGGTACTCGCCCTTGGCGTGCGCGGCCCCCGCGTTGCGGCTGCGCCCGACGCCGACGGCGGCGTCCAGCCGCAGCACGCTCACCCGGGGATCGCGCATCTCGTACGCCTCGCTGAGGCGCTCGGGGGCGTCCGGGGACTTGTCCACGACCAGCACGACCTCGAAGTCGCGGAAGGACTGCGACAGGAGCGAGTCCAGGCAGTCCTTCAGCTGTTGGTGTTGGTCGTAGGCGGGGAGTACGACGGAGAACAGTGGGGAGGGCATGGGCGGGAGGCTAAAGGCGTGTACACGTCCGAGCAAGGGTCAAAATGACCCTTAAACCACCCAAAACCGATCAAAGTGCGGCTGGTGTGCGCGATATCTTCACCAGGCTGCCACCGGGCCCTGCGAACCTGAGAGACAGTCAGCGACGTCCGCGCGCCCGCGCGCGGAGCGCGAGGGTGTCGCGGAGGTCGCCGTGCAGCTCGCGCCCGGAGCTTCGGCAGTCGCACCCCGGGGCGGGTCGAGGTCCGCAGGCGCCCGCGCGGGGAGCGTCCCGCGCGCCCCGAGGGGCTCAGTACGCGTGGTGGACCTGCCAGAACGACCAGGCGTCGCAGGGGCTGCCGTAGACCTCGTTCATGTAGTTCAGGCCCCACTTGATCTGGGTCGCCGGGTTGGTGCGCCAGTCGGCGCCGGCCGAGGCCATCTTGCCGGCGGGCAGTGCCTGCACCAGGCCGTACGCGCCCGAACTCGGGTTGGTGGCGGTGACGTTCCAGCTGCTCTCGTGGGCCACGATGTTGTCGAAGCACTGGAGCTGGCTCGCCGGGACGATCTGCGCGGCGATCTGCTGCGGGGCCCCGGAGTAGGTCGTGTTCAGGCTGCCGCGCTGCTCGGAGCGGGATGCGGCGGCGGCCTTGGCCTGGGCATCCGCCCGTGCCTGGGCCTCAGCCTGCGCCTTGGCCTGGGCCTGGGCCTGTGCGTCGGCCTGGGCCTTGGCGTCGGCGGCGGCCTTGGCCTGCGCCTGGGCTTGGGCATCGGCCTGTGCCTTCGCCTGGGCGTCGGCCTGGGCCTTGGCGGCGGCGGCAGCCTTGGCCTGGGCGTCGGCGGGCTGCTGGGTTCCGGCGGCGCCGCTGGCGGCGGCGTTCGGTGCGGCGGCTGAGGCGGAGGTGGCGTCCTGCGGCAGGGCCAGTGCGAGGGTGGCGGAGCCTGCGACGGCGAGGGTGGCGACGCCGGTGACGATGGCGTTGCGGTGGTTCTTGCTCAGCTGCGAGAGCTGCGGGAGCTTCGGGAGCTGCATGGAGGAACTGACCTCATTCCGTCGGTGGGACCGTGCGTGGACACACCGTGCGCGGACGCACGGGTATCGCGAAGCGTGCTCGGGGAGAACAGCCCGCGTACCGTGCCGGACGGCCTCGCACCTGGCAGGGGAGCGAGCTGGCGGGCGGCGCGACGGATCAGCCTTGCGGCACGGTCCGACGACACTGCGTTGCGACCGGGACATTCTTTGCAGAGGCTTTCGACCGTTTCAACGGCTGTTGCTACTACCGGCGATCGTAGGACGGCGGAGCATCCGGCGGACGGCCAGGGTGTCGAGCCCGGAAGCCGCGCGGCCGGAACCAGGATGTGGTGACAGCCCGTAATCATGGCCCTGACCAGCAACGTTCTCGACGGTCGGGTGGCGGGCAGACGCTCCGGCAGGTGGGGCGACCCGGCCGTCGCCGGCCCGGCCACTATCGAGGGCAGTAGTCGGCAGGACGGGTGTGGGCGGCCTCACAGTGGGCGCACGGCAGTGCTTGCGCAGTGTGATCGGCCGATTGCAGGCCTGTTCGGCTGCCGATCGTGCGTGGAGTGCACGGCGAGTGGGACGGTGGCCGGAACCCGAACAGGTCCGAGCAGCCGCGGCCATGGAGGAGTGCGCACGCCGGAATCGCCGAGTTGGCGCGGTTGGCCGCTGCTTCGATTTCAAGCTGTTCAGTGCTTCGACATCCTGCCGCGATTCGCGGTCGTTCGCGGGATACTGATCACACGTCAGTCCGAAGCTCGTTCAGTCCGTGAGTAATTGCACGATAAGAAAAACAACTTGAAGGTCAGTCAACCCGGTTGACACTGGCAGGGGAGTCGGCGGTTTTTGATACCTGGCCGGTGCGCGGCACGTCCGGCGTCGGCTGGCCCGGGTGTCTGTGCGCCCGGCGGGTGGCACGGGGAGCGGGAACGGCACAGGGCCGTACCGCCGCTGCTCAGCCTGAGCGCGCTGCTCGGCGGACGGACGTCGAAACCGCTGTGTCGGACGGCCGGCTCACCTCCAACTCGCCACCCTGTGTAGCGACGCGGTCCCGCGCGCGTCGGGGGCCCTGAGCCGGGCACGAGGGTCGCGTACGCCGGCGGGAGCGGACAGGCGCAGGCTGGAAGGGGGAGAACGAGCGGATCGGAGGTCGGGCCGTGTACTTCACCGATCGACGGGACGCCGGCCGGCAGCTGGCCGCCCGGCTGACGCAGCTGCGCGGCCAGGACGTGGTGGTGGTCGGCCTGCCGCGCGGCGGCCTACCGGTGGCGGCCGAGGTCGCCGAGGCGCTGCGCGCACCGCTGGACATCTGTGTGATCAGGAAGCTGGGTGCGCCCTTCCAACCCGAACTCGGGCTGGGCGCGATCGGCGAGGGTGGCGTACGGGTGCTCAACCGGGAGGTGATGCGGCTCGCCGGGGTCAGGGAGGAGCAGCTCGCGCCGGTCGAGGAGCGCGAGCGGGCCGAACTCGCCCGACGGGTGGCCCGCTATCGGGAGGACCGCCCCCCCATCCCGCTCTCGGGGCGGACCGTGGTGGTGGTCGACGACGGCGTGGCCACCGGCTCCACCGCGCGCGCCGCCTGCCAGATCGTCCGGCGCCTGGGCGCCGCGCGGGTGGTGCTCGCGGTGCCGGTGGCGCCGACGGACTGGGTGGCCCGGCTGGGTGAGGACGCCGACGAGCTGGTGTGCGTCCGTACTCCGGTGGCCTTCTACGCGATCGGGCAGTTCTACGAGGACTTCGAGCAGACCTCGGACCGGGAGGTCGCGGACTGCCTGGACCGCGCGACCCGGTGGGCGGCGGTGGCCGCAGGAGGTGAGGACGAGGCAGGAGGCGAGGACGACGGCGGGAAGGCGCACCACGGTCGCTCCGGACGAGGTCCGGCCGGCCATTTCGGCGGGCCGGAGAGTGATGCCGACGATCCTCCGGCCACCCGCCACGGCCGCTTCAGGCTGGGAACGCACCAGAGCTCACACGGGCACTCGAACGGTGGCGATGACCCGGGTGGAAGCGACGACCCGCCTGCCACAACTGGCTCCACCGGGCCCCGGGAGGTCGAACTTCCGCTGGGCGGTGGCCGGTCAGGCGGCACTCTGACGCTTCCGGCCGACTCCGGGGCGGGTGTGGTGCTGTTCGCGCACGGCAGCGGCAGCAGCCGGCACAGCCCGCGCAACCGCTTCGTCGCCGAGCGCCTCCAGCGTGTCGGACTGGCGACCCTGCTCTTCGATCTGCTCACCGAGAGTGAGGCCGCCGACCGCGCCAAGGTCTTCGACATCCCGTTGCTGGCCGAGCGCCTGACCGAGGCCACCCGCTGGCTGCGCGCGCAGCCCGGGGCCGAGGGGCGGCCGGTCGGGTACTTCGGGGCGAGTACGGGCGCGGCCGCCGCGCTGGTCGCCGCCGCCGAGTCCGGGACGTCGGTCGGCGCAGTGGTCTCCCGGGGCGGTCGCCCCGATCTGGCCGGCGGGCGGCTGCCCGAGGTGACGGCTCCCACACTGCTCATCGTCGGCGGTGACGACCAGCTGGTACTGGAGCTGAACCGCGAGGCGCAGCTCCAACTGCGCTGCGAGAACCGGCTTTCCGTGGTGCCCGGCGCCACCCATCTCTTCGAGGAACCGGGCACTTTGGCCGCCGCCGCCGACCTGGCCGCGGAGTGGTTCGCGGAGCACCTGCCGGCCGCGGCGGGTCCGGCGGCCGCCGAGGGCTGACGGCCGCCGAGGTCGTGAAGGCCGTCGCGGGCATGGCCGAGGACGGCCATGTGACGCTGGTCCCGCGCCCCCGGGCCGAGATCGAGGAGTACTTCGCCGGCTGGGAACCGGTGGAACCGGTGGAGGCGGATGTGGCCCCGGTGCTGGCCCGGCGCCCGGACGGCGAGCCGCCCGCCGACCCGCAGGCCGCGTACTACTGGGCGGGTGCGGCCCGCAAGCCGTGACCCGCTGACCGGCGGGCGGCCCGGTGTGCTGGACTGGTCCCGTGACCGAGTCGCCGACGCCGGTGGTCTCGCTGCGCTTCGCCCCCGAGCTGTGGCTGTTCCTGCGCAGCGGCAACCGCTGCGACCCGGTCCGGGTGGCGCACGACGGAACCGCCTCGCTCGGGCACCTGGTGGAGTCGCTCGGGGTCCCGCTGACCGAGGTCGGTTCGCTGGAGACGGCGGGCCGGCCGGTGCCTCCGGGGTACCGGCCGAGCGGTGGCGAGGTGATCCGGGTGGCGGCGGTCGGCAGACCGCAACCGGTGCCGGGCGGGCCGGCCGGCTTCCTGCTGGACGTCCATCTCGGCGCGCTCGCCCGGCGCCTGCGCCTGCTCGGCGTGGACACCGCCTACCGCAACGACCTGGACGACGACGAGCTGGTCCGCCGGGCGAACGCGGAACGGCGGATCCTGCTCACCCAGGACCGGGGACTGCTGCGCCGCCGGGCGCTCTGGTTCGGCGGCTACGTCCGGGGCGCCGGGGTGGAGGCCCAGCTGGTGGACGTCCTGGACCGGTTCGCGCCGCGGGCCGCGCCGTGGACCCGCTGCACCGCCTGCAACGGGCTGCTGGAACCGGCGGCCAAGGCCGAGGTGGCGTCGGCGCTGCGCCCGGGTACCAGGCGGACATACGACAGCTTCGCCCGCTGCCGGGACTGCGGCCACGTCTACTGGCACGGTGCTCATCACCGGCGACTCGAGTCGATCGTGGCCGCCGCACTCGGCGGCAGCGGGCGAAGCTGTGGGGGGTGAGGGGATCAGGCCTGGGCCGGCGCCTCCACGGCGGCGGCCTTGCGGCGGCGGCCGACCACGAACGAGGCGGCGAGCACCACGGCGGCGGCGACCAGCGAGAGGATCATCTGGGTGAGGCCGTCGGGGTCGGTGCACATGTAGACCATGACGAAGGTGATCATCCCGATGGTGGCCCAGGTCAGGTACGGGAAGAGCCACATCCGCACGGACAGCTTCTCGGGCTCCTCACGCTCCAGGATCCGGCGCATCCGCAGCTGGGAGACGGCGATCGCCAGCCAGACGAAGAGCGCCACCGCACCGGAGGAGTTCAGCAGGAACTGGAAGACGGTGGCCGGCCACATGTAGTTGAAGAACACCGCGAGGAAGCCGAAGACGGTCGAGACCAGGATCGCGGTGCGCGGCACGCCACGGTCGGTGACCTTGGCGAAGGCACGCGGGGCGTCACCGCGCTGGCTGAGCGAGAAGGCCATCCGCGAGGCGGTGTACACGCCCGAGTTGAGGCAGGAGAGCACGGCGGTCAGGACGATGACGTCCATCGCCCGGCCGGCGCCCGGGATGCCGACGTGGTCGAGGACGGCGACGTAGGGGCTGCCCTTGACGGCGGCGGAGTTCCACGGGAGCAGGGTCACCACGATGGCGATCGAGCCCAGGTAGAAGACGCCGATACGCCAGATCACGCTGTTGGTGGCCTTGCGGACGGCGGTCTTCGGGTCGGCGGTCTCGCCCGCGGCGAGGGTGACGATCTCGCTGCCCATGAAGGCGAAGACGACGGTGAGCATGCCGGTGAAGACGGCGCCGATGCCGTGCGGCAGGAAGCCTCCGTTACCGGTCAGGTTGGTCATGCCCGGGGAGTGCGTCCCCGGCAGCACGCCCAGGATCGCCAGGGCGCCGATCACGATGAAGGCCATGATCGCGACCACCTTGATGCCCGCGAACCAGAACTCGAACTCGCCGTAGGAGGAGACCGAGAAGAGGTTGGTCGCGGTGAGCACGGTCATCACTATCAGTGCGAACGCCCATTGGGGCACCCCCGGCATCCAGCCGTTGAGGATCTTGGCACCCGCGGTGGCCTCCACGGCCAGCACCACGACCCAGAAGAACCAGTACAGCCAGCCGATCGAGAACCCGGCCCACCGGCCGAGCGCCCGGTCCGCGTAGGCGGAGAACGAGCCGCTCTGCGGGTCCGCGGCGGACATCTCGCCGAGCATCCGCATGACCATGACGACCAGGGCGCCGGCCAGCGTGTAGGAGAGGAGGATGCCGGGGCCGGTGGACGCGATACCGGCGCCCGAGCCGACGAAGAGCCCGGCGCCGATCACACCGCCGATCGCGATCATCGAGAGGTGCCGGTTCTTCAGGCCTGCCTGAAGGTGACCGTGGCCTCCGCCGTGGCCGCCCGGGGTCGCCGGGCCCTGGCCTGGTTCGCCTGTCTGCTGAGGCACCTTGGTGGTTTCCATGCTCATCAGGTGTGACTGCCTTCCCAACGCGCGGGCTCTCGGTCTGCGATGACAGAGGGGGGACAGGTTCCACGCGTTGGGTCGAAACGTAGCTACTAAAACGGACCAACGGAAGCTTTAGGCACAAATTGTTGCCCTGGTAACCACGGAAGCTTTACGTAATTGAGCGTGACAAGAGGTTACCGGCGGGTTATGGGTGCCCCGTGCGTCGGCGGCGTACGTCAAGGGCGTGCGGGCGGCGTGCGGAAGACGCAGTCGCCGCACAGGCCGCCGTTCGGCAGGCGGTAGTACAGACAGCAGGTGGAGCGGCGGAACGAGGTCTGGTGCAGCGTGCCCGTGCCGGCCAGCGGGGCGTGGCCGAGCAGCTCACCGGCGAGTGACCAGGCGGTACGACCCGCGTCCGGGCGGTGCGCGGCGAGCTGGCGTACCGCGCCGACCAGGGCCGATGCGGCGTTGCCCCACAGCAGGCGCTCCGAGACGGGGGTCGGGGTCGCCGCACGGACGGCGGTGGCGAGCGGGGCGAGAGCCCCGGTGACGACGCCGTCCCGGAGGGCGCCGGCGAGGTCCGCCGGGCGGACGGGGGCGGGCAGGCGGAGTTCGAGCATGCCGTGTGGCGGGTGGTGCCAGTAAGCACGGTCGGGGGCCAGGTCCGGCACCGTTCCGGTGAGCACGGCCGCACCGAGAGTGACCGACCAGAGCCGGGCGGCGAGGCCGAGCTGGGTGATCGAGGCGGCGACCCGGGACTCCGCGGTGCCCAGCCGTGCGGAGACGGTTGCGATCCGCTCGGCCAGAAAGCCCTCCGGGCCGCCGTCGTACAACTCGCCGAGCGGCCTGAAACCGGTTGGCCGGCCGGGCCCGACCGCGGCCTCGACCGCGAAGTACGGCCCTACGGCGGTGACTTCGCGGAACACCTCGGTGGCGGAAGGCTCTTCGGGCACATTCGACACCTTACTGTGCGCGCTCGGGTGATCCCGTGGACGGGGGCGATTCGGAGCGCCGCGGGCCGGGGCGACCTCCGAGCGCTCGCCGGGCCTCTGCGGGGTTCGACCGTCGCGGACGGACTTCTCGAGCCTTCAGTCAGGAGTCCGATGGTTCCGGGCGGGTTTGAACCGGCCGAACGAACGCCAGGATTCGGAGATGACGGAATCTTCGCTGCCTGCGGTCCGGGTCTCCGACGAGGTGCGGGAGGCCCTTGAGCGCGCCGCGCCCGTGGTTGCGCTGGAGTCCACGATCATCGCCCACGGTCTGCCCAGGCCCCGTAACCTGCACGTGGCAATCGAGTTGGAGCAGTCGGTCCGGGCGGCCGGTGCGGTGCCCGCGACCGTCGCGGTGCTGGACGGGGTGCCGCGGATCGGGCTGGCGAAGGACGGCCTGGAGCGGGTCGCCAGCGACCGGTCGCTGCGCAAACTGGGCTTCCGCGACCTCGCCCCGGCGCTCGCGAGCGGAGCGAGCGGGGCCACCACGGTCTCGGCGACGGCGTTCCTGGCCGCCCGCGCGGGGATCCGGGTCTTCGCCACCGGGGGGCTCGGCGGTGTGCACCGCCAGTGGACCGTCACCCAGGACGAGTCCGCCGACCTCGCCCTGCTGGCCCGCACCCGGATCACCGTGGTCTGCGCCGGCGTGAAGTCCGTGCTGGACGTACCCGCCACCCTGGAACGGCTGGAGACGCTCGGGATCTCGGTACTCGGCTACCGCACGGCCGAGTTCCCCGGCTTCTACCTGACCAGTTCGGGTCGGCCGGTGGACTGGACGGTGAGCGAGCCCGCCGAGGTGGCGGCCGTGATGTCGGCCCAGGACGCGCTGGGCGGACTCGACTCGGCGGTGATCGTGGCCAATCCGGTGCCGGCCGCGGAGCAGCTCGACCCGGTCCTGCACGACCGGGTCCTGGCCGAGGGGCTGGCGGCGGCCGACCGGGCGGGGATCAGCGGCCAGGCCATCACACCGTTCCTGCTCTCCTATCTGGTCGAGCACACCGGCGGCGCCTCGCTGGAGGCCAACGTCGCGGCGGTGCGGGGCAACGTCCGGCTCGGCGCGGAGATCGCCGTCCACTGGGCCGGGCAGGGGGCCGCGCGATGAGCGGGCAGGCCTTGGGCGGTGCCCTGCTGGTGATCGGGGACGTGGTCACCGACATCGTCGCCCTGCATGCGAACGCACTCGCCCCGGACACCGACACCGCTGCCCGGATCGCCTTCCGGCCCGGTGGCTCCGGCGCCAACACGGCAGCCTGGGCCGCCAGTTCGGGTACCGAGGTGCGGCTGCTGGCCCGGGTCGGCGCCAACTCGGCCGACTGGCACCGGGACGAGCTGCGCGTCGCCGGGGTGGGCGCGCACCTGGTGGTGGACCGCGAGGCCGCGACGGCGGTGGTGATCTCGCTGGTGGACGCCGCCGCCGAACGCACCCTGGTCACCGACAGCGGTGCCGCCGTCCGGCTCGGCCGCTGCGACTGGGATGCCGCGCTGCTGGACGGTGCCGCCCACGTCCACCTCTCCGGCTATCTCTACTTCACCGAACGCGGGCGGCAGTTGGCGGCCACCGTCCATGCGGCCGCCCGTGAGGCGGGCATACCGGTGAGTGTCGACCCGGCGTCCACGGGTTTCATCGAACGGCTCGGCCTGCTCGTCTTCCTGGCCGCCGTCGACGGTGTCGGACTGATCCTGCCCAACCTCGCGGAGGCCCGGCTGCTCGCCGGGACGCCGGACCAGGTGGCCGCCGCCGAGCGGCTGAGCGCACGCCACGGCGAGGCGGTGGTCACACTCGGCGCCGCCGGCGCGCTGGCCGCCCGCGAGGGCACCCTGCTGGCCCGGGTGCCCGGCGTCGCCGCCCGGGCGGTGGACAGCACCGGCGCGGGCGACGCCTTCACCGGTGGCTTCCTCGCCGCCCGCCTCGCGGGCGCCGACCTGGTCGAGGCCACGGAGGCGGGCTGCCGCACCGGCGCCGCCGCAGTCGAGGTCCTCGGCGGCCGCCCGCCGCTGCCCTGCTGACAGGGCCTCCAGAGCAGCGTTCGGCCCGGCACCGCCCGGCTGCCCGGGCGGTCGAGGCGATGCGCAGGCGGGTGGACGCACCCGGGGGAGCTGGGCGGTGACGGTACGGGCGTCGGGCCAAGTGCCGGATCCCATCGACGGTTTGCCGGTCGGGCGGCGGGAGGGTCGGGGGTGCGGCTGCGCCGGGGCCGGTCAGTCGACCGGGTGGGCGTCGGCGAGGGAGTTCCAGAACATCTGCTCGTACGCCTGGAGTTGGCGTCCCAAGCGGCGGCCGCCGTCGATCCGTTCGGTGTCCAGGCCGACCGCGGCGAGGACCTCGACGGTGAGTTCCTCCAGCTCGGGCGCGGGCTCGGCGAAGAAGTCGAAGAACGCGCAGGCCTCGTCGGGGAAGTCGTAGTGGTCGCGCAGTGCCTGAGCGACGGTGGCGCAGTAGCCGCCCCAGGCGGCGAAGTTGGCGGCGAGCGCGAGTACGGTGCCGGCCGGCTCGCCGTTGAGGGCGAGCCAGGCGAGGAAGGCGGGATAGGCCTGGCAGCCGGGGAGCGGCTCGCGGGCGGCCGTGCCGTTGGGCGTCAGGCCGCAACGCCTGGAGAACGGGCCGAGCGCCCGCAGCGCCTGGCTCTCACCTGCGGCGACCTCGGCGAACCAGGTGCCCAGCGGGCCGTCGGCGCAGCGTGCGGCCAGCACCAGCAGGCTGCGGCGGTCACTCGTGATGATCCGGTGCTGCTGCGCGGCGAGTTCGGCCAGGACGGCGACCGGGGCCCGTCCTTCGGCGATCAGCGGGAGCAGCCGGTTCTGCCGCTCGTCCGGCGCGAGCTCCCGGCGGACGGTCTGCAAGACTTCGCGTGCCTGTGCGCTGGTGCCCATCGGCTGCTCTCCTCGGCGGTGACGGTAGGTCAGGTCGTCACGGACCAGGGTAGGCAGAGACGGGCGCTTAGCCCGGCAAGCGGCGCCCGGTGAGAGCGCGCCCGTACCGCCCGCGCGCCGGCCTCGGCCTCAAGCGCCGCCGTGGGCCCGGAACGTCGCAGTCGTTCTCAAGCACCGCCGTCGGCCGGGCCGTTCGCGCCGTGGTGGCCGCAGCCGGCCGAGACCTCCAGGGCGGTCCGGTGCAGCCCGGGCAGCAGGACCCGGGCCGGGCGCGGTCGAGCACCACATCGGGTACCCGAGAGGGAGGACCGGGCCACCACGCCGCCGCCGGCGTCGCGCACCGGCGCGGCGACGCAGGAAGGTCTCGTGCTCGGTGTCGTCCACCGCGTACCCCTGTGCGGCGACCGGGGTCAGCTCGGCGACCGGGGCGGCGGCGTCGCTGATCGTGCGGTCGGTGAACCGGGTGCACTCGTTGCGCCGGGCCGCCCGCTCGCGCTCGGCCGCCGGGAGGCCGGCCGGCCGTGCGTCTCACGACAGGAAGCGGCTCGGCGCCGGGTGGGCGACCAGGTCGGGCATCGGCAGGTCCCGGCCATCGAGCTCCAGGACGCAGGCCGTCTCGCGCGCGCCCCGTTTCGGGCGTTCCAGCCGGACGGTGAACGGCCGGGCGGGGAAGCCGGGCAGTTCGCCGGAGAGCAGCCGGGGCAGCCGGCCGGTGCCGCGCTCGCGCAGGAATCCGACCTCCTTGCCGTCCACGAGCAGTTCGGTCTCGGTGAGCCGCCCGGAGCGGACGTTCACGGTCACCGAGTGCCCGTACTCGTCCCGGTGGTAACTGTGGCGGCGACGCATGGCGTACTCCTCGCAAGCCTCGGCACCCCTTCGTCCAGTCTAGGAGCGGTGTCGCCGACGGGCCGTGCCACGGCCGGGTGGTCCGGCTCATCCCTGCCGGCCGCCGGCGCCGGGCGGGGCTCGCGCAGGGCGGCGGCTTCGGCCAGTGCCTCCCGGGACAGCGGACGGGCGCCGGTCTCCCGCTGGCAGGGCGGGATGTCGGGGTGGGAGGTACGGCCCGTGCGGGCGGGGCGCTCCAGCACGATGGCCCCTCCGCTGCCGGTCAGGGTCAGCCCCGCTCCCTGGGGCGCGAGCGGGTGGCGGGCGATCACCGCTCCGCCCCCGGTGGTGATCGACAGGAACGGTTCGTCAAGGCGGCGGCAGACCTGCACCACGGCGCCCGACAGGTCGGCGGGGACGGGATACCAGTTGCCCCGGAAGGAGACCCGTCCCTGAGAAGTGACGGTTCTGCGGGTTCGGAGCCGAGCGGGGAAGGGGGTGTCCGGCAGATCCAGCAGTTCCCGGGCATCCGGTGGCGCGCCCTCCTCGTCGACCGGTCTGCGGCGGGCGTCCATCCGGCGGGCCAGCCGGTCGAGACCGTCCTGCGCGTCCCAGAGGCCGGTCCCGTCCGGTACTCCGCGCCACCAGCGCCGGACGGCCTGGTGATGGGGGCTCCCCGTCCCGTCCGCCCGGTCGGCCCGGCCGGGCGGTGGGAACTCGACCGCGACGCCGTAGTACCTGGCCACCTCCGCGAACGCCTGCGTCGGGCGGCCGGTGGTCGGGCAGCACACGGTCGGCGTCCGGTCGAACCGCCAGCGTCCCGCGGTACCGCCCAGACGTCTCATCACCTGGTCCATGGCCTCGACCAGTTCGGGGAGGTCCGTGCTCTCCGCCAGCACCCCGCGCCAGCGGCCCTGGCGGGTCAGCGAGCCCGTCAGCAGCAACGCGTGGCCTCCGCAGTCCCATCCCGCGGGCGGGTCGGGCAGCCTGAGCCACTCGAAGCGGATTTCCTCGTCCGCCGGCGGCCAGGCGCCGTCGCCCTGCTGCCGGTCGCGGCGGCAGAGCCCGCACGGCGGCCGGACCTCGCGTCTTCGCAGCGCGCGGGTGAAGGTGGAGTAGCCGCCCGGGTAGCCGAGCGCGACCACCTCGCCGAACAGGACGGACGCCGGCAGGTGCGGATCGTCCGTCAGGCGCTGCCGGGAGTACGGCAAGAACCGGGAGAACTCGTCCTGGACAGGGCTGCGGACCCCCGCGATCCGGTCCCCGTCGAGGTAGGCCCTCACCGTCTTGCGGTCGCGCCCCAACTGTCTGGCGATCGCCGAGATGGACCACCCCTGACGACGCAGTTCCTGTGCATCCGAGTATTCCTCCCTGGTGAGCATCGGCTCCCCTCACGCCCCAGACACAGTTCACGTGCGGGTGCGCAAATGGTCACGAACCCCACGCGGCGGCAAATGCTACACGATGCCGGAAAGATCAAATAAGGGAAAGCGGCGGTCCGTCCATGGCGCACCTCTGGGGAATTTCAGTGAGCAGCGCCACCGTGGCGCGGCTTGCGCCACCCCCCGCGCCACTGGGGAAAATCGCAGAGCATGGCGAGAAATTAGTACGGATCGGACGGGGGTCGGGCTGGGGGCCGGATGGGTGGTTTCCTTGATCCGACAGAGCAGCCGATCGGCTCGGAGGGGTGGTTCCCGCACTCCGGCCAGGCGCCCGCCGCGCCGACCCCGTGCCCTGGGAACGCCAGTGGACTGCCGAATCCCGCCGGCCTCGCCGCTTCGGGTAATTTCGCCGAGCATCGGGAATGCTGAATATGGAAGGACGCCCGTCTGTCGCACATGCGCGGCGGGTCGACGTTCGTTGACGGGGCATGAGTTCAATGCGCCGGCCAATGGCCGTACCACTCCCGCAACACGATCCGGTGACCAGTCTCGGAAAGTGGCTCTTCGTCCCCGACCGGAGGAATTTCGCGGGCGACGTACGGACCGGCTACCTGTCGTGCAACGGCGAGCGGGTCGTCCTGCAGCACTGCTCCCGCCTGCTGGCCGACTTCGTCCGGACGATCCGCCGGATCGAGGAGGACTTCGCCGCGCGCTGCGGCGCCGACACCGGCATGGCCCGCCGTCATGTATGACCCGATGGGCGAGTTCTTCCCGTCCTACGGGGCCACCGTGTACTGCGGCCCGGAGGACCACCCGGTGGCCGACGCGTACGAGCAGGGCGGCTGGTACGGCGGGGTCGCCGCCGGTGGTGCGGGGGCTCCGTACCCGACCGTCGAGGCGATGGGCAGCTGGGATCCCGAGGGCCTGTTCGTCCCCCATCCCCGGGTCCCCGCCGACGAGTTCGGGACGGTCGTCGCCGAGTCCGCCGTCGCACCGGTGCCGCGGCACCGCCGTCGGGACCACCCGCCCGCGGCGACCTGGTCGCAGATCCTGAGCTCGCTGTTCGGGGTGCTCACCGCCGTGACGGTCACCGCCATGTGCCTGCTGGGCTGGGCGCTCTCCTACCACCCGCTGCAGGACCTGGCGGAGTCCCGGGTGCCGCACGGGCTGTCCCAGCTGTGGCCGCTCATCGTCTACGGCCCGTGGATCGTGGGCTGCCTGTCGGTCCTGCGCGCCGCCCTGGACGGGCGCCGGCCGGTGCACTCCTGGGTCGTGGTGGTGGTGTTCTCCAGCGTGGCGACCGGGCTGTGCGTCGCCGACGTCGCGCCGACGCTCCCCGACGTGATCGTCGCGGGACTGCCCCCGATCACCGCGCTGGTCTCCCTTCACCAGCTGGTTCGCCAGCTCACCTCGGGCAAGGGCGCGCACCGGCCCACCTACCGCCGGCTCCACAAGCCGACCCGCTGAGTGCCGCCGGGCGCACCCCGGCGTCGCAGCCCGCGCCGCCGGACCTGCCGTGTCACCCATCGGCCGCGCCGCCGCCGGTCCGGGAGTGCGGAGCCCGGACCGGCGGCGTGCGCATGGCGCGCTACGCGGGTCAGGCGTTCGGCTTGGTGAGCAGCAGCTCGGTGTTGTGGTCGACCGGGTCGCCGAGCTTCGCGGTGGGGTGCCCGTAGAGGTCGTTGAACGAGAGCTCGCGGTAGAGGGCGGCGAGGCCCGCGTCCGAGGTGTCGTTGAAGTCGGTCGCGTACGGGGCGGCGGACTCGATCAGCGTGGTGAAGAGCGAGATGGTGCCGTCGCGGTTGTCGGCGATCTCGATGATGCGGGCGTGCTGGGGGAAGTCGACGTGCGAGGCGGTGTTGATCTCCCAGAAGGCGCGCTCGGGGACCGCGTGGCCGTGCGGCGTGATCCGGTTCTCGTGGGTGTGGCCGTTCACCCAGGCGACCACGTTCGGGTAGCGCTGGAGCAGCGCGACCAGCTCGTTGCCGTCGTGGCGCTTCTCGAAGATGTTGCGCGGGTCCAGGACCAGGTTGCCCATGGTGGTGCTGGTGTGGTGGCTGAAGATGACGATCAGGTCGTTGCCCTGGCCGCCGCGCACGGTGTGCCCGTCGGTGTCGTACCAGTGGCCGCTGTGCGCCTGCAGGGTCTGCTCCAGCCAGCGCAGTTGGGCGGTGCCGATCGAACCGTCCGCGAAACCGGCCTGGTTGGTGGTGTCCAGGCTGATGCCCAGGACGCCGTCGGCGATGCGGAAGGTGTAGTAGAGCTTGCCGCTGGCGACCGCGTCCGCCGTGAAGCCGTGGCCGTGCGGGCCGGGGCCGGTGACGGCGGGGTCCAGGTGGGCCTTGGCGAACTCCTTGAGGTTGAACGGGCGGCGGCGCTCGTCCGGGGTGATCTCACGGACGAAGTTGCCGTCGGCGAACAGGCGGCCGAGCAGCACGGCCGCACCGGCCGGGTCGCGCCGCAGCGCCTCCATGATCTTCGCCGCGTCCGCGTCGTCGCAGCCCTCGAGCTTGTGCCTGCCGGTGTACAGCGCGTCGAGCAGGCCGAGGTCGGGCAGGGTGCCTTCGAGGCTGTCGTCGTGGTTGCCGACCGTGCTGTACCACGGGACGTTGAGCCCCGGCGCGTCGAACGGACGCCCGGCGGCGCCGAGGAAGCCCGGGACCTGCGGGAAGCCCTTGGCCTTGTAGTCGTCGAGGAAGGAGATCTCGGGGTTCCAGTACGCGGAGCTGCCCGAGTTCTGCACGCCCTCGTAGCGCGTCGGGTCACCGGAGTTGGGGGTGATCCGGCCGCCGCTCAGGACCTTCAGGTACCAGTCGAGCTCGATCTGCTCGTGGTTGTCGGTGTTGTCACCGGTGGTCATCACCAGGTCGAGCGGCTTGCCCGTGTACGGGCCGGCGGACAGCGAGTTGACCCGCTCGACCAGCGAGGAGGCGCCGCGGACGGTCAGCGTCTCCTGCGGGCGGTGGGCGCTGCCGTTCCACCGGGCCAGGTACTCGAACCGGAACGGCGACTCGGTGTCCATCAGGTGCAGGTCGGTGAACTGGACGAACCCGGTGAGTGCGGTGCGCCGGTCGTCGCGCCCGGCCTGGGGGCCGGCGAGCTCGCCGCGGACCACCAGCGGCCAGCCCGGGCCGGCGGCCAGGCGCTGGTAGCCGGAGCCCCCGGTGGGGGCGGCGGCCTGTTCGAGCGTCGTGCCCTCGACCCGGACGGCGCGGGCCGCCGTCGCCGCCAGCGCGCGGTCGCGCGCGGCCGCCGAGGCGAACGTCCCACCAGCCAGGGACAGTGCGGCCCCGGCGGCGGTGGCGGAGACCCCGCCGACGAAGGCCCGTCTGGTCATTGCAGGCATCGAAACCCCTCCTGACGGCCCGGCAGTACCAGGAGGCACACCCGGGTCCACTCGAACGAATGGCCGAGCAGGGTCGGCCCGGGCGGATATTACCGACAGGTAGGAGGCTGATGAAGTCCCGCGGCGTAACGTGGCAGAAACATTCTGCGAAGGCGGTGGGCGGGAGTTGTGATCGTCGGACGGTGAGTCAGGAGGCTGTTACAGCAGGGAGTCGGAGTGGATGACGAGAAGTCACTCAAGCGGATGGATCGCGGCTGACATGCCCGGCTGTGGGGGATCGGCGGGATGCTGCATCGGGATGAACTCCTTCCGCTGTGCTCGGGGGTCCGTGCCGGAGCGGCGTCAGGGGTGCGCCTGCCCGGGGTTCGAAGCGGCGGTGCTCCGGGTGCGCGGCGCGGTGGAGCGCCGCCTCCGGCTGCCTCGCATCCGCCTCGACGGACCGTCCGACGGGGCGAACGTCCCTATGTGCCGGGACAGTTCAGCTCGCGTACCACGGTGGCGGCACGGTCGGGGCTGACACCCGCCGCGATCAGGGTGGCGGTGGTGGCCCTGGTCCCGTCGTCCTGCCATTCGCCGAGGTTGACGCTCTCCAGTAGCGAGAAGGTCAGGCCCTGGAGGGCATTGGAGAGGACCGGTGCGGGCAGCTGGCGGTGGAAGGCCCCGCTCTCCTGACCCTGCGCCAGGACGGCGGTGCAGTAAGCGGAGGTGGGGGCGAGCAGTTCGGCGACGCGCTCCTCGCCCAGGTCGCGGCGGGCGAGCGAGAGCAGCATCCGGTAGCGGTCGCCGATCGGCCAGAGCGCCAGCAGGAACCGGGCGAACGCCTCCTCGGGGCCCGGTGCGGGACCTCCGGCGGTGGTCAGCACCTCCCGCAGGGCTGTCGCCGCCTCCTCGGCGAGCGCGTCGAGCAGTGCGGCGCGGCCGGGGAAGTGGCCGTAGACGGTGCGGCGGACCACCCCTGCCGCGCGGGCGATCTCGTCCAGCGTGGCATCGGGCCGGGCGCCGAGTTCGCGCCGCGCGACCTCGAGGATGCGGGCCCGGTTGGAGCGGGCGTGGCTCCGCTGGGGAGTGCCGTCGGCGGGATCCGCCATGCCAGGGACCTCTCAGGAAATGCGGTGGGGTGGGGCGGAGTCAGCCTATGCGATCGCGAGCCGGAGGCCGGAGCAGTATTTGCACGCCAATGTGCAAGTAGCTAACCTGCACATGAGTGAGCAAGTAACTCGGGTCGGGGCCTGCCACGGCAGGTACCCGCCCCGACCCGTGCTCGGCCCGTCCGGCGCCGCTTCTCTGCCCGTGCCCTTCCCGTCCGTGTCCTCGCCACCAGTGCTCGCGCTCTCCCGAAGGAGCGACCCATGCCCGTCCTCGCCTCCACACCCGTCGACCGGATGAACGGCCCCTATCCACGCCGCTGGTGGGCCCTGCTGGTGCTCTGCCTCAGCCTGCTGATCGTGGTGATGGCCAACACCTCACTGATCGTCGCCGCCCCCGACATGACCCGTGACCTGGGCCTGGACAGCAGTCAGCTGCAGTGGGTGATCGACGGCTACACGGTCCCGTACGCCGCGTTGATGCTGTTGCTCGGCGCAGTCGGCGACCGCTACAGCCGACGGGGCGGGCTACTGGCCGGGCTGGCCGTGTTCGCCGGGGGCGCGGTGCTGGGCGCCGCGGCACACAGCGCGGGCGCGGTGATCGCCGCCCGTGCGGTCATGGGCGTCGGCGCGGCCACCATCATGCCCGCGACCCTTTCGTTGCTGGTCGCGACCTTCCCGCGGGTCGAGCGGGCCCGTGCGATCACGGCCTGGACCGCCACCTCCGGACTCGCGGTCGCGGTCGGCCCGCTGGTGGCCGGCTGGCTGCTGGAGGACCACGCCTGGGGCGCCACCTTCCTGATCAACATCCCGATCGCGGCCGTCGCCCTGGTCGCCGCGCTCTTCCTGGTGCCGCCGTCCCGTGCCGAGCGGCAGGGCCGGCTCGACCTGGTCGGCGGAGTGCTGTCGATCGCCACCGTCGGTTCGCTGGTCTACGCGATCATCGAAGGGCCGCACTTCGGCTGGGGCGCCGGACCGGTCACCGCGGCCGTGGTGGCCGGGACCGGCCTGGTGGCATTCGTCCTTTGGGAGCTGCGGCACCCGCAGCCGCTGGTGAACGTGCGGATGTTCCGCCTCCGCGCGTTCAGCGGCTCGATGCTCGCCGTGCTGATGTTCTTCCTCGGCACCTTCGGCGCCCTCTACTACGCCACCCAGCACTTGCAGTTCGTGCTCGGCTACGCCCCGCTCGCCACCGGGGTGCGGCTGCTGCCGCTGGCCGGCGCGGTCTTCGCCGGCGCCGCGCTGACAGGTGTGGCCACGCCCCGGCTCGGGATGAAGCCGATGGTGGTGGCGGGCATGGCGATCGGCACGGCCGGCGTGCTGCTGCTCACCCGGATCGACGCCGGTTCGACCTACGCCGACTTCCTGGCCCCGTTCCTGCTGCTCGGCTTCGCCATCGGCCTCAGCGTCGCCCCCTGCACGGACACCATCATGGGCCTGTTCCCGGAGAGTGAACTCGGTGTCGGCGGCGGCCTCAATGACACCGCCCTCGAACTCGGCGGGTCGCTCGGCATCGCCGTGCTCGGCTCGATCCTCGCCACGTCCTACCGCCACAATCTCACTGCCGCGGCCGGCGACCACCTGCCGCCCGCCGCGCTGCACCTCGCCCAGGACTCGGTCGGCGGCGCCCTCGCGGTCGCCCAGCGGGTCGCCGCCGACCCGGCCGGCGGACCGCAGGCGGCCGCGCAACTGGTCGCCGCCGCCCACCGCTCCTTCGCGGACGCCGTCGCCCACACCAGCCTGATCGGCGGGATCGTGATGGCGGCCGGTGCGGTGCTGGTGCTGCTGATCCTGCCCGGGCGGGGCGACGGCCGACGGCCGCAGGCGTGGCTGGACAGTGAGCCGGTGGCGGAGGAGGTGCCGGCCGGCTCGGTGTGAGCAACCGGTGTGAGCTGCTGGAGCGAGCCTCCGGTGTGACCAGCTGTCGGCGGAGACCAGATCCACCCCGCTAGCCGGCCACCCGGCCGACCGCCGGCTGTCCGCAGCGGCCGATCGTCCGCAGTGCGAGGCGAGTTCCGCCCCGCACTGCGGACGGCTTTTTGGGCTGGGAGCTGCGCGAGCGGCAGGGTGCGCCGGGCGCCTCCGTCGCCGTGCCGCCCGGCCGACCCGCCGGGGTGCTTCGTCGTAGTGGGGCTACTTGGAGGTGGCGCAGATGGGGCGATGGCACCCCAGTAGCAGCGCAGGCACAGGTCTTGGCGATCATGGAGTTGCGACGCTTCTGTGATCACCGGGGAGACCTGTGCCTGTACTTCCAGCATGGCTGGCCGAACCGCCTCGGGGTCAATTCGGCGCTGGGCTGCCCGAGCGGTCGGCCTGACCTGATCGGCGGTCAGCCCGCGTCTGCTTCTGTCCTCCACGCGGAGCGGAGCTGCGCGCCGACGTCGCCGGCCTGGCGAAGACCCGCCCGGTAGGCCGGTTCCCAGGCTGCCAGGTCGCCCGGGTCCGAGCCGAAAGCGCGCACCGAGGCCGGGTCGGGGCCGATGGTCACCACGGCGTCCGCCCCCACTGCCGCCAACTGCTGGTTGAGCGGCTCGCGGGGAAACAGGTGGGCCATCGGCTCGACCACGACCAGCGTGCGGGCTCCGGCCGCGAGATCGGCGTTGGTGCCCGCCCGCAGCGCACCGTCCATGTACCGCCGACCGTCGATGACAACCGGCGGCGCGGCCCCGGGGAAGGTGCTGCTCGCCGCCACCGCGGGCACCAACGGCACGCCGCTGTCGCGGTCCCACACCACGGGCTCACCGGTGGTTGCGCAAACGGCGGTGATCAGCAGTCGTCGCTCCGGCCACGCGTCCGCACCGATCAAGGCAGCGCGTCCCGCGATCAGCGCCTCCTCGGCCTGGGGGTCGATGCCTTCGAGTGCGAGGCGGCCGACGCGACGCCTGGCCTCCCCGGGTTCCAGGCTGCGGTCGCCGAGCACGGAGAACACCGCGCCCATCCGCCCGGGGGCCGCCTCGAGCCGGTGAGCGGCCGGGCGAGCCGAAGTCGCGAGCCGCCCCGGGTCCTGCCCAGTGGCGAGTAGTGCGCCGACGATCGCGCCGGCCGACGTCCCGACGATCAGGTCGGCCTCGCCCAGATCCACGCCGTCGCGGCGCAAACCGTAGGCCAGCCCGGCCATCCAGGCCGTGCCAACGTGACTCCCGGGACCCAGGACTAGTACTCGGTCGAAGGTGTGCATGGTGGTCTCCCCTCGTTGTTGAAACAGTCGTACCATATACTCGCTAATACTGTTTCACTTCCGAGTCGCTGAGAGGAGATCCACCGTGGGGCGACCCGCAGATCCCGCCCGTCGCGAGCGCACGCTGGCGCGGGCGACCGATTACGTGCTGGCACACGGCTTGGGCGGGCTGAGCCTGCGACCACTGGCCGAGGCCCTCGATACCAGCCCACGGATGCTGCTCTACGACTTCGGCAGCAAACAGGAGTTGGTCGCGGCGGTCCTCGCCGAGGCCCGCCGCCGAGGTGCGGTGCGCCTGGCCGAGCACCTTCCGCCGAAGACGGGTTCCGTGCAGGAGCGGCTGCGTGGCATCTGGGCGTGGATCAGCGCAGACGAACGTGCGCCGTTCGTCCGGCTGTTCTTCGAGGTGCACGCCGACGGCCTGGTCCACCCCGAGAACTACCCCGACCAGGGCGAGGCGATCACGGACTGGTTCGACACTCTCGGTGCCGCATTCCGCGACGTCTCCACCGGTCCTGACGACACCGTCACGCCCACGTTGGTCATGGCCGTTGTCCGGGGTCTACTGTTCGATCTCACGGCCACCGGCGACCGCCACCGCACCGATCGTGCGCTGGACCGCTTCGCTGAACTCCTGAAGCAGTGAACGCGCGAGAGGTGTGGGGCCGCGCCCGGGGGGCACCGCCCCGGGCAAGGACGGAAGCCGATCCGATGCCAGTGTCGGGAACACCGCCGAGTGGGTCAGCGGTGCCGCGACCGCATCGGGCTGGTTGATGCCCGGCTTGGCCCAAAGGTCGGCGCCTGTCATGGACGGCGGTTCGGGCGTCTCCGGCCAGCACGCGACCCAACGGGATTCCACAACCATCCGTCATGCCGGAGCGTTCCAAGCCCTGTTCACCGCGATCGACCGGCGACCGCCCTGCGACATCACCACCGCCCGGGGCTCCGGTGATGGAGCCGGCGGTTGCCGGGACGCACCACCGCGCCCATCTGCGTGGCCTCCTAGCTGTTCCGATCCGGGCGCCTGGCACGTTCACCCGGAATTTCGGCCACGTGTCCGAACGAGCGGGGTCCGTGGCCGCGCCGACCCGCATGGCGACCGACCGGCGGCGAGTTCCGCTCAGTCGCGCAGCAGCCGCGCGCGGATGCCCGCGATCACGATGTCCAGCTCCAGGCGGAAGGTCGCGTCGCGCTGGTCCAGGGGGATCAGGGCAGCCTGGCGGGCCTGCTCCTCGAGGGTGTAGCCGTTGACGAAGCTGGTGATCACGTCCGCGCCGAGGTGGGCGGCCGAGTCGTCGGCACCGGCCGAGCGCAGGGCGTCGACCAGGGAGCCGAAGTAGGCGAGGGCGTTGGGCGGCGGGGCGGTGAAGGAGACCACGAGCCGGGCGCCGTCGCGGTGGGCGAGCATGGTCGCGCGGGCCCGGGTGGCCAGGTCCCGGAGCCGGTCGGGCCAGTCCTGCTCGGCGACGGGGGCGGCGCCCGGGCCACTGGCGGGCGGCTGTGTGAGCATCTCGCCGATGATCCGGTCGGCCAGCGCGTCCAGCAGTGCCGCCTTGCTCGGGTAGTGCCAGTACAGGGCACCGGCGCGGACGCCGAGCCGCTGGGCCAGGCGACGGGTGGTCAACTCGTCGAGGCCGTCCTCGTCGAGCAGTTCCATCGCGCCCTGCAGCACATCGGCCTGCCGGAGTGGCATCGGGTCCCCCTTTCGTATCCCTTCCTGCTACCGGAGCATCTTGCCACTTGAACACCGGCCAAGTAACTTGAACGGCGACCAAGTGAACGGTGTTCAAGTTACGGTGTCCAAGTTTGGGGGATCGACATGCGGGTTCTGGTGATCGGCGCCGGAATCGGCGGTCTGTGCCTGGCGCAGGGGCTGCGGCAGGCCGGGATCGACGTGCGGATCTACGAGCGCGAGGCGAGCGTGCGGGCCCGGTACCAGGGCTTCCGGATCGGCATCGGCGGCCCGGGACTGGCCGCGCTGCGCGAATGCCTGCCGCAGGGCTTGCACCCGCTGCTGGAGGCCAGCACCGGAGAGCTCTCGGGTGAGCGGCGGGTGGTCGACGAGCAGCTGCGCGAGATCCGCCAACTCGGCGCGCTGCACGGGGGCACGGCCACCGACCGGCACGTCCTGCGGCATCTGCTGCTGGCCGGGCTCACCGACCGGATCGAGTTCGGCAAGCGGCTGATCCGCTACACCGAGCTGACCGACGGCACCGTCCGGGCCGAGTTCGCCGACGGGAGCAGCGCCACCGGCGACCTGCTGGTGGGTGCGGACGGCGGCAACTCCCCCGTGCGCCGGCAACTCCTGCCCGACGCCGAGGTGGTCACCCTGGACGGCAACGGCCTGCTCGGCCGCACGCCGCTGACGGAGCGGTTCGCCGGTCTGGTCCCGGGCTTCGGCACCGTGGTCCACGGCCCCGAGGTGCGGATGCTGCTCGGCAAGATGGAGTTCCGCCGCCCGCCGCACCTCGTCGCCGCCGAACTGGCCCCCGATGTCGAACTCCCGGAAACCGGAAGCTACCTGCGCTGGGCTGCGTTCCTGCCCGAGTACATCAGGCCGCTGCCCGCAGACTGGCCGGCGGTCCGCGACCTGCTGCTGGGCGGCATCGCCGACTGGCACCCCGATCTGGTGGAGCTGGTACGGCAGTCGGACGTGGTGAACAGCTCCGTGCTGACGGTCCGTTGCGCGAAGCCGGTGCCGCACTGGGGCACCCGCCGGGTCACCCTGCTCGGCGACGCCATCCACGTCATGCCGCCGAGCGGCGGCATGGGCGCCAACACCGCGTTCCGGGACGCGGCAGGGCTCTGCCGCGCGCTCACCGCGGTCGAGCGGGGCGAGGCGGAGCTGCTGCCGGCCGTCGAGCGGTACGAGCGCGAGATGCTCGAGTACGGCTTCGCGGCGGTCGCGGAGAGTCTGGAGCAACTGCCAGCCTTCGCCCCGTCGGTCACGGCGGGCGCAGCTCCGGCGGGCGCGGCGAGCGCACACTGACGGGTGGCACCGAACCGTGGGCGTCGACGGCGTGCACGCCGGTCGATGAACGCGAACGGCTGAATGCGGACAGGTGGCCGCCGACGGGCAGACCGGGTTAGGTTCGGCGACATGACTGAGCGTCACGAGGTGGTTGTGAGTGGCGGGCTCCGGCTGGCCTACCAGGTGTCCGGGCCGGCGGGGGCACCGGCGTTGTTGCTGCTGCACGCGCTGGGAGAGGAGGCCTCGGGGTGGGAGGGCGTGGTGCCCGCGTTCGCGCGGGACTGGCGGGTCCATGCGCTGGACCTGCGGGGGCACGGGTGCAGTGACCAGCCGGGGGAGTACTCCTTCGAGCTGATGCGGGAGGACGTGCTCGGGTTCCTGGACGAGCTGGGCCTCGACCGGGTGGATCTGGTCGGGCACTCGATGGGCGGGGTGGTGGCCTATCTGCTCGCCCAGGAACACGGGGAGCGGATCCGGCGGCTGGTACTGGAGGACGTACCGCCACCGTTCCCGCGTGAGCCGTCCACCCCGACGAAGCCCGAGGAGCCAACGGTCTTCGACTGGGCGGTGGTCCCGGCGATCAGGGGGCAGGTGGACAGCCCCGACCCGGGGTGGCTCACGCGGATGCCGGAGATCACGGTGCCCACCCTGGTGGTGGCCGGCGGGTCCGGCAGCCATGTGCCGCAGGACCGGATCGCGGAACTGGCCTGGCGGCTGCCGGACTGTCGGATCGTCACTCTGGAGGCCGGACACATGGTGCACAACACCATGCCCGAGGAGTTCGCCGAGGTGGTCCTGGAGTTTCTGCGGCCGGCGGTGGGTGCTGCCACGGCCGGCCGCTGAGGGGCGGTTGTCAGCCCTGGAGTCCCTGGCCGTGACCGGGTAGCCCCGCCGCGGCGGATGCCCGGTCCGCCACGCGCCCGCGCGCGGCGCGCTACTGGTAGGCGGTCGTGGAACCGGGTGGCCCGGGCCGTCGGTCAGCCCGCGCCGGTGAAGTCGGCCCGGTCGAGGAAGAGCAAGCGGGCGCGCTTGTGCGGCAGTTGGATCTCCGGCCCGGGGGTGAAACCGGTCCGGATCAGCCGTGCGATCGCCCGGTCGTTCCGGGCGTCGGGTTCGGCGACCAGGCGCAGCCGGGCCGGGTCCGCCAGCACGTGGCCGAGGAAGACGGAGAGCAGGGTGCCGGTCCAGCCCGGCACCGGGTCGCCGAGCACGGGGCCGATCAGCAGGTGGATGCCGAAGTCGCCGGGCCGGACCTGGTAGCACTCGCCGACCGGGTCGTGCTCCGGTTGGTAGGTCTGGAACAGTGCGGCGGGCCGGTCCTCGTGGTGGATCAGGTACGCGTGGTGGGTGCTCAGCGAGTCCACGTACTCGTAGATCTCCTGGACGCGTGCCCGGTCGGCGTCGAGCATGCCCCAGAACCGGGCCCGCTCCTGGGTGACCCAGCCGTGGACCACCCCGGCGTCGGTCGCGGGGTCGAGCGGGAGGACGCGGACGGTGCCGAAGCCTTCGACGGTCCGCTCGTGGACGGCCGTGCGACGGTGGGCCAGGGGGTCAGTCATGTTCGTTCCTCGGTCAGCAGGGTGAAGTCGGTGATCACGGGGACGAGGTCGCCGCGCAGCCAGAGCGGCAACTGGTCGTGGTGGTGGGCGCTTCGGGGTCTGCCGCTGGCGCCGAGCGGTACCACCCAGAGGCTGTCCTCGCGGCGGGCCAGGTCCCACACGTAGCGGGCGGCGGGCCCTCGGGCACTGAGGTCGGTGACACCGGGGACGCTCGATGTGGAGAGCACGCAGTCGTGGTCGCCGGCCAGGGCGGGCCAGGCGCCCTCAGGTGGACCGCCGGGCAGCGCCTGCCAGGGCGCGAGCCGGTGGAGCATGCCCCAGGGGGTGTCCGGCTCCCCGGCGGTGGCCACCTCCTCGACGGCCGCGCGGATGAGCTCGGCCCGGTCGGACTCGGGCAGCAGGTCGCTGCCCAGCAGCGCCTGAAGGCCGTACGCCACGCGCGGGACGAGGGCCAGCCAGGGTAGGAAGACCTCCGGGTACGGCACCGGGCCGGACAGCGCGGACAGCGCGGGATGGGCGGCCAGTCTGCGGACCACCGCGCTGCGCAGGCGCGCGTATGACGTGGCGTCGGTGCTGTCCGCCGCCATCCGCCGGTCCCAGGCGAGGAGACGGTCCCGCAGGCGGGCGGCCTCCGGGCTCAGGCCGGGGAGCGCGGCCAGCGGGTCGAGCAGCGGGCGGGCCGAACCGAGGTGGGTGTCGGTGTGGACGGCCGCCATGTCCGGACCCGTCCAGGCGGAGTGCCGGCCGAGCAACTCGCCGATCCGATCGGCCCGGTGCGATGGGGCGAACTCGACGCCCAGCGGCTCGGCGATGCCGCGCTGGTTCGCCATCACCGCGACGCCCGTCACCACCTCGCGCGGCATCGGCCCGTACCAGCCACGCCATTGGTGGCCGGGCCGCCAGGCGTCCACCACGCGAAGGCGGTTGTCCGGGTGCCGCAGCGGTACCGTGCCCGCGACCCGGTGCAGCATGCCGCCCTCGGTGTCGGCCGCCTGGACCACGTTGACGGGCTCCGCCCAGTGGTCGAAGGCCCGGTCGACGTCGGCCACGGTGGTCGCCCGCAGCAGTGCGGGCAGTGCGGCGAAGCCCAGGTCCGCGCGGACCCTGGGTGGGTACCGCAGGCTGATCGCCTCGCCGTCCTCGGTGTCCGCGCCGGCGACGACGGGGCCGCGTTCGGTCTCGACGATCCGCACCGTGACCGGGTCGGCGCCCGCCACTTCGATGGTCTCGGTGCGGGTCGCCGCGGGCCGCCAGCCGTCCGGTCCGAGGGCCTCGATCCGGTCGCCGGTGCGCCGGAGGCGTTCGCGGTAGAGGTCCTGGTAGTCGGCCATCGCGTTGGTGATCGCCCAGGCGACCTTGCCGGTGTGGCCGAAGTGCGCGATGCCGGGCACGCCCGGCACGGCCAGTCCGACCACGTCGAACTCGGGGCAGACCAGGTGGATCTGCTGGTAGATGCCCGGTGCCTCGATGAAGCGGTGCGGGTCGCCCGCGATCAGGGCCGCGCCGGTCGCGGTCCGGTCACCGGGCACCAGCCAGCCGTTGCTGCCGGAGGTCGCCGGTCCGTCGGTGGCGAACAGGCCGATCGCGTGGTCGCCGAGCCGGTGGGCGACCAGGTCGCGCCAGAGCTTGGCCGGGAAGCCGGCGAAGAGGATGTGGTGGGAGAGCCAGAGGGCCAGCGGGGTCCAGGGTCGCCAGCTGCCGGGTTCGACCGAGGTTTCGGCGAACTCCGGTGCGTGATCGGCCTGTTGGGGGAGGGCGTCGTTGACGCCGTCGACATAGGCCCGTACCCACGCGGCGGTGTCGGCGTCGAGGGCGTCGAAGCAGCGGCGGGCGGTGTCCGCCAGGCGGGCCCGGCGGGCGAAGCGGTCCCACGGGACGGCCTCCGGCCCGAGGAACGCGGCGCTGGTGCCCTGTGCGCGGTGGCGCTCCACCTCGAGCTGCCAGGCGCGGTCGGTGGCGGCGTTCCGCCCCTGGGCGCGGGCGAGTTCGAGTGGGCTGCCGGCGCGCAGGTGGGGTATGCCCCAGGGGTCGCGGTAGACCTCGATGCTCAACGGTTCTCCTGATGGTGATTCGACTCTGCTCCGTGGGCGGGACGTAGGCGTTGCCAGGTCGAGGCGGGCGCGCCCGTCCGCGCCGTCCTGGCCGTCCTGGCCGCCGGGACGACCAGCGGTGTGCCCGTTTCGGGGTCGTCGATGACACGGCAGGGGAGGCGGAAGACCTCCTCGACCAGCTCGGCGGTGACGATGTCCTTCGGGGCTCCGGAGGCGACGATGCGTCCGGCGCGCATGGCGATCAGATGGGTGGCGTACCGCGCCGCGTGGTTGAGGTCGTGCAGCACGGCGACGAGCGTGCGGCCCTGTTCCTCGTGCAGGCGGGCGCACAGGTCGAGGATCTCGATCTGGTGGGCGATGTCCAGGTAGGTGGTCGGTTCGTCCAGGAGCAGCAGCGGGGTCTGTTGGGCCAGCGCCATCGCGATCCAGACGCGCTGGCGCTGTCCGCCGGAGAGCTCGTCCACCGTACGGTCGGCGAGTTCGGCGACGCCGGTCGCGGCCATCGACTCCTCGACGACGCGTTCGTCCTCCCCGGACCACTGGCGTAGCAGGCTCTGGTGCGGGTAGCGGCCGCGGGCGACCAGTTCGGACACCGCGATGCCCCCGGGCGCCACGGAGGACTGGGGGAGCAGGCCGAGGGTGCGGGCTACCTGCTTGGCCGGCCGGGTGTGGATGTCCTGCCCGTCCAGCAGGACTGTGCCGGCGGCGGGCTTGAGGGTGCGGGAGAGCGCGCGCAGCAGGGTGGACTTGCCGCAGGCGTTGGGGCCGACGATGACGGTGAAGGACCGGTCGGGGATGGTGACGGTGAGGTCCTCGGCGATGACCCGCTGCTCGTAGGAGAGGGTCAGCTCCCGGCCGGTCAGCCGGGCCGGGTCCGGCGCCTGATCGTGCTCCAAGGCAGGTGCTCCGTTTCGGTGCGTAGGTGTGTCGCTCATGGCCGGTGGGTGCGGCGGCGCCCGTCCCGGTTCCGCCCTGTGTCGCTCATATCCGGCCCGCCCTGCGCTGGGTGGCGAGCAGCCAGATCAGGTACCCGCCGCCGAGTACGCCGGTCACCACGCCGACCGGCAGCTGGCGTCCGGTGAACAGCTGCTGTGCGGCCAGGTCGGCGCTGATCAGCAGGGCCGCGCCGACGCACATCGAGGCGAGCGGGTTGGGCCCGGGGTTGCGGGTGAGCCGGCGGGCGACCTGGGGTGCGGTGAGTGCGACGAAGGAGACCGGGCCGGCGGCGGCAGCGGCGAGGGAGGCGAGGATGACGGCGGCTGCCAGCAGGACCAGGCGCAGCCGTTCGACCGGGACGCCGACTCCGGCCGCCGCGTCGTCGCCCATCTCGATCATCCGCAGGGCGCGTCCGCAGCCGAGCAGCACCACGGTGGCCAGCACCGCGAGTGCGGCCAGCACGGGCAGTGCGTCGTCCCAGCCGCGGCCGTCGAGGCTGCCGGTGAGCCAGAGGACTCCCCTTGCGGCGTCCATGAGTTGGGCGCGGGTGAGCAGGTAGCCGTTGACGCCGGTGAGGATGGCGGCGCTGCCGATGCCGACCAGGACGAGCCGGCTGCCGTGCACGCCGCCGCGCCAGGCGAGGGCGTAGATCACGGCACCGGTGACGAGGCCGCCGGCCACCGCTCCGGTGGCCAGTGCCAGGCTGCTGCCGCCGGTGACCACCACGACGAGGGCGCCGGTGGAGGCGCCCTGGGTGAAGCCGAGGATGTCGGGGCTGCCCAGCGGGTTGCGGACCAGGGACTGGAACAGCGCTCCGGCCAGTGCCAGCGCCGCGCCGACGGCGAGGGCGGTGACCTGGCGGGGCAGCCGTAGTTCGTTGACGATGAAGTCCTGGGCGGGTGAGCCGCCACCGGTGAGGGTGGCGAGCACCTCGGCCGGGCTCATCGGGTAGTCGCCGCTGCCGAGGGCGACCACGCCCACCGCGAGCGCCAGCAGCGCGCACAGCGTCCCGGCCACCAGTGCCCGGGGCCGGTAGCGCAGGGAGAGGGTGTCGCCGATCCGTAGCACGCTCATCCGGCCCTCCCGGCCTGGTCCGTCGGGCGCGAGGCCAACGCGCCTTTGCTGATGGAGAGTTCGCGTTCGTTCATGCTCGCGCCACCTTTCCGCGTCGGGCGAAGTAGAGGAAGAACGGGCCGCCGAGGACGGCGGTGACGATGCCGACCTGGAGTTCGCCCGGCCGGCCGAGCAGGCGGCCGAGCACGTCGGCGCCGAGCAGCAGGACGGGGGCGAGCAGCGCGCAGTAGGGGAGCAGCCAGCGCAGGTCCGGGCCGGTGTGGGCGCGTACCAGGTGCGGGACCATCAGGCCGACGAAGACGATCGGGCCGCAGGCGGCGGTGGCCGCTCCGCACAGCAGGGTGACGGCCAGGATCGCGGCGGCCCGGACCAGTGCGGGCCGGGCGCCGAGGGCGCGGGCCGAGTCGTCGCCGAGGGCCATGGCGTTGAGCGGCCGGGCCAGGGCGAGGGCGAGCAGCACTCCGGCGGCGACGAAGGGCAGCAGCCTTGCGATGGTGGCCGGCTGGGCGCTGGCGAGCGAGCCGACCGTCCAGAACCGCATCTGCTCCAGTGAGGCCGTGTCGAGCAGCATGGCGGCGCTGACGAACGAGTAGAGCATCGCGTTGAGCGCGGAGCCGGCGAGGGCCAGCCGGGCGGGGGTGGCCCCGCGTCCGCCGCCGACCGCGTAGACCAGGACCGAGACCAGGGCGGCCCCGGCCAGTGCGAACCACACGTAGCCGGTGAAGCCGGTGACACCGAGGAGGGTGGTCGCGGCGGCGACGGCGGCCGAGGCGCCGGCGTTGATGCCCAGCAGCCCGGGGTCGGCGAGCGGGTTGCGGGTCAGCGCCTGCATGACGCCGCCGGCCAGCCCGAGGGCGGTGCCGGCCAGCAGTCCGAGCAGGGTGCGCGGCAGGCGCATCCGGTGGACGGCGGTGTACCCGGGCGAGTCGCTGTCGAAGAGCCCGTGCCAGACCTCGCCGGGTGGGAGCTGCTTGGCGCCGAAGGCGATGCTGAGCAGCAGGACCAGGAGCAGGGCGAGCAGGCAGCCGAGCAGTCCGGCGGCCCGCACCGTGTTGCGCCGGCTCGGCGGGCGCCCGCGAGGTGACTGCGGGATCTCCGGGTCCCGGCGGGCCTGAAGTGACGTGGTGGCAGACACAGGAGGGCTCCGGAGCGGACGGGGAGGTGACGGGCACTCCCACTGGACAGGGACTTAGGTTAGGTTAACCTAATCCTGCCGTCTGGTTCTGACCGTATTTCAATCACACGAGCGAGAGTCCGTCATGCCGCGTTCCACCACCTCCGCCCGCCTCTCCCGTCGCGGCCTGCTGGCCGCCGGCGGTGCCGCCGCCGTCGGAACCCTGCTCACCGCCTGCAGCGGGAAGGGGAGTTCGAGCTCGGCGGGGAAGGACTCGACCGACGCGAAGGGCGGATCCTCCGGCCCGTGGTCCTTCACCGACGACCGGAAGAAGGAGGTCACCGCCAAGACCACCCCCATCCGCATCGTGGCCTTCACCGGTACGGCGGCCGCCCTGGTCGACTTCGGCCTGGACCGGCAGATCGTCGGCGTCTTCGGCGAGACCAAGCTGGCGGACGGCAAGCCCGATCCGCAGGCCGGCGACCTCGACGTCGACAAGGTGGCGGTCCTCGGCAACGTCTGGGGCGAGTTCAGCATCGAGAAGTACGCGAGCCTGCGGCCCGAGCTGCTGGTGACCCACATGTACAACCCGGACGCGCTCTGGTACGTCCCGGACGAGAGCAAGGACAAGATCCTCCAGCTCGCCCCCAGCGTGGCCATCGCCACCGCCCGGCTGCCGATGACCGAGCCGATCAAGCGCTATGCCGAGCTCGCCGCCGCGCTCGGTGCGGACCTGAACGCAAGGAAGGTCACCGACGCCAAGGCGCGGTTCGAGGCGGCGGCGGAGCGCGTGCGCAAGGCGGCCAAGGCGAACGGCGGTCTCAGGGTGCTCGCCGCGTCCGGCAGTTCGGACGTCTTCTACGCCTCCAACCCGAAGATCAGCACCGATCTGATGTACTTCGCCGAACTCGGCGTGGACCTGATCGTCCCGGACAAGCTGGACGAGGGCGGCTACTTCGAGAGCCTCAGCTGGGAGAACGCCGGCAAGTACCCGGCGGACCTGATCCTGCTGGACGAGCGCAACACCGCGCTGCAGCCGTCCGACCTCGCGTCCAAGCCCGCTTGGTCCCAGCTGCCCGCCGTCCGGGCGGGGCAGATCACCCCGTGGAACTCGGTGCCGCGGTTCTCCTACGCGGGTGCCGCGCCGCTGCTGGAGAGCCTGGCCAAGGCCATCGAGGCTGCCAAGAAGGTGAGTTGACCGATGGCGACCGAACTCGCCCCGGTGACCTCGCAGTTCCGGCTCTTCGCGGCCGAGGTGGTGCGCACCTGCCGCCTCGGACCGACGATGACGCGGATCACCTTCGGCGGTGAGCAGTTGAAGGACTTCGCCTCGGGCGGCCGGGACCAGAGCTTCTCGCTCTTCCTGCCGCGCCCCGGGCAGCGCGAGCCGGTGGTGCCGGCGCGGTTCGGCGAGAGCTGGTACGCCGACTGGCGGGCCATCCACCCGGAGCGGCGGGCGGTCATGCGCTCGTACACGATCCGCGCGCAGCGGCCCGAACTCGCCGAGTTGGACGTGGACTTCGCGCTGCACGGCGCCGAGGGGCCGGCGGCCGGTGCGGCGGCGGGGCCGGCGGCCCGCTGGGCCGCGCGGGCGTCGGCCGGCGACCGGGTCTGCCTGCTGGGCCCGGCGATGGCAGACAACCGCAGTGTCGGGTTCCGTCCGCCGGCCGGCACCGACTGGGTGCTGCTCGCCGCCGACGAGACCGGCCTGCCAGCCGTCGGCGGGATCCTGGACTGGCTGCCGGCCGGGACCAGGGCCAGGGTGTGGATCGAGGTCCCCAGTCCCGAGGACATCCAGGACCTGCCGAGCTCGGGCGAGGTGGAGATCACCTGGCTGATCCGCAACGGCCGGAGCACACTGCCGGACGCGATCCGGGCGGCCGAACTCCCGGACGGTTCGCCGTACGCGTGGATCGCCGGCGAGTCCGGCCTGGTGAAGGCGGTGCGGCGGTACCTGGTGGGCGAGCTGGGGATCGACCGGCGGCTGGTCAACTTCTCCGGCTACTGGCGCAAGGGCGTCTCCGAGGAGGACCTCCGGGTCGAGGCACGAGCCTAGTTCTCTTCCGAGGGGCGCCGTGTGGGCAACCCTGCTGCGGTGGCGGCGGGTCGCCCGCACGGCGCCCCTCACGCATGTCTGACGCCGGATCGGTCAATCGTGACGATCCATCACGAACGTGGTCGAACTCTTGGTAAAAATTAGGATAGGCTTACCTAAGTAATGGCAGTAGCGACTGTTGAGGACCACTCATGAGTTTCCAGGGACACCCCGTCGAGACCCGGCCGGCAGGCGCCAGGGAGCACCTCTTCAACGGCCGTACGGTGGAGGGATACCGGCACTCGCTCACCGCCGGGATCGACCGGGTGGCCGCCCGGATCGCCCGCACCGAACGCCCCTTCAGTGGAACCACCCCCGACCGGCTCGCACCCGAGATATCGGCCGTCGACCTGGAACAGCCGCTGCACGACCCCGCCGCCGCCCTCGCCGAGCTGGAGGACGTCTACCTGCGGGACGCCGTGTACTTCCACCACCCGCGCTACCTGGCGCACCTCAACTGCCCGGTGGTCATCCCGGCCCTGCTCGGCGAGGCCGTCCTCAGCGCCGTCAACTCCTCGCTCGACACCTGGGACCAGAGCGCCGGCGGCACCCTGATCGAGCGCCGGCTGATCGACTGGACCGCCGAGCGGATCGGCCTCGGCCCGGCGGCCGACGGCGTGTTCACCAGCGGCGGCAGCCAGTCCAACCTGCACGCCCTGCTGCTCGCCCGCGAGGAGGCCCGTGCCCGGGCCGCCGCCGGTTCGGACACATCGCCGACCAGGGCCGAGCTCCTCCCGAAGCTGCGCATCCTCGCCTCCGCGGCCGGCCACTTCAGCGTCCAGAAGTCCGCGAAGCTCCTCGGCCTCGGCCCGGACGCGGTCATCCCGGTCGCCACCGACCAGGACCGCCGGATGCGCCCCGCCGTCCTCGCCCGCGAACTCGACCGCTGCCGCCGCGAGGGCCTGACGGTGATGGCCGTGGTCGCCACCGCCGGCACCACCGACTTCGGCTCCATCGACCCGCTGCCGCAGATCGCCGACCTGTGCGCCACCGCGGGCGCCTGGCTGCACGTGGACGCCGCGTACGGCTGCGGACTGCTCGCCTCCCGCACCAGGCGGCACCTGCTGGACGGGATCGAGCGGGCCGACTCGGTGACCGTCGACTACCACAAGTCCTTCTTCCAGCCGGTCAGTTCGAGTGCGCTGCTGGTCCGCGACGCCGCCGTGCTGCGTCACGCCACCTACCACGCCGACTACCTCAACCCGGCCCGGATGGCCGAGCAGAAGATCCCCAACCAGGTCGACAAGAGCCTGCAGACCACCCGCCGGTTCGACGCCCTCAAGCTCTGGCTCACCCTGCGCATCATGGGCGCCGACGCGATCGGCGAACTCTTCGACGAGGTCGTCGACCGCGCCGCGCAGGCCTGGGAACTGCTCACCGAGGACCCCCGCTTCGAGGTGGTCACCAGGTCCCAGCTGAGCACCGTGGTCTTCCGCTACCTGCCCGAGGCCGGGCCGGCACGCGAACTCGCCGACGACGCCAACCTGTTCGCCCGCGAGGCGCTGGCCGCCTCCGGCGCGGCGGTGGTCGCCGGCACCAAGGTGGACGACCGGCACTACCTGAAGTTCACCCTGCTCAACCCCGAGACCACGCTCGCGGACATCGCCCACGTCCTCGACCTGCTGGCCGGCCACGCAGAGGACTACCTGAGCCGGAAGGCCGCCCCCGAGCTCTGCCGCCAGGCCGGCTGACCCCCGCCCACCCCCGACACCCACCCCGGAGACGCGCATGACCACCTACGACTTCATCGGGATCGGGCTCGGCCCCTACAACCTGGGCCTGGCCTGCCTGACCGAGCCGCTCGACGAGCTGAACGGCCTGTTCCTGGAGAGCAAGCCGGACTTCGACTGGCACCCCGGCATGCTGCTGGAGTCCGCCACCCTGCAGACCCCCTTCATGGCCGACCTGGTCACCCTGGCCGACCCGACCTCGCCGTACTCCTTCCTCAACTACCTCAAGGAGACCGGCCGGCTGTACCCCTTCTACATCCGCGAGATGTTCTACCCGGTGCGCAGCGAGTACGACGAGTACTGCCGCTGGGCGGCCGCCAAGCTGCGCGGCATCCGCTTCGACCAGGAGGTGACCTCGGTCGAGTACGACCCGCGCGCGAGCGTGTACCTCGTCCACGCGGTGCGGCCCGGCACCTTCGAGACCACCACGTACCGCGCCAGGCGCCTCGTCCTGGGTACCGGCACCCCGCCGTACGTTCCCGAAGCCTGCCAGGGCCTCGCCGGCGACGCCGTGCACAACTCCGGTTACCTGGAGGCCAAGGCGGCCCTGCAGACGAAGGAGAGCATCACCGTCGTCGGCAGCGGCCAGAGCGCCGCCGAGATCTACTACGACCTGCTGTCCGAGATGGACGCCCACGGCTACCGGCTCAACTGGGTGACCAGGTCGCCGCGGTTCTTCCCGCTGGAGTACACCAAGCTCACCCTGGAGATGACCTCGCCCGAGTACGTGGACTACTTCCACGCCCTCCCCGAGGACACCCGCCACCGGCTGGAGTCCGAACAGAAGGGCCTGTTCAAGGGCATCAACGCCGACCTGATCAACGGCATCTTCGACCTGCTCTACCAGAAGAGCGTCAAGGGCCCGGTGCCCACGCGGCTGATGACCAACACCGCGCTGCACAGCGCCGTCCACGACCCCGCCACCGGCCTCTACACCCTCGGACTGCGCCACGAGGAGCAGGGTCGGGACTTCCGCCTCGCCACCCACGGACTGGTCCTGGCCACCGGCTACCGCTACCGGACCCCGGCCTTCCTCGCGCCGCTGCACGAGCGGATCCGCTGGGACGGGCACGGCCGCTTCGACGTCGCCCGCAACTACAGCATCGACACCACGGGCCGCGAGATCTTCCTGCAGAACGCCGGCACCCACACCCACAGCATCACCTCACCCGACCTGGGCATGGGCCCGTACCGCAACTCCTGGATCATCCGCGAGCTGCTGGGCCGCGAGGTCTACCCGATAGAGAAGTCCATCGCCTTCCAGGAGTTCGGCGCGCCGGAGGGGCTGGTCGCATGAGTGGCATCCTCTTCTCCCGCACCGACGCGCGGCTCGGCACCATGGCGGTGCGCCCGCTCGACGCCGACGCCGACGCCGAGCTGCTGCACGGCTGGGTGACCCACCCCAAGGCGGCGTTCTGGATGATGCAGGACGCCGATGTGTCCGAGGTCCGCAGCGAGTACCGCAAGATAGCCGAACACCCGTGCCACGACGCCTACATCGGCCTGGTCGACGGCGAGGCGGCCTTCCTCGTCGAACGCTACGACCCGGCCCGGCTGGAACTCGTCGGCCTGTACGACGCCCAGCCGGGAGACGTCGGCATGCACTTCCTCTGCGCACCCACCGACCAACCGGTGCACGGCTTCACCCGGGCCGTGATCACCACCGTGATGGCGTTCGTCCTCACCGATCCGGCCGCCCGCCGCGTGGTGGTCGAGCCGGACGTCCGCAACACGGCGGTCCACGCGCTGAACGCCGCCGTCGGCTTCGAGGTGGTCGGCCCGGTCACCAAGCCCGAGAAGGAGGCGCTGCTCAGCGTCTGCACCCGCGAGCAGTTCCTCGCCGCCACCCAAGGAGTGACCCCGTGCTGAACCTTCCGGGGGCAGACCCCCGCACTCCGGGCCCGATCGACGCCGTCGCCCATCTGACGCCGGAGCACTGGGCCCTGGCCAACCGGATGCTGGTCCGCAAGGCGCTCGCCGAGTTCGCCCACGAGCGCCTGCTCACCCCGCGGCAGCAGGCCGACGGCCGGTACGGCGTCCGCAGCGACGACGGCGCCGTCGAGTACCGCTTCACCGCCCGGCTGCTCTCCCTCGACCACTGGCAGATCGACGCCGGAAGCATCACCCGGAACCGCGAAGGCGCCGAACTCCCGCTCGACGCAACCGACTTCATCATCGAGCTGCAGGAGACCCTCGGCCTCACCCCGCAGATCCTGCCGGTCTACCTGGAGGAGATCGCCTCCACCCTCGCCGGCAGCGCCTACAAGCTCGGCAAGCCGCAGACCTGCGCCGCCGAACTCGCCAAGGCCGGCTTCCAGGCGATCGAAACCGGGATGACCGAGGGCCACCCGGGCTTCGTCGCCAACAACGGCCGGATCGGCTTCGGCATCCACGAGTACCACGCCTACGCGCCCGAGGCCGCCCGCCCGGTCCGGCTGATCTGGCTCGCCGCCCACCGCGACCACTCCACCTTCACCTCCTGTGCCGACCTCGACTACGACACCCTCGTCAGGCAGGAGCTGGGCGAGGAAGTGCTCGGCCGCTTCGCCGGCACCATGGCCTCCCTCGGCCTCGACCCCGCCGACTACCACCTGCTGCCCGTCCACCCCTGGCAGTGGTGGAACAAGCTCTCGGTGACCTTCGCCGCCGAGGTCGCCCAGCGGCGGATCGTCTGCCTCGGCCCCGGCGACGACGAGTACCTGGCCCAGCAGTCCATCCGCACCTTCTTCAACACCACCGACCCGTCGAAGCACTATGTGAAGACCGCCCTCTCGGTCCTCAACATGGGCTTCATGCGCGGACTCTCGGCCGCCTACATGGAGGCCACCCCCGCCATCAACGACTGGCTCGCCGAACTGATCGCCAGCGACGAGGTCCTGCGCGCCACCAGGCTGACGGTGATCCGCGAAAGGGCCGCCATCGGCTACCGCCACCCCCAGTTCGAGGCCGCCACCGACCGGTACTCCCCGTACCGCAAGATGCTCGCCGCGCTCTGGCGGGAGAGTCCCGTCGCGGGCCTGCGGCCCGGACAGCGGCTGGCCACCATGGCCAGCCTGCTGCACACCGACCGCGAGGGCCGCTCGCTGGCCGCCGCGCTCATCGAACAGTCCGGCCTCGCCCCCGAGGTGTGGCTGCGCCGCTACCTGGACGCCTACCTCACGCCGCTGCTGCACTGCTTCTACGCCCACGACCTGGCCTTCATGCCACACGGCGAGAACGTCATCCTCGTCCTCGACGCCGACGGCACGGTACAGCGCGCGATCTTCAAGGACATCGCCGAGGAGATCGTGGTGATGAACCCGGACGCCGACCTGCCCCCGCAGGTCGCGCGGATCAGGGCCGACGTCCCGGAGCACATGAAGCTGCTCTCCGTCTTCACCGACGTCTTCGACTGCTTCTTCCGCTACCTCAACGCCATCCTGGCGGATGGGGGCACCCTGGACGAGGACACCTTCTGGCGCACCGTCGCCGAGTGCGCGGCCGACTACCGGGCCTCGGTGCCGCAGCTCGCCGACCGCCTCGCCAGGTACGACCTGTTCGCCGAGGAGTTCCCGCTCTCCTGCCTCAACCGGCTGCAACTGCGCAACAACCAGCAGATGGTGGACCTCGCGGACCCGTCCGGCGCCCTCCAGCTGGTCGGCACCCTGCGCAACCCCATCGCCCGGTTCGCCCCGACGCCGTGACGCTCACCACCGGCACCACCGCCGGGCCGGGGACCGGACAGACCCGGTCCCCGGCCCGGTGGGCGATCCTCGCCGTCATCTGCCTCGCCCAGTTCGCGGCGGTACTCGACAACACCGTCCTGAACGTGGCGATCCCCTCGCTCACCCGGGACCTGGACGCGACCACCAGCGACGTCCAGTGGATCGTCAACGCCTACTCCCTGGTCCAGTCGGGGCTGCTGCTCGCCGCGGGCAGCGCCGCCGACCGCTACGGCCGCAAACGGCTGCTGCTGGCCGGCCTCACGGTCTTCGGCGCCGGCTCACTGGCCGCCGGACTCGCCGACACCACCGGCCAGTTGACCGCTGCCCGGGCGGGCATGGGGATCGGCGGCGCACTGCTGCTCACCACCACCCTCGCCGTGGTGGTCCAGGTCTTCGATGCCGCGGAGCGCCCCCGGGCGATCGGCGTCTGGGGCGCGGTCAACGCCCTCGGCTTCGCCGCCGGGCCGCCGATCGGCGGCCTGGTGCTCGCCCACTTCCACTGGGGTGCGCTCTTCCTGGCCAACCTCCCGGTGGTGGTGTTCGCCCTCCTGGCGGTGCGGCTGCTGGTCCCCGAGTCCAGGGCACCCGGCGGCGGTCCGCCCGACCTGCTCGGCGTACTGCTGTCCACCGTCGGCATGACGGCGGTGGTCCTGGCGATCACCCAGGGCCCGGAGTCCGGCTGGTCCTCGCCCCGGGTGCTGCTGCCGGCGGCGGGCGGGCTGCTCGTCCTCGCCGTCTTCGCACGGTGGGAACACCACGTCCGCCACCCGATGCTGGACCCGCACTTCTTCCGGGACCGCCGCTTCGTCGGCGCGGTGGTGGGCGTGGTCCTGATCACCTTCGGCAGCGCCGGGGTGCTCTTCCTGCTCACCCAGCAGCTCCAGTTCGTCCACGGCTACTCGCCGCTGGCGGCCGGACTGCACCTCGCGCCGTTCGCACTCACCGTGGTCGTCCTCAACGCCACCGGGCTCACCGCCCGGGTGGTCGGCCGACTGGGACACCCGCTCGCCATCGCCTCCGGCATGAGCCTGCTCGCGGGGGGCTTCGTGGCCGTCGCACTCTCCGCCGGCTACGGCCCGCTGCTGCTCGGCCTGCTCCTGATGGGCACCGGCTGCGCCTTCGCCAACCCGGCCATCGTCGAGGCCGTCATGAGCGCCATCCCCCCGGACAGGGCGGGCGCCGGCGCCGGCGTCGACGGCACCATGGCCGAGATCGGCAACAGCCTCGGAGTCGCCGCCCTGGGCGCCGTCCTGAACGCCCGCTTCGCCGCGCTGCTCCCCGCCGCCGCGGCGGGCGCCGGCTCCCTGCCGGCCGCACTCGCGGCCGCCCGCACGGAGGCGGACCGCGCCGCCGTCCTGGAGGCCTTCACGGCCGGGATCTCCACCAGCCAACTCCTCGGCGCGGCCGCCGTGCTGGTCGGCGGTTGCCTGGCGGCGGTGCTGCTGCGTAGCGCCGGAAGGGTGGTCCACCCCGTCCCACCGCCCGAGGACGTAGGTCCCCGGCCCGATGACAACGCTTCCCGCGGACTGGCAGAAAAGATCCATGAGTGAGACCCGGATCGACGCGTCATCGGCCGACGCCTACCTCGACCGCATCGGTGCCACCCGCCCGTCCCGGCCGGATGCGGACGCCCTCCGTGAACTGCACCAACGACACCTGCGCAGCGTCCCGTTCGAGAACCTGAGCATCCATCTCGGCGAGGACATCGTGCTGGAGCCGAAGGCGCTGGTCGAGAAGGTGACCGTGGCGCGGCGCGGTGGCTTCTGCTACGAACTCAACGGCGCCTTCGCCGCGTTGCTCAGCGAACTGGGCTACCCCGTCAGCCTGCTCTCCGCGCGGGTCTTCCAGAACGGCGGGTACGGGCCGCCCTTCGACCACCTCGCGCTGCGGGTCGACACCCCCGAACCGTGGCTGGTGGACGTGGGGTTCGGACGGCACACCGAGTTCCCGCTCCGGCTGGACCGCCGGGACGACCAGGCCGACCCCGGCGGCGTCTTCCGGATCACCGAGACCGCCGCCGGGGACCTGGACGTGTACCGGGACGGCGAGCCGCAGTACCGTCTCGAACAACGCCCGCGCGTGCTGGCCGACTTCGAGCCCACCTGCTGGTGGCAGCGCACCTCCCCGAAGTCGCACTTCAGCCGCTCCCTGGTCTGCTCCCGCCTCACCGAGCACGGCCGGATCACGCTCTCCGGTCGCACCCTGGTCACCACCGTCGCGGGGGAGCGCCAAGAGGAGGAGCTCGCCGAGGCCGCGCTGCTCGCCGCCTACCGGGACCACTTCGGCCTGGCACTGGACCGGATCCCGACGCTCCCCGGGCAGTGACCGCCGCACCGCCCCGGACGGCTCCGCCCGGGGCGGTGTGCGGCTGCCGCAGGCTACTTCTCCGGCTGGGAGATGAGGCAGAAGGCCGCGCCGAGGTCGTCCCGGACGACGGCCACCCGGCCATAGGGGGTGTCGAACGGCTCGACCTCGACCCGGCCGCCGAGCTCGACCACCCGTGAGCAGCACCGGTCGGTGTCGGCCACCGAGAAGTAGGTGTTCCAGAACGACGGCGCGCCCGCCGGGACACCCGACGGCTGCTCGCCGATGCCGCCGACCGGGTTCCCGGCCACCTTGGCGACGGTGTAGTCCATGTCCGGCATGGCCTCGTACTCGTACCCGAAGACCTGCTGGTAGAAGGACCGGGCGGTGGCCGGGTCGGTGGACAGGTTCTCGTTCCAGGTGAAGGTGCCCGGCTCGTTGGCGAGCCCGGAGCCGCCGTGCGACTTGCCCTGCCAGAGGCCGAAGGCCGCGCCCGCCGGGTCGGCGGCCATCGCCATCCGGCCCTGGTCCGTCACGTCCGTCGGCTCCATCAGCACGGTGCCGCCCGCCTCCCGGATCCTGGTGGCGACCTGGTCGACGTCGTCGGCCGCGAGGTAGGCCGTCCACCTGGGCGGAGCCTGGTCCCCGGGCTGCCGGGGACCGATGCCGGCGACGCGCAGGCCGTGCAGGGTGGCCAGTTGATAACCGCCGCCCGCCTCGCCGGTGTCCTCGTACTTCCAGCCGAACAGCTCGCCGTAGTACTGCTTGCCGGCGGTGACGTCCGGCGTCGTGAGGTCGGTCCAGCACGGGACGCCCTCGCGGTAAGTGGTGATCCTGGACATGGCCTGCGTCCTTAACGCCGAGGTTCCCGGGACGCGTCTTCGCGCCCCTCAGCCAGCGTCGGCCCGGCCGCGGGCCCCCTGCAACCGCTGGGCGGCACCGTCCCGCCGGGCCGAGGGGTCAGCCGCCGAGCCCGGCTCGCACCGGTGCCACCGGGTGCTGCGGCCCGAACCAGTCACCCAGCGCCGCACGCAACCCGGCGGCAGCGGCGGCGGGGGACGCCGACGGTGTGCCCACCCAGGCGGCGTGGCCGTCCGGGCGGACCAGCCTCGGCGAGCAGCTCCTCCACCCGGGTCTGCGGGATCCCCAGGACGTACGGGTGCCGGGTGCGCATGGCGGTCAGGTCGAGTTGGGCCGAACCGGCGAACGCGGTGGCCGGCACGGTCGGGCCCTCGGTCAGGAAGCGGTCCGCGAGGCCCCGGAGGTCCAGCAGCTCCAGGCTGCGGGCGTTGAGGTTGAAGCCGCGGCAGTAGCCGGGCGGGGCCGGGTGGCGTTCGAGCACCAGGGTGCGAACCCCGGTCAGCCCCAGCTCGCAGGCCAGCATCAATCCCGCCGGCCCGGCGCCGGCCACCAGCACCTGGGCGTCCTCGCCGGCTCCGGACGAGTACGGGGCGGACGACGGCGCGTCGGACAGGGGCCGCCCGGCCGGGACCGGCGCGGTCACAGGAGTCTCAGGCATCGGGGGAGACCTCCGGCCACTCCAGGCCGCCCTGCTCGATCTCCTCGGCCGTGTGCAGCACCCACTGCAGCTCCGCCCGGGCCATCGCCTGCGCGTACTCGGCCTCGATCACGAACAGCCGGGGCGCCTTGTGTTGCTCCCTGGCCTCCCGGTACGCCCGCTCACCCGCCGCGATCCGCACCTCCAGCGCCGCCGCCCGTTCGCGCAGCGCCTGTGCCGCCCGCTGCCGTCCCAGCGCGCCCAGGTAGCTGATGGCGGACAGGAACCTCGGGTACTCCTGGGACGGCTCGCGGATCAGTTCGTCCAGCCACTCGGTGAAATGCCGCTGCCCCTGCGGCGTGTGCCGGTAGACGGTACGTGCCGGGCGGCCGCCCACCTGCTCGGTGTCGGCCGCCTCGATCCAGCCGTCGCGGGCCAGCGCCCGCACCGTGTCGTACAGCGATCCGGTGGTCAGCTTGAAGGCCAGGTCCAGCTGCCGCTCCCGCAGCGTGATCGCCATGGCGTGGGGGTGCATGGGCTGCTCCAGCAGCAGGCCCATTACCGCGAGGGCCATGGGGTTCGCGGGTCGTTTGACGGTCATCTCACTCCATACGGTCTTCGGCTCGGAAACGACTACTAGGAAGCAATTACTCGGATCCGAGTTGCCTTTGCGAAGACTGTAGCCGCCACCGCTGGGGACCGGCTACCGCTTTCGGCCGCCGCCGTATCGACCGCGATCGTCCGCCTCCCCGCCGCGGTCGAAAGGCGGGCGGCGCAGCAGCGGTACTGCCGGGTCACGCCGGGGGCTGGGAGCAGCCGCCGGCCCGGGCTCAGGCGGAGGACGCGGCGACGTTGGTGGCGGTGAGCGCGGGACGGACCGCCTTGGCCAGTGCGACGGCGTCGCCCACCGCCCAGACATGGGTGAAGAAGAGGCGCGGTTCGTCCGTCAGGCCGTGGTTGTGGAGTTCGATGATCTCGATCCCGCCGTGCCGCAGCGCCGAGAGCACCCGCTGGACCTCGCCGGCGACCATGACGAGGTCTCCGTTGAGCGCGGCCCGACCCCCGCCCAGCGGCTGGAAGTTGAAGGCCGAGGTCGCGCCGAGGCCGGGTGGAAGCACGCGGCCGTCGTTGACGATGGTCTCGCGGCGGACGAACACGGTGGTGTACACCTCGCCGCTGTTGGCACCCTTGGCGCCCATCGCGGCGTCGATTCCGGCGGTGTCCAGTTCGAGCGGCTTGGGCGGAGCGGCGGCCGCGACGTGCGCCGGGGTGGCGGTGTGGTTGAGCGCGGCGCGCAGGCCGCGCGCCAGTTCCCCGGCGTCGTGGCCGTGGGCGCAGACGTGGGTCCACCAGACCTCGGGTGTGTGCGACAGCAGGTGCTTGTGGATGGCGGTCTGCGCGATGCCCTGGGCCTGCAGGGCATCGGTCATCCCCTGCAGCTCGCCCTCGGTCACCACCAGGTCGCCCATCAGCATCACCATGCCGTCGTCGTACCGGACGAAGGACGCGTGCGAGCCCAGTGCCAGTCCCGTGCTGACGGGGACGCCGCGGGAGACCAGATGCAGGTCCCCGCGCGGGAACGGCGTGTGATGGTACGTCCCGCGGATGAGGTTCCCCGGCCGGCCGAGTGCCTTGACGACGTCCTTCCAGTGCTCCTCGCTGGTGGGTACCGGCCTGAGCTTCTGCCCCCTGCCCATGTCGTGGTGGTCGGTCGATGCGGAGCAGGCGGCCAGTCCCAGGCCGCCCACGGTCAGCCCGGCCGTGGTGAGCAGCCGGCGTCGTGGTACACCGGTCCGGGCGGGCTTCTCGCGGTAGTCGTCTCCGGTCGTCACGGGCACACCTCCAGGGGCCGATGCAAACACAGGAACGACCTCCCGCGTCGTAGCCACGGCGGTGGGGGCGCCGGTGACCCTCCGGAGCGACCAGCGCGATGTGATTGAGCGTCAGATGCGTACGGTGGCAAGGCCCGGGGGAGCGGGACACCCGGTCGAGGGGCATCCCGCTCCCCCGGGAGCGGTGTTCCGCTGCCTGCGGTGCGCCAGGGCTCAGCCCTCCGGAGCGGTCCAGCTGCCCAGGGACATCTCGGCGGTGATGCCCGGGCCGAAGCCGGCCAGCAGTCCGTGGTGGCCGTCGAGGGCCGACTGCTCGTCGAACATCCGGGCGAGCGCGTCGAGCACGACCGCACTGGCGATGTTGCCGTACTCGGTCAGGGTGGCCCGGCTGAAGCGGAACGCCTCGGACGGCACCTCCAGGAAGTGGCTCAGGTCGTCCAGGATGCGGGGACCGCCCGCGTGGATGATGTAGAAGTCGAGCTTGCCGACGTTCCACTGGTGCTGCTCGGCCAGTGCGCGCAGCGCCGGGCTGAGGGGCTCCATCGTCCCCGGCACCCGCTTGTCCAGCTGGAAATGGAAGCCGGTCGAGCGGACCGCGTAGGAGATCCAGTCCTCGGTGTTGGGGATGAGGTACGAGGCGTTGCGCTCCAGGCGCATTCCGGTGCCGCCCTCGCCCCGGACCACCGCGGCGGCGATTCCGTCGCCGAACAGACCGTTGGACAGCAGCGATCCCACGCCCAGGTCGGTGGGCTGGTAGCAGAGCGAGCAGAACTCGCAGGCCACGATCAGCACGTTGGCGTCGGGGTACGCAGCGCAGAAGTCATGCGCCCGGTTCACGGCCGCACCGCCGGCGGCACAGCCGAGCTGGGCGATCGGCAGCTGCCGGGTGTCCGACCGGAAACCCATCTTGTTGATCAGCCAGGCCGTCAGCGACGGCATCATGAAGCCGGTGCAGGACACGTACACGATCAAGTCGATCTGCTGCGGCTCCAGTTCGGCCTGGTCGAGGGCTCTGGACACCACGGCCGGGACGCGCGCCTTGGACTCCGCCTCGAAGACGAGGCTCCGCTCGGCCAGGCCCGGGTGTTCCAGCACCACCTCGATCGGCTGGATCAGATGGCGTTTCCGCACTCCGGTGTTCTTGATCAGACGTAGCGCCAGCTCCAGTTGCGGATGGTCGCCATGGAGCCTCCGGGCCAGGTCGAGGGTCTCCTCGTTGGTGATGACATGGTCGGGGACAGCAATCGCCGGTTTGCACAGAACTGCCATGGGGATTTCCTCCTGACGGGCGGTGCTCCCGGTGCGATCCCGGGGGATCGAGGGGATTCACCAGTCGACGGCAGCCGCTGCGGACCGGGCGCGCGGAGGTGGCGCGGCGGTGGGACTCACCAGGGGAAGGCAGACGGGCCGACAGTTGAGGATCGGATGCTCGCTGTGCGGGCGGTCTTGCCGGCCACGAGTCGGCTCGGGCCAGGTCAACCCAGCCTAAGCGGACCGGGGCGATCGCGCACGTCGGCCCGCACACCCACCGGGTGCGCGGGCCGACACGTGCTGCCGCCGGAGCCCCTCCGGCCGTGTTCCCCGGCCGTGGCGACCTCCGTCACCACGTCACCGGCAGCTCCAGGGGATAGCGCCAGATCGACGTGGTGTTCCACTGGATCTCCTCGGCGGGCTTCGCCAGGGCGATCCGGGGGAAGCGCTCCAGCAGCGTGCCGAAGGCGACCTCGAGCTCGGTGATGGCGAGCGGAGCACCGAGGCAGTGGTGCGCGCCCCAGCCGAACGTCATGTGCGGCGGACTGGTCCGGTCCAGGTCCAGCTCGTCGGGCCGGTCGAACTTGTCGCCGTCCCGGTTGGCGGTCAGGTAGGAGACGTGCACGATGTCGCCCGCCCGGATCGTCACCCCGCTCAGCTCGACGTCCTCCAGGGCGACCCGCGGGATGCCGACGCCCTTGCGGAAGGGAATGAAGCGCAGCATCTCCTGGAGCGCCTGCGGGAGCATCTCGGGCCGCTCGCGCAGCACGGACAGCACGTCGGGCCGGGTGAGCAGGGTGTAGGAGAGGTTGCCGAGCTCGTACGTCGTGGTGTCCTGGCCGGTGATCAGCAGGACCATGGCCATCACGGTGAGTTCCTGGTCGTCGAGGAGCTCGTCCCCGTCACGGGCCGTGGCCAGCGCGCTGATCAGGTCCTCGCCGGGGTTCCTGCGCCGCTGCGCAGTCAGGTCGGCGAAGTACGCCCGCAGGTCGGCCTTGGCCCGGACCGCGTCGGGCTTGTTCTCCAGGCTGACGTTCATCATGGTCCGGGCGTGGGCACGCAGCTGTGCGCTGTCGGGCTCGGGGATCTCCAGGACCTCACAGATGGTGATCAGCGGCAGCGGGTGGGCCATGTGCTCCATGAGGTCGGCCGGGGTGCCGTGCTCCGTCATGGCGTCCAGCAGGCCGTCCACCACGTGCTGGGTGCGGACCCGCATGCGTTCGATGTTGGCGGGCGTGAAGCCCTTGGACACCAGGCTGCGCAGGCGGCTGCTGGCCGGCGGGTCCATGACGTTGATCGCCTCGGCCTGGACGATCGGCTCGGGGGTCATCCGCGGGAAGTCCCGGCCGATGACGGCGTGGCGGCTGAACCGACGGTCGGTGGTCACCGTACGCACGTCCTCGTAGCCGGTGACCAGCCAGGCCTCGCCGTCGCCGTAGGGCAGGCGGATGCGGGACACTGGTGCGTCGTTCATGAGCTCCCTGAGCGTCGGGTCGAACTCGAGGGCCTCGGCGAAGTCGAATGGGCAGTTCCGTGCGCTGGCTCCGGTGGACATGAGGATCTCCGGTCTGGGCTGTGCGGGCTGGATCGGGAGACGGACGGGATGGACCTGGCACCGGTACCCGATCGGTCGGCCGGGCACACCGGAGGGGGTCCGGTACCCCCGGTAATTCATCCGTGCTGATCAGTGCCCGACGGCGGCCGCGTCCCGATCGGTGCCGGCGGAGCGGACGGACGTGCATCCGGGAGGCCCCGCCGTCCGGACGGCGGGGCCTCCCGGGACGGACCCGCCGATGATCTCTCCCCGGAGCGGTCAGATGACCCCCAGCCGGCTCTCCGTGATCCCCAACTGACATGCGCAGTACGGTTGTTCACAAATGCCGGATGGGATCCACCTGGTGTGTCCGCACCCCGCTCCCGGCGGCGGACGGAACATCCGTACCGCCACGGCTGGTTGAGGGGATTCACCCGTTCGAGCATGGGGTGGTGCGGGGGGAAACCGGGATGCGGCCGGTAGTTTCGGGCTTCGCATACGGATCCTCATGAGGGGTGTGACTGTGCGGGGTTCTGTCCGCGGGTGTGGGCGCGCCTCGGGCCGTCAGCGCGTCCTCGGTCCGGGAGATCGACAGTACGCCGGCACCGGCGGCGGCCCCGTCCTCGCGCGCCCTCGCCCCCGTCCCGGCCCAGCGCCGTCCGTTCCCGTCGCAGCGCCGCCGGCCCGCCCCGGCTCGTGGCCGGCACGGACCGGTCACGGCACCCCGCCGATATGCCGGCCAGGCCGCCGAAGGTACCCGGGTCACGATCCACACCACCACCAGAACAGGGCACCCAGATGACCAGTAAAGAGGCCAGGAAGCCGGCCAAGAAGACCAGCAGGAAGAGGAGCGGCCCGTCCGCGTCGGCGACCACGCCCCAGGGCGGCGCGGCGAAGGCGCTGTACCAGGCCATGATCGGCGGCACGGGCCCGGCGGCGACCGGGTGGACCGGTCCGCTCGAGATCGCGCCGCCGCCGAGACCGGGGGAGAAGGTCCTGATCCTCGGCGCCGGCGTCGCGGGCCTGACCGCCGCGTACGAGCTGAGCCTGCTCGGCTTCGACTGCACCGTCCTGGAGGCCCAGAACCGGGTCGGCGGGCGGAACCGCACCGCCCGCAAGGGCGACAAGCTCTACGAGATCGACGACGAGACCGGCGAGATCGTCCACACCCACACCTGCCGCTTCGACGACGGGCTGTACCTCAACCTCGGCCCCGGCCGCATCCCGTACCACCACCGGCGGGTGCTCAAGTACTGTCGGGACTTCAAGGTGGCGCTCGAACCGTACGTCATGGAGACCACGGCCAACCTGGTCCGGCCGGCGGGGCTGGAGGTGACCTGGCCCAACCGCCGGGTGGCCAACGACACCCGCGGGTACATCGCGGCGAAGCTGGCCGAGACGCTGACGGCCAAGGACCGGTTCACCGGTGAACTGCGCGACCTGCTGCGGGCGTTCGGCAAGCTCGACACCAACGGCAAGTACGAGGGCTCCACCCGCTCCGGATACCTGTACGACCCGGTGATCGAGGAGCCGGCCCCGGAGCCGGCGCCGCCGCTGGACTTCGAGGACCTGGTGGAGTCGGGCTTCTGGCGGGCCCGGTTCTACCAGCCGGTGGACTACCTGTGGCAGGCCACGATGTTCCAGCCGGTGGGCGGCATGGACAGGATCGTCGACGCGCTGGCCCGCGAGGCCAGGCTGGCCGGTGCGGAGATCCTGCTGGAGGCCGAGGTCACCGACATCGAGATCGACCCGGACGGGCCCGGGGTCACCGTGACCTACTGGAAGGACGGCGAGGCGTACGAGACCGAGGCCCGCTACTGCGTGAGCAACATCCCGATCCCGGCGCTCAAGCAGATCGGCCGGGACGGCTTCTCGGACGAGTTCGAGGCCGTGATCGACGTCGTCGAGTTCGACAAGACCTGCAAGGTGGGCTGGCAGGCCAACAAGCGCTTCTGGGAAGGCGGTTTCGACGGCGGCAACGACCTCGAGGGCATCTACGGCGGCATCAGCTGGACGTCCCACAACATCACCCAGCTGTGGTACCCCTCCAACGACTACTTCACCGAGAAGGGCACCCTGACCGGCGCCTACAACTTCGGCGACGAGGCCGAGGAGCTCGGCGACCTGCCGGTCAACGAGCGGCTGGAGCTGGCCCGCGAGGGTGCGATCCAGCTGCACCCCGAGTTCGAGAACGACGACCTGGTGCCGGCGAGCAAGGGCGTCACCATCGCCTGGCACAAGGTGCCCTACCAGCTGGGCGGTTGGGCCCACTGGGAGCCGGGCAACCCGGACCACGAAGAGGCCTACCGGCAACTGCTCCAGCCCGAGGGCGGTGACGTCTTCTACGTCACCGGCGACCAGATCTCCCCGCTGCCGGGCTGGCAGGAGGGCGCCATGATGTCGGCCCACTTCGTCACCCAGCAGATCCTCGGCTTCATTCCGCTCACCGTCCCCGAGGTGGTCGCCGTCCCGGACAGCGTGGCGCTCACCCAGGGCACGTTCTGACCCGCTTTGGCGGGCACGCTCCAAGAAAGCCGTGGCCCCGGCCACCGCTCGCGGTCCTCGGACCGGAGGGCGGCCGGGGCCACCGGCCGTCAGGAGCTGCCGAAGGGAGCGGCCGCGGAAGGGGCGGAGGAGGCGCCGCCGTCGTCCGCGGGCTTGGTGGACTTCAGGCAGAGCACGTAGTTCTTGCCGGTCTCCATGTGGACGAAGGTGTTCTCGGCGTCCGGGTAGGCCTCGCAGGCGGTGTGGTCGTCGGTGGTGCCGTTGACCCGCGCCTCCACCTTGTACTCGGCGGTCGGGTCGGAGCAGCCGACCACCTTCATCTTGGGAGTGAAGCTGGTCCCGTCGTTGTGCAGGCAGTCGCCGGTCTGCGGGTCGGCCCCGGACGAGGTGCTGGAGCCGCTGCCGCCGTAGTGGTAGTCCGTGGTGTGCTTGTCCGCGAGCGCGCCGACCAGCAGCAGGGCGAAGACGAGGGCGAACGACAGGATCGGGAACAGCAACATCAGCATCGCCGGACGCTTGGTCAGCGGAACGCCCGGGTTGAGCTGCGGCCCGAGCGGGCCGGGCGCGGCCGGCGGCAGTGCCTTGATCTTGTTGTAGGCGCCCAGGTTGCGCAGCAGCGTGATGATGTTGATGATGCCCGAGCAGTAGCTCCACCAGCCCTGCACCAGCGAGCGGGCCGACATGTCACGCACCATCGCGATACCGCAGGTGTGGCAGTACGGACCGGGCTGGCGGAGGAACCGCATGATCACGATGATGCCCTGGTGGCCCCGGACGGTGACGTCCACGGCCGGGAAGCCGCCGCAGAAGCGGCAGGTGAGCCCGCCGGGCGGCGGCGGGGCGAAGCCGGGCGCACCGTACGGCGCCGGCTGCTGGGGCGGGGCGCCGTACGGGCCGGGCTGCGGCGGGGCGGCCGGGTAGCCGTAACCGCCGGCCGGCGGGGGCGCGGCCGGGTAGCCGTAGCCGCCGGGGGGCGGCGGGGGCGGTGCGTAGCCCGGAGCCGGCTGCGGGGGCGCGGAGTTGTAGGGGTTGGACGGCGGGTAGGGCGAGCTCAAGTTTCTGATCCTGTTGGCTGGTGACGGTGCGGAAGCTGGTGCTGCGGGCCGGGAGCGCCGCTCAGTGGAAGGTCTGCGGCTTGGTCACCGACGGGGTCGGGTCGCCGGGCCGGTGGGGACCGAGGCACAGAACGTAGTGCCTGCTGATGCCGAACACGCGGCTGGTGCCCTTGTAGGACTTGCTGGCGGCGCTGCTGAGCACGCAGGAGAGGGTCGAGGTGCCGCTGTAGTGCTTGGTCACGACGAACTCCGCATTGGCGGAGGAGCAGTTGACCTTGGCGAACACACCCCTGCCGGGGTTGGTCACGCACTCGCCGACGCGCGCCTTCTCCGGTTTGTTGTCGAAGATCGCGATGATGGCCACGAGGACCACCAGGCCGACGGCACCCCACAGCACCCAGAGCCCGCACCCCGTGCGCGGCTTCTCCTGGGCGGCCGGCGCGGGCGGCGGGTACGTGCCGGGCGGCGGCGGGAAGCCCGGTGCCCCCGGGCCCGGCTGCGGCGGCTGCCCGAAGGGCGCGGCCGGCGGGGCGGCGTACGGGCCCGTCGGGCCGCCGGGTGGCGGGCCTCCGAACGGATTGGGCGGTGGCGGAGTAGCCACGGTGTTTCCCCCGATGTGGTGACTGCTAGACAAGAGTGCTGACGTACCTTAGCGACTCGACGGCTGGTCAGTCAGAACGGGCACCCTCGCGGCCCGGACCACGGGCCGTGCTCCGTACGGGGGAATTCCGGCCGCGGGCGTGTCACCAGCCGCGACCGCGGCCTTCCGGCGCCAAGGTGGTGGTCGCCCACCCGCCTTGTGGAGGTCCTGTGCGTAGCCATCCGGTACGGCGGCTGTGCGTGCCGCTCGCCGCCGTTCTCGCCGCCCTGCTGCTCACCGGCTCGGGGCCGCTGGCCGAGGGCAGGTCCCGCACCACGGTACCGGAATCGCTCTCCGCCGACCTGGACCGGCTGTTCGAGGACCAGCGACTGACCGGCGCTCAGGCCTCCGCCCTGGTCACCGACACCGCCACCGGCCAGGTGCTCTACCGGCGCTCGCCCGGCGCGCTGCTGCTGCCCGCCTCCACCCTCAAGACCGTCACGGCGGCCGCCGCCCTCGAACTGCTGGGACCCGGCCACCGCTTCGGCACCGACGTGCTCGCGGCGGGCCGTCACGCCGGCAGCACGCTGGAGGGCGACCTGGTCCTGCGCGGCGGGGGAGACCCCAGCCTGCTGCCCGCCGACCTGGACACGCTCGCCCACGGGGTGGCCGACTCCGGCATCACCACCGTCTCCGGCGCCCTGCTGGCCGACGCCTCCCGCTACGACGGCGTGCCGCTCGGCCCCAACTGGGCCTGGGACGACCAGGCCGCCTACTACAGCCCGCAGATCTCCGCACTCACGCTGGCGACCGACACCGACTACGACCCGGGCACCGTCCGGCTCACCCTGACGCCCGGCGGGCAGGCCGGCCTGCCCGCCGCGGTGCGGCTCACCCCTCAGGAGGCCCCGGTACGGCTGAGCGGCCGGATCGACACCGGCTCGGCGGGCAGCGAGCGCAGCGTGGACGTGGGCAGGCAGCCCGGGACCAACGACCTCGTCCTCACCGGCAGCGTCCCGTCCGACGGCGGCACCAGTGAGGAGTGGGTCGCCGTGGAGAACCCGGCCGAGGTTTCCGCCACGGTCTTCGCCGCCGCCCTCGCGCGCCACGGAGTGACCGTACGGGGCCAGGTACGGGCGGGCCGTGCTCCGGCGGACGCCGCGGTCCTCGCGCACCACGACTCGGCGCCGCTGTCCGCGCTGCTGGTGCCGTTCCTCAAGCTCAGCAACAACGGCATCGCCGAGCACCTGGTCAAGGAGATCGGCCGGGTGAGGGCGGGATCAGGCAACTGGTCCGCCGGGCTCGACCAGATCACCGCCTTCGTCCACCGCAACGGACTGGACGTCACCCCCGCCCGTCAGGCCGACGGCTCGGGTCTGTCCCGGCACAACCTGATGACCACACAACGGCTCTGCCAGCTGCTGGAGTTCGCCCGCAGCCGACCCTGGTTCAGCACCTGGTACGACGCACTGCCGGTGGCCGGTGACCCGCGCCGGATGGTCGGCGGCACCCTCGCCGGCCGGCTGCGCGGCACCGCGGCCCAGGGCCGGCTCCACGCCAAGACCGGCTCGATGACCGGGGTCGACGCGCTGGCCGGCTACCTGGACCGCCCGGACGGGCACCGGCTGGTCTTCACCGTCCTGCTGAACAACTTCGCCGGCGCCGGCCCCCGCCCGGTCATCGACGCCTTCGTCCTGCGCCTGCTCGGCGACCGCACCCGGGCGGCTGCAGGTGGGCACCCCGGCCGCGCTCCCCACGGCTGGGACTGACCCGTCGCCGCCCCGCAGGTGAGTCGTACGGCCGGCGGGTGGGAAGTGCTCCACCGAAGTGCCCGGTCGTTCACGTACCCGTCCACCCCGCGGCTGTTCTCACCCGGAACGGATTCCCATGACGACGATGCCGCACCACCGGTCCGTCCGCACCGCAGCCCTGCTGGCAGCACTGGTCCTGCTCGCGGTGCCCGCGTGCACCCGCGCCGGGGAGGGCGACGACAGCCCGGTCCCGCAGGTGCCCGGCGGCGCGTTCTCGGTCGGCCTCACCGAGCCCGACCACCTCACCCCCGGCCGGACCACCAGCAGTTACGCACTCCAGGTCCTCCAGGGCCTGTTCGACACCCCGGTCGCCCTCGACCCGGGCGACGGCCACGTCATCCCGCAGGCCGCGACCTCGGTGCAGTCTCCCGACCAGCGGGTCTGGACCCTCAGGTTCCGCCCCGGGGCGACCTTCCACAACGGCGAACCGGTCACCGCACAGAGCTTCGCCGACGCCTGGGACGCCGCCGCCTACGGGCCCAACGGCTGGGAGGCCAACTCCTACTTCGCCCAGATCGACGGCTACGCCGCCCTCAACCCCGCCGACGGACGGCGGCCCGCCACCGACCGCCTCTCCGGCCTGCGCGTACTGGACCCGACCACCCTCCAGGTCACCCTCGCCGCCCCGTTCAGCCAGTTCCCGATGCTGCTGGCCTTCCCCGCCTTCGCACCGCTGCCCAGGGCCGCGTTCACCGACCCGGACGGCTACGACCGGCACCCGGTCGGCAACGGACCCTTCGCGATGGACGGCGACTGGCAGCACAACCAGCGGATCGACCTGGTGCGCGCCGCCTCCTACACCGGCACCCGCCCGGCGACGGCCGACGCCGTGCACTTCAGGATCTTCACCAGCAAGGACACCGCCTTCACCGAACTGCGCGCCGGACACCTCGACTTCATGAGCACCGTCCCGGCCGCCCGGGCCTACGAGGCCAAGCGCACCTTCGGCAAGCGCTACTCGGTCCGGCCCAGCGGCACCATGGACTACCTCGGCCTGCCGCTGTGGGACCACCGCTACGCCAACCCCGATGTGCGCCGCGCCATTTCGATGGCCATCGACCGCGGGGGCATCACCCGAGCCATCTACAACGAGGTGCACATCCCGGCCGACTCGGTGGTCGCCGCGATGATCCCGGGCCACCGGGCGGGCGCCTGCGGCGAGACCTGCGGCTACCAGCCGGTGAAGGCCAGGGAACTCCTCGACCGCGCCGGGGGATTCAGCGGACCGATGGAGCTCTACTTCGCCAACTCCGACCCCACGTACGAACAGTGGATGACCGCGGTCGCCAACGAACTCCGCCAGAACCTCGGCATCCGGGACGTCACCTTCCGCAAGATGGCCGCCGCCGACCTCGGCCCGATCCTCAACAGCCGGAAGACCACCGGCCCCTACCGGCAGAACTGGGTCATCGACTACCCCAGCATGCAGAACTACCTGGCCGGCCTCTACAACCACGACAACCGCATGGGCTGGCGGAACCCGCGCTTCGACGAGCTGCTCGCGAAGGGCGACGCCGCCCTGACCCGGCAGCAGAGCACCGCCTACTACCAGCAGGCCGAGGACATCGCCCTCGCCGAACTGCCGCTGATCCCGCTGTGGAACTGGCAGGACCAGTCCGTCTGGAGCAGCCGGGTCGGCAACATCGTGACCGATCCGTACGTCGCCGGGTTGCACCTGGACAGGGTGACCGTACGCCACTGACGCCACGGCCCCCGAGAGGGCCGGAACGAGAAGCGAGACACCAGAAACGGAGGTCCGATGGGACGGTTCGTCGCCCGCCGCCTGCTGTACGCCCTACCCGTACTGCTGGCCACCACCTTCCTGATCCACGCGCTCGTCTTCGTCCTGCCCGGCGACCCGATCCAGGGCCTGGCCGGCGACCGCCAGGTCCCGCCCGCAGTCCTCGCCGAACTGCACCGCCGCTACCACCTGGACGACCCGCTGGCCGTCCAGTACGCCAAGTACCTCGGCGGGCTGCTCACCGGGGACCTCGGCCGGACCTTCACCGGCGAACCGGTCGCCGACGTCCTCGCCGGACGCTGGCAGGTGACCGTACGGCTCGGGCTCACCGCCTGGTTCCTGGAGACCGCGCTCGGCATCGCGCTCGGCGTGCTGGCCGGACTGCGCCGCGGCGGGTGGGCGGACCGGATCGTCCTCGCCGGAACAACACTGGCCATCGCCGTACCCGTCTACATCGTCGGCTACCTGGCCCAGCTGATCCTCGGCGTCCGGCTCGGCTGGTTCCCGGTCTCCGGCGACCAGGACGGCTGGCCCGCCGCGTACGTCCTGCCCGGGCTGGTGCTGGCCTCGTTCGGGGTCGGCTACGTCGCCCGGCTCACCCGCTCCTCGCTGCTGGAGAACCTCCGCGCCGACTACGTCCGCACCGCCGAGGCCAAGGGCCTCAGCCGGCGCCGGGTGGTGGTCCTGCACACCCTGCGCAACTCGCTCGTCCCGGTGGTGACCTTCCTCGGCGTCGAACTGGGCTCGCTGATGGCCGGGGCCGTCGTCACCGAGTACATCTTCAACCTGCCCGGCATCGGCCAGCAGGTGTTCCAGTCCATCCAGCTCCGGGAAGGGCCCACGGTGGTGGGCATCACCACCGTGCTGGTCCTGGTCTTCTGCCTGGCCAACCTGGTGGTGGACGTCCTGTACGGCGTACTCGACCCAAGGATCCGCCATGACTGACCTGGACGACAGCCCGGGCACCCCCCGCGTCGACGACGTCCTGCCACCGCCCGCCGCCCCGCCCGAGCCGCGCGGCCGGAAGGCCTCCGGCTCGCTCTCCTCCGACGCCTGGCGCGAACTGCGCTCCCGCCCGCTGGTCGCGCTCTGCGCGGGCGTGGTGCTCCTGATCGTCCTGATGGCCGCCGTACCCCGGCCGTTCATCGCCCTGCTGACCCACGACAGCGGACGCTGCGAACTCGCCGACTCCCGGGTCGGCCCCAGCCTCGACCACCCCTTCGGATTCGACCTGCAGGGCTGCGACTACCTAGCCCAGGTGGTGCGGGGCAGCCGCCCGTCGCTACTCATCGGACTGGCGGTGACCTGCGGCGCGCTGCTGCTGTCCGTGCTGCTCGGGCTGCTCGCGGGCTTCTACGGCGGCTGGGTCGACTCCCTGCTGTCCCGGGTCACCGACGTGTTCTTCGGCCTGCCGTTCGTCCTCGGCGCCACCGTCATCCTGGTCGCCTTCCCCTCACACGGACTGGGCGCCATGACACTCGTCCTGGTCGGCCTCGGCTGGACCACCATGACCCGGGTGATGCGCGCCCAGGTGATCGCGCTGAAGGACGCCGACTACGTGCACGCCGCCCGCTCCACCGGGGCGGGACCGTTACGGCTGATGGTCCGCCACATCCTGCCCAACGCCGTGACGCCGGTCGTGGTGGTGGCCATGCTCAACATCGGGAACGTCATCTCCGGGGAGGCGACCCTGGACTTCCTCGGCGTCGGACTGCAGTACCCCGCGCTCTCCTGGGGGCTGCAACTCAACGCCGCGCAGAGCTACTTCCTCGACTTCCCGCACCTGCTGCTCTTCCCGGCGCTGTTCCTGTCCGCGACCGTGCTGAGCTTCATCCTGCTCGGCGACGCGGTCCGCGACGCCTACGACCCGAAGCTGCGCTGACCCTGCCTCGCCCGGCTTTCCACCGCACCCGAAAGAAGCACGTCGATGACCGTCACCCCGCCCTCCTCGGTCCTCGGAGACACCCCGCACCCGGACGACGCACACGCCGGAGCCGACGTGGTCCGGATCTGCCAGGACCTGCTGCGGATCGACACCACCAATCCCGGCGACGACAGCGGGCCGGGCGAGCGGGCCGCCGCCGAGTACGTGGCGGCCCGGCTCGCCGAGGCCGGGATCGAAGCGCTGATCACCGAGTCGGCGCCGCGCCGGGCCAGCGTGCTGGCGCGCGTCCCGGGCACCGCCTCGGGCCGCCCGGCGCTGCTCGTCCACGGGCACCTGGACACCGTGCCGTTCGACGCCGCCGAGTGGTCCCGGCACCCGCTCTCCGGCGAACTGCACGACGGCTGCCTGTGGGGCCGGGGAGCGGTGGACATGAAGGGCGCCGTCGCCACCACTCTCGCCCTGGTGCGCTCCTGGGCCAGAACCGGCCGCCGCCCGCGCCGGGACCTGGTGCTCGCCTTCCTCGCCGACGAGGAGACCACCGGCGAGCTCGGCTCGCGCTTCGTCGCCGCGCGGCACCGCGACCACTTCGCGGACTGCGCCGAGGCCATCGGGGAGTCCGGGGGCTTCTCGGTGCCGATCCGGCCGCAGCCCGGCGCGGACGGCGCCGAACTGCGGCTCTACCCCATCGCGCTGGGCGAGCGCGGCACGGCCTGGATGCAGCTCACCGCCACCGGCCCCGCCGGGCACGGCTCCAGGGCCGCCGCCGACAACGCCGTCGCCACCCTGGTCCACGCCCTGTCCCGGCTGGCCGCCCACCCCTGGCCCACCCGGCTGATCCCGCCGGTCGAGGCCCTGCTCGGCGAGCTCGAACGCATCCTGGGCACCACCATCGACCGCGACCGGCTGGAAGCCGAGGCCGCCCGCCTCGGCCGGGCCGGCGACCTCTTCGCCCCCACCGTCCGCAACTCCGCCAACCCCACCGTCCTGCATGCCGGCCACAAGATCAACGTGATGCCGGGCACCGCCCGGGCGCTGGTGGACGGCCGCTTCCTGCCCGGCACCCGGGAGGAGTACCTGGCCACCGTGGCGGAACTCCTCGGACCCCGGGTGACACGTGAGTTCATCAACCTGGAGGACGCCGCCACCGGCGACCACACCGGCCCGGCCTTCGCCGCGATGGCCGCCGCACTGCGGGCCGAGGACCCCGCCGGGCACCCCGTCCCGTACCTGATGTCCGGCGGGACCGACGCCAAGACCTTCTCCCAGCTGGGCATCGACTGCTACGGCTTCGCGCCGCTGCGTCTCGACGCCACCCTGCACTACCAGCGGATGTTCCACGGCGTCGACGAACGGGTCCCGGTGGCGGGCCTCGGCTTCGGGCTCCGCGTCCTGGACCGCTTCCTGAGGGCCTACTGACCCCCGGGCGGGCGGTCGGTCGCGGGGGCGGGGCCGATCACGCGGTCGGCGACCGCCCCCGCGGCGTCGCGGTACGAGCGGCTGCTGCGCGACTACGCCAGGGGCTGCCAGAAGGGCGGCGAGCGGACCGGGAGGTTCCTCGCTCCCGGGGCGGCCGGTCTGCGGATCCGCAACGGGCTGCTGAAGCGGAAGTTCCTGCTGGGGCTGATGCTCAAGGCGGGCAGGCAGGTCAGCACCGTGGCGCTGTCCGACTAGGGCTCGCCGGTGAACCTGATTGTCAGAAGGGTCTGCCCCTGCCATGCTCGTTGTACATGATCCTCAATCGCCGCACACTGATCACGGCGCTGGCGACGGCACCGGTTCTGAGCACGGCATCCGGTGTCGTGGGAAGCTCTCCGGCCAGGGCCGCAGGTGACACCTACGCCTCCAACACCGCCCTCTACGCGGACATAGCACTGGTGGAGGGCGTGGACTACCGCCGGCGCTACCGGCGACATCCGATCGACGACACCGGTTCGTCCGGGCGTTCGGCCCTCGTACGGACCGCCGTGATCGCCCCGCACGGCGGCGGTATCGAGGGCGGCACCTCCGAACTCTGCCTGGCGATAGCGGGATACCACCCGGCGGAGCCGGCCTCCACCACCACGGCCGCCGGACCGCTGCACGACTACTGGATGTTCGAGGGCCTGCGCGCCACCGGGAACAGCGCACTGCACGTCACCTCGACACACTGCGACGACACCATCGCCCGATCGCTCTGCGCGGGAAGCCTCAACGTGGTCTCGCTGCACGGTTGTACGCCCGCCCGGGCGGGCCTGCCGGCCGGGGCCGCGGTGGTGCTGGTGGGCGGGCTCAACGCCACCCTGCGGCAGCATCTGATGGACGAGTTCACCGCGGCCGGCATCCGGGCGGTGGCGGCCTCGGGGGACGAGGAGATCGCCGGCCTCTCCCCGGAGAACATCTGCAACCGCACCCTGCTCGGTATGGGTGCCCAGCTGGAGATCACCACCGAGCTGCGCGCCGCGATGTTCGCGGACGGAAGGAACAACCTGGTCGGACGGGCCGCCAACACCCTGCCGCTGTTCTGGTCCTTCGTGCACGCGGTGCGTACCGCCGTCGAGCGGGTCGAGGCCGGGCAGCGGGTCCTCTGACCGGGGGCGGCACACCGTGTCGCCGCCCGTCCTCAGACGGTCCGCAGCCGCCGCCGGTACCACACCGTCCATGCCAGCAGCACCGCGACGACGGCCAGTTCCACCCCGGTGGACAGTCCGGCCACCGCCGTCATCGGCAGGGTCCAGAGCAGTGCCAGCCGGATCACGGCCTCGGCGGTCAGCGCGGCGCCCCACACCGCGGTCTGCAGTCGTACCGCGCGCCGCACCCGAGGAGGGTCCGGTGCGCGGCCCGGGTGCATGCGCCGCGTGAGGTAGCCGAGCGCGGGCGTACGGGTGCCGCAGCTGGCGAGGAACACCAGCCCGGTCAGTCCGCTTGTGGCCGGGTCGCGGGCGAGCAGCATCCGCTCGTCCCGGGCCAGCAGCGCGATGACCAGCATCAGCGCGTAGGTGCCGAGCATCAGGCCGGCCGGCGCGTCGACCCGCCGACTGCGCACGGACGTCCGGAGCAGCCGGGTGCCGGCGGCTCCGGCGGCGGCGAACAGCGAGGTGGTGACCGTGCACCCGGCGGCCTGGGTGCCGTAGAAGACGGCGGGCGAGAGCCCGAGATCGCAGGCCAGTCCGATGATCCTGGCCCTGGTGGCGGTTTCGGTGCCAGTGCCGATGACGGTCTGCTGAGTTGTCATGACCGAAAGGCTAGGAACGGGCCCGGCGGGCGGGATCGGCCGACGGGGGGAGAGGTGCGTGGAGAAGCGGCCGCCGGACTCTCCACCCGTGGTGGGAGACGGGCCGCCGTGGGTGTCCGGTCTCGGGGTACCGTCGACCGGTTTGCACCAGGGTGCTGCCCGCCGGGCCCGCGGTCCGGGAACGGCGCGCGGGCGGCCGCAGGGGGTCGGGCTCCGTACGGCCGCCACGGTGTGCGGGGCGGTTACTGGGGCTGGAAGGAGCGGATCTGGTAGTTGCCCATCAGGTTTCCGCCGCTCCCGGCGGCGGTGGATCCCACGCGCGCCTTGTAGTTGGTCTGGGTGTAGTACTGCACGCGATGCCCGGTGCCGTTCCAGACCGAGCGGACCGGCCAGCCCTTCCGGATGAACGAGCAGTCGTCCGCGGTGTTCGGATTCCTGCTCTCCGTCCACTGGCACCGGGTTCCGCCCCCGCTCCAGTCGCTGTAGATGCAGAAGTGCCCGGGATCGCAGCTGAACGAGGAGAGGCCGCGGGACGTGGCGGTGGCCGGTCCGGGCTCGGTGGCGGCGGTGGCGGCGGGCCCGGCACTCAGGGCGGCGAGCAAGGTGGTCAGGGTGACGGCGAGCTTGGCGGTACGGCGCATGGCGGCTGTCCCTTTCTGATCGACGGCCGGGAGGGGCCCGGCGGCGCCGTCGAGTCTGCTGGGTGGCGGCGGCCACCGAAAGGGCGTACACCAACGGCGCGCGGAGCGGGATGCCAGGGGCGTATGCCTCAGTCCGACCGCCGGGGGCCTGCGCGCGGGCGCATGCTTGAGTGGCCCCGCGCGAGGGCGTGTTCGGGCGCCCATCGATGAGACCCCGCTCGCCCGAACCCCCGACCTACGATGACTGGCGGTACGTCAGTTCACTCCTCGATCGCCCCGCCCACGGACCGCAGGTGGTCGCGGAAGGTCAGTGACCGGTCGTCCCGGCGCGCGGAGAGGTAGGCGTCGAACCCGACCTGGCTGCGCAGGGAGGTGCCCGCGTGGATCCGTTCGGCCTGGCGGCGCTCGGTGTCGCGGATCGACTCCGCGAGGGTGAGGAGCTCCTCGGCGCGGGTGGCCGGTACGAAGAGCACGCCGTCGTCATCACCGAGGACCAGGTCGTCACAACTCACCGTCCACTCACCGACGGTGGCGGATTCCAGTGCGTCCTCGGGCCGCTCGTCGAGGCGCTGCGGCCCGGTCGGGATCGCGCCCAGACTGAAGACCGGCAGCCCGAGCGCGCGGAGGTCGGCGGTGTCGCGGTGCAGCCCCCAGATCACGATTCCGCCCAGCCCGGCGGTCCGGGCCTCCAGCACCACGAGATCGCCGACGCACGCCTCGTCGAGCCGGCCGCCGTTGTCGACGACCAGCACGTCACCGGGTGCCGCCCCCTCGAAGGCCTCCAGGAAGATGTCGACGCTGCCGACATGCCGCGTCGGACACGCCCGCCCGAAGACCCGGCCGCCGGGCACCGCGGCGTGCAGCCCCGCGGGTGCGCAGCGAACGGGGAGCCGAGCGCGGATGCAGGCGTCCGCCACATGAGCGGTCGTCAGTGCCGCGAATCGCTGCCGGAGTTCCTGGTGGTCCATGCCGGGGGTCCTCCCGCCGTTCCGTCGTGCCGCTCGGACCCCATTGTGCGGGGCGGCCCGGCCGCATGGAATCGCCTTTTCCGGAACGGCGTTCTCCGCAGGGCACGCCGTGTCGACTCCGCACCGTCATTGCGCTGCACCGACTTGTCGGAGCGGCACAATCGGAGCGTCGCACCGTCGGACGGCGGTGCCCAGCACCGAGTACGGAGGCCCGGATGACCAGTGCGACGGACCTGTTGGCCGATGCGTTCAACCGAGTGAACGAGACCGTCCACGAAGCGGTCAAGGGTCTCGCCGCCGCTCAGCTGACCGTGCGCCCGGACGAGCACTCCAACACGATCGCCTGGTTGATCTGGCATCTGACGAGGATTCAGGACGACCACGTCGCCGACGCCGCCGGAACCGATCAGCTGTGGACCGCCGACGGCTGGTACGACCGGTTCGGGCTGCCCTTCCCCGCGTCGGCAACCGGCTACGGCCAGAGCGCCGACGAGGTGGCCGCCGTACGCGTCAACTCCCGCAAGCTGCTGACCGACTACCACGACGCCGTGCACGAGCGCACCATCGCCTTCGTCGACGGGCTGCGCGACGCGGACCTGCGCCGGGTGGTGGACGAGAGCTGGACCCCGCCGGTCACCCTGGCCGTGCGGCTGGTGAGCGTGATCTCCGACGGTCTGCAGCACGCCGGCCAGGCGGCGTACCTGCGCGGCCTGGTGCGCCGGCAGTAGCGGCGGCGCCGGGACCGGCGACAGCGGGGCACCGGGATGGGATGCTCCTCGCCGGAGACGCCGGAGACGCCGGAGACGCCGGAGACGCCGGAGACGCCGGAGACGCCGGAGACGCCGGAGACGCCGGAGACGCCGGAGACGCCGGAGACGCGGGGGACTCGCAAGCGGTCGCGGATCGGAGTGGGCATGCTGTCTGTCGTCGTAGGGCCCTGGCGCGGGGCGCCGGTCGTACTGCGGAACGCCGAGGTGCCGCACGATGCGGCGAGCACCATGAAGATGGCCGTGCTCGCGGCGGTGTACCGCAGCGGTCTCGACCTGGACGCCGCGGTACCGGTGGTCAACGAGTTCACCTCGGCGGTGGGCGGCACCTATGCCAACGACCAGGCGTACGACAGCGATCCCGAGCCCTGGCGGCTGCTGGAGAGCGGCGCGCCGGAACCGCCCACCGCGACGCTGCGCTGGCTCGCCGAACGGATGATCACGCACTCCTCGAACCTGGCCACCAACCTCTGCCTGGCGCAGGTCGGCCAGGCGGCCGTGGCCGAGGCGTGGCGGCGGGCGAACGCCACCCGGAGCGCGAGCCCGCGCGGGATCGAGGACTACGCCGCCCGCGAGGCGGGGGTGCACAACCGGGTCACCGCGCTCGACCTGGTACGGCTGCTGGAGTCGCTGGAGCCGGAGCCGCTGGAACTGCTGGAGCGGAACACCTGGCGGGTGGACCTGGCGGCCGGGCTGCCGCCGGGCACCCGGATCGCCTTCAAGAACGGCTGGTTCGAGGGCGTGCGGCACAGCGCGGCCGTCGTCCGCCCCGAGGACGCCCCGCCGTACGCACTCGCGGTCTGCTACACTGGTCCGCTGGCCTCGGGGCACGACGAACTCGACCCGGCCGCCGGGCTGCTGGCGCGGATCTCGGCCCAGGTCTGGGAACGGCGGCACCAACTGGCCTCGTGACTCGACGATTCCGGGAGCCGGCCGCCCCGTCGATCAGTCCGCGGGCCGCAGGCGCTCCACCGCAGGGAGTTCGGGCCGGCTGAGCGTTCGCAGCGGTGACGCGGTCGGCTCTCCGGGACACGGGAGCGCTGCTGACTCGTCCTCAAGCCAAGCGTACGAAAGACCGCTGCAAGGCCACCCACCCCGCCTCCGGTGGCCGGACGGCCCGACTGCAGCGCCGGTCAGCGGACCCCGAGCAGCCGTAGTGCGGCGGTGACAGCGGCGGCGGTCAGTACGGCGGCCAGGAACGGTGCCTGCGCCAGGCGAGCACCCCGGCCGCACACGCAGTTGATCAGGGCCGACGAGGGCCCGGCGGTCGCCGCCTCGGACGCCGACTACCGGGCCACCCTGCTCGCGGCCAGCCCGCCCGGCGCCCGCCGCGACATCTACCGCATCGACGCCTCCCCCGGCACCGTGCGGGCCTCCGACCCGCACATGCCCGGCGTGGTCGAACACGTCCTGCTCTCCGCCGGCCGCGCCCTGGTCGGGGTGGCCGGTGAGGCCGTCGAACTCCACCCCGGCGACCACATCGCCTACCCCGGCGACCTTCCGCACGTCTTCGAGGCCCTGGAGCCCGGGACCAGGGCGGTGTTGGTCCTGGAGCACGCCTGACGGGCTGCTGGTGGACGGCCCGGTGCCGTGAGCGGGAAGGTTCGCCGGGGGCGGGGCCGCCGCACGGGCGGTTCCCGGTGCGCACACGGTGGACGCCGCAGGCGGCCCCACAGGCCGTGGGAGAGCGGTGCGCGGGCCGGTCTCAGGCGGTCAGGGTGCGGATCGGGGTGCCGTCGAGGTAGGCAGTGACGTCGGCGACCGCCTCGGTGAAGTAGGTGCGGTAGTTGGCGTCGGTGACATAGCCGAGGCGGGGGGTGGCCAGCACGTTGGGGAGGGTGCGCAGCGGGTCGTCGGCCGGAAGCGGCTCGGTGTCGAAGACGTCCAGGCCGGCGCCGGCGATGCGGTGCTCGGACAGCGCCGCGATCAGCGCGGTGCGGTCGACGATGGCGGCCCGTGCGGTGTTGACCAGATGGGCCGAGGGGCGCATCAGGGCGAGTCCGGAGGCCGAGACCAGGCCCCTGGTCCGGTCGCCGAGCACCAGGTGGATCGAGACGAAGTCGCTGCTCGCCAGAAACTCCTCCGTGGACGGCGCCAGTTGGACGCCGACCTGCTCGCGGCGCTCCTCGGTGAGGTGCTCGCTCCAGGCGGCCACGTCCATCCCGAAGGCCGGACCAACGGCGGCCACCTTGCTGCCGATCTTGCCGAGGCCGAGCAGGCCGAGCCTGCGGCCGGACAGGTCGGTGCCGATGGTGCTCTGCCACGGGCCGCCGGTGCGCAGCGCGGCGCCCTCGATGGTGAGGTTGCGGGCCAGACCCAGGATCAGGGCCCAGGTCAGCTCGACCGGGGGCGTGGAGGAGCTCGTCGTGCCGCAGACCGTCACGCCGTGCGCGGCGGCCGCGGCCAGGTCGATCGAGGCGTTGCGCACGCCGCTGGTGACCAGCAGCCTCAGCCGGGGGAGCCGGGCGAGGAGCGAGGCGGGGAAGGGGGTCCTCTCCCGCATGACGACCACGATCTCGCAGTCGCCGACGGCGCCAGTGATCTCACCAGTGTCCGGTCCAGGCGTAAGCCGGACGGCCTGCGGGCCGCATACTCCTGAGGCGTACTCGGCAAGGCTTGGTACTTCCTTCCCAGTCCCGGCGGCTTGGCCCGAACGGCGTCCGTGATCTGAACGACATCCCCCGCCCCGACCGCGTCGCCGGTGCCGCCGGCCTTTTTCCGGCCGCCGTGAGGGCCGAGCCCCGTCGCCGCCGCGGTGAGCGGCGCCGTTCGGGGGTGGGGCCTACGGTGGAGGTCCACCCGTTCGGGCGGGCGCTCGGGGCCGGACGGGCTCTCGGGCGGGTGCGGACGGCCGCCGCCGCGCGGGGGGCGGTTGTGGTGGAGGGGCGATCACGAGATATCTTGATATCAAGACGTTGTAGCCGTGAAGCGGAGCACCGATGACTGACTCGACCATCATCTACACGCACACCGACGAGGCCCCTGCCCTGGCCACGTATTCGTTCCTGCCGGTGGTCCAGGCGTACGCCGCGACGGCGGGCGTCAAGGTGGAGACTCGCGACATCTCCCTGGCCGGGCGCATCATCGCGAGCTTCCCGGAGCGGCTGGAGGAGGGCCAGCGCATGGGCGACGCCCTCGCCGAGCTCGGTGAGCTGGCCAAGACCCCCGAGGCCAACATCATCAAGCTGCCGAACATCTCGGCCTCCATCCCGCAGCTCAAGGCCGCGGTCGCCGAGCTGCAGGCGCAGGGCTACGCGCTGCCGGACTACCCGGACGACCCGAAGACCGACGAGGAGCGGGAGATCCGCGCCCGTTACGACAAGGTCAAGGGCAGCGCCGTCAACCCGGTGCTGCGCGAGGGCAACTCGGACCGCCGCGCCCCCGGCTCGGTGAAGAACTACGCCAAGAAGCACCCGCACCGGATGGGCGCCTGGACGGCCGACTCCAAGACCAACGTCGCCACCATGGGCGCCGACGACTTCCGCTCCACCGAGAAGTCCGCCGTCGTCGCCGAGGCCGGCGCCCTGCGCATCGAGCTGGTGGCCGAGGACGGCAGCACCACCGTGCTGCGCCAGTCGGTGCCGGTGCTGGCGGGCGAGGTCGTCGACGCCTCCGTGATGCGCGTCGCCGCGCTGCGTGAGTTCCTGGCCGCGCAGGTGGCCCGGGCCAAGGCCGAGGGCGTGCTGTTCTCGGTCCACCTGAAGGCCACCATGATGAAGGTCTCCGACCCGATCGTCTTCGGCCACGTGGTCCGCGCCTTCTTCCCGAAGACCTTCGCCGCCTACGGCGAGGTCCTCGCCGCGGCCGGCCTGAGCCCGAACGACGGCCTCGGCGCCATCCTGAACGGCCTGGCGGCGCTGCCCCAGGGCGAGGAGATCAAGGCATCCTTCGACGCCGAGCTGGCGGACGGCCCGGCCCTGGCCATGGTCGACTCCGACCGCGGCATCACCAACCTGCACGTACCGAGCGACGTCATCGTCGACGCCTCGATGCCGGCCATGATCCGCACCTCCGGCCACATGTGGGGCCCGGACGGCCAGGAGGCGGACACCCTCGCCGTCCTCCCGGACAGCAGCTACTCGGGCGTCTACCAGGCCGTCATCGAGGACTGCCGCGCGCACGGCGCCTTCGACCCGGCCACCATGGGCTCGGTGCCGAACGTCGGCCTGATGGCGCAGAAGGCCGAGGAGTACGGCAGCCACGACAAGACCTTCGAGATCCAGGCCGCCGGTTCCGTCCGGGTCGTCGACGCCGAGGGCAACGTCGTCCTGGAGCAGCCGGTCGACGTCGGCGACATCTTCCGGATGTGCCAGACCAAGGACCTGCCGATCCAGGACTGGGTCAAGCTCGCCGTCACCCGCGCCCGCGCCACCGGCGACCCGGCCGTGTTCTGGCTGGACGAGAACCGCGCGCACGACGCCGCCCTGATCGAGAAGGTCAAGGCGTACCTGCCGCAGCACGACACCGAGGGCCTGCAGATCGAGATCAAGTCGCCGGTCGAGGCGACCGAGTTCTCGCTGGAGCGCATCCGCCGCGGCGAGAACGCCATCTCGGTCACCGGCAACGTGCTGCGTGACTACCTGACCGACCTGTTCCCGATCCTGGAGCTCGGCACCAGCGCCAAGATGCTCTCGGTCGTCCCGCTGATGAACGGCGGCGGCCTGTTCGAGACCGGTGCCGGCGGCTCCGCCCCCAAGCACGTCCAGCAGCTGGTCAAGGAGAACTACCTGCGCTGGGACAGCCTGGGCGAGTTCTTCGCGCTCGCGGCCAGCTTCGAGCACCTGGCGCAGACCACGGGCAACGCGCGCGCCCAGGTCCTCGCCGACACGCTCGACCGCGCCACCGGCACCTTCCTGGACGAGAACAAGTCGCCGAGCCGCCGCCTTGGCGGTATCGACAACCGCGGCAGCCACTTCTACCTGGCCATGTACTGGGCCCAGGAGCTGGCCGAGCAGACCGACGACGTCCAGCTGGCCGAGGCCTTCGCGCCGCTCGCCAAGACCCTGACCGAGCAGGAGCAGGCCATCGTCGCCGAGCTGATCGCCGTCCAGGGCTCGCCGGCCGAGATCGGCGGCTACTACCAGCCCGAGCCGGCCAAGGCCGCTGCCGTGATGCGCCCGTCGCAGATCTTCAACGAGGCCATCGCGACCCTCGCCTGATCCGCGCCGTAGTACCGACGGGGGAGGCCCCCGGATCCAGCTCGCCGCCCTGTGCGGCCGGCGGATCCGGGGGCCTTTCCCGTCGGCCTCGCCGCCCTGCCGGCGGGGGAGGCCCATCGCCCGGTGCCGGTCCCCGTGCCCGAAGGCCGCGGACCCGGGGACCGGTGTGCGGGACCTGCTCCGGGCGGAGGGAGCGGCCGGCGGCGCGGGAGGGGGGAACCGCGCACCGGCCCGGGCCCACGGACACCGTCTCACCGCGAAGCGCGGGATCAAACCCTCTCGTGCCGGACAGACCTGCCGCGCGGGCCGGACGTCACGGGCTCCGCCGCCCCGCCTGCCGACGGCCGGACCGGCTTCCCCGCGTCATGCCCGACGCCGCCCGACGACGCTCGGGGCCCTGCGTGCGCTGCCGGGTGCGCAGTGCGGCGCGGCGCTCCTCCACCGTCAGGCCGCCCCAGACGCCGTGGGCCTCCCGGGAGTCGAGCGCGTACTCCAGGCAGGCTGTTCGAACGGCGCAATGGGCGCAGACCCTCTTCGCGGCCGCGTCCCGGTCGTCGTGGGCGGGGCCGCGCTCCCCGGGCGGGTGGAAGAACAGGCGGAAGTCGGCGTCGCGGCATGCGGCTCGGTACTGCCACTCCCAGCGGTCTTCGAAGGCACCGGGCAGACGGGATGCGTCGGACATGGGATCTCCTTGCGTACGAGCGGGGTCGCCCGGCCCTGGCTCAGCGGGCACCGGTGGACCGGAGTCGCGCAGTCCGGGCCGAGCGCCGCCCGTCTACCCCCGCCGGTCGGAGCCATGCGTTCCGGCGGGTAGGTCGTGGACACCACGCCGAGCACCATCGTGGTGCGCGCGCTGATGACGGCGCGCAACGCCTCGGACGCCTTCGAGCTGCGCTGCCGGATCCGGGAGCGGTTGATCCCCTACCTACGGGAGCGGCTTCCGGAGTCGCTGCCCAGGATCACCGTGGACAGGCCGGACTGACGGCGCCTCTGTCCGACCGGGGTGCATGAAGCCGGGACCGACGGGCAGACGGCCCTCGCGCCGGAGTACTCCGGTCCTGGACACCGAACGGGAGGAAGAAACCGATGGCGATCCTCTGGGCTCTTCTCGCCGGCCTGGTGGTCGGCCTGCTCGCCAGGCTCGTGCTGCCGGGCCGCCGGTCGATACCGCTCTGGCTGACCGTGCTGCTCGGGATGGTGGGGGCACTGATCGGCAACGCGCTGGCCTCCGTGGCCGGGGTCCGCCACACCGACGGCATCGACTGGACCAGGCACCTGCTCCAGGTGGGCGTCGCGGCTGCCATGATCGCCGCGGTCGCCCCCGCCTACCTCGACCGCCGCTGACCGCGTACGCGCCCCGGCGCCCGCGCGGCGACGAGGAGGTCCGGGTATCCACTGCGCGCCGGGCTGTGGCCGCCCGAGCCCGCTTTTCGAGCCCGCTCCCCGAGCCCGCTCCCCGAGCCCGCTCCCCGAGCCCGCTCCCCGGGCTCGGCCTCGGGCTCGGGCGGGAGGCTGTGCGCATTTCGCGCCGCCACCGTGACAGCTGACGGTGATTCGGTGAAGCCCCCGTGCCCCGATGAGTGGCCTGGCCGGGGAGGGGCACCCGAATCCGTGTCGTGTCCGAACCGAGCGCACCGTCGCCAGAGGAGAGAACATGCCGGCCACCGTCACCAGCCCCACGCCCGCCGCGCGCTTCGACCAGGCCCCTCCCGGGGAGCGAGGGGCACCGAGCGCGATCACCGGGGCGGAGGAGCTCGCCGCGCTCGCGACGGGTCTCGGAATCAGGGCGGACGACCTGGCGGAGGTGAGCCCGGCCGACGCGCGCGACCTCTCCAGGGCGCTCCTCGCCAGGCTGCGTGCGGTGGGGGAGGGCACCGCCGAGTACTCCTATGTCCGCGGCACCCTGGTCGAGTTGAACATGACCCTGGTCAACCTCGCGGTGAGCCGGTTCCGGCACCGCGCGGAGCCGGTCGAGGACCTCGTCCAGGTCGGCACGATCGGTCTGCTGCGGGCCATCGACCGGTTCGACCTCTCCTACCAGGTCGAGTTCTCCACCTTCGCGATCCCGACCATCACCGGTGAGATCAAGCGTTTCCTGCGTGAGACCGGCTGGATGGTGCACGTCCCCCGCCGGCTGCAGGACCTGCGGCTCACCCTCGCCAAGACCTCGGACGAGCTGGCGCAACTGCTGGACCGCGCACCGACCGCCGCCGAACTCGCCGACCGGCTCGGGCTCACCGAGGCCGAGGTGACCGAGGGGCTGACCGCCTCCCGGGCCCAGTCCGCACGTTCCCTGGACCTGCCCACCGGCACCGCCGACTCCGGCCAGCCGGTGGCCGACCAACTCGCTGTCGAGGAGCCGGCCTTCGAGACGGTGCTCGACCTGCACACGCTCAAACCGCTGATCGCCCTGCTGCCCGAGCGCGAGCGCAGGATCCTCTCGTTGCGCTTCGGCGCCGAACTCACCCAGGCCGAGATCGGCCGGGAACTCGGGCTCTCCCAGATGCACGTCTCCCGACTGCTCAACCGAACGCTCGCCGGGCTGCGCACCGCCCTGCTCGCCGATCAGTGAGTGCCGGGCCGGCGTCCCTCTCCCACCACGCGCGTTATAGCCCTGGTGCGAAACGGTAGTTCGGAGAACGGGGGCGGTATGGACGACGGTGGCGCGACCGGGTCGGACCGGATGAGTACCAGGCCGGGCGGGCCCGGGGCGCCTGCCGTCCCAGCCGGCCGGGCGGTGGTGCCCGGTGCCGGGGGAATGGCCGGCATCGCCCGGATGGCCGGGCTCGCCTGCGGGCTGCGCGAGGCGTCGCGGCGCCAGACCACGAGGCGGTTGGCCGGGTCGGACCGAACGACGCTCCAGCCGCGCGGTGCCCGGGGCCAGCTCGCGGTGGGCGGACCGTGGCGCGGGGTGGGCAGAACGGCAACGTTCGCTTCGGACGGTGCGGACTGCCGGGCGAAGTCCACGTACCAGACCCGGCCCCGGTCGATCTGGAAGGCCTGCGCGCACTGCACCGCACGGGGGAGGGAGCTGCTGAGCGCCACCAGGTCGTCGGGCCGCAGACCGGCCGCGCGCGGGAACCCGGTGACCGACCAGCGCGGTTCGAGCCCCGGCTGGGAGACTCGGACGGTGATCACGCAGGTCGCCGTCACCGCCCAGACGGCCAGCGCCGCCGTCACGTACGGGACGGCGCGCCGTCCCGGCGCGGCGACCGGTCCGACGCTCAGGGCCAGCACGGCGAGTGCCGCCGCGGTGCTGCGCAGCAGGTGGAAGGCGTGCCAGTCGCCCGCGAGGAAGGAGGAGTCCGGCAGGGCCCACAGCAGGAACTGTTCGGTGCGCAGCCGGTGGCCGGCCAGGACCAGCACACCCGAGCCGCACAGCCCGACCAGCCCGACGGTCGCGGCCGTGTGGCGCAGCAGGGACGGCCTGGGCAGCCGGTGGAGCGCGGCACTGCCCACCAGGAACAGCGCGGGGGCGAAGAGCGAGAGGTAGCGGGCGTAGACGTTGTCGTCGAGCCGGTGGTCCTCCGGCAGGGCGGTGGCCGCACCACCTGCGACGAGTATCGGCGTGATCAGTATCACGGCGGCCACCACCCGCTCTGCCAGGGGGATGTGACGTTGCATCAGCAGCGCGGCACACGCCGTGAACCCGATCCCGCCGATGCCCCAGGTCGAGACGGTGAGGTACCAGAGCTGGCCCAGCACCCGGCCACAAGTGCGGTCGAGCAGAGCGGTGTTCAGCATCCCGGTCAGCGCCTGCGAGCCGACCGAGGACGGCGGAGCGTCGGAGAACCGGTCCTGCAGATATCGGGCCAGCAGCACGGCGGCCGTCGCCGAGGCGCCCAGTGCCGCACCGGCGAGCAGTGTCGCCGCCCGCGGAGTCCAGCCGCGTACCAGGGCGAGGAGCAGCACGCCCGCCGTCACCACGGCGAGCACCACGCCCCGGTCGTGCACCGAGATCGCGTAGCCCGCCAGCAGGCCGAGGCCCGCTCCGCCGGCCGTCCTTCGCCGCAGCGGGCCGTCACGGAGCAGGGAGTGCAGACAGAGCAGCCAGCCGAGTAGCAGGGCGGGCAGGATCGCGTCGGTCAGCGCGAACTGCGAGTAGAACACCGCCGGCGGCAGCAGGGACGCGGTGCCCGCCACTGCGAGGGCCGGTAGGTCCGCAACTCCGGTGCGCCGCAGCGCGAGCAGGCCCAGCGGCAGCACCGAGGCGGCGACCAGCGCGTTCACCGCCAGCACCAGCCGGTACGCCGTCGCCGGATCGTGCGCGAGGGCCAGAGCCGGCGCTACCAGCAGCGAATAGCCGCCGGGCACGACCACCCCGGCCGGGCTGGCCGTGGCCCGGCCGCCGGCGAGCGCCCGGGCGAGTACCAGGTAGGCGTCCTCGTCCGGGTGGACCCTGGGTACCACCCGGTGTCTGATCAGGAACAGCCGGAAGGCCACCTCGGTGAGGTACAGCGTCAGAACGGTGGACCACCGGGCCGCCGGGCGCGCGGTCCGCCGCCGCTCGGTTCGGGATTCGGCGCTCCTCGATCGGTCGGTGGTCTCGGCGGCGGCAAGCGGCACGGCGAACCTCGGCAGTCGGACGGGAGAGCTGCGGGCAGCACTGCGCGCCCGTCCCGCCCCCAGCCGGACCGCATCGGCTCACCGCCCGTTCGTCACCGGGGACCAACGCCCTGGCCCGGCGGGCGGATGCGGACCGGCGGCCCCGGTCAGCCTTACGGGTGATGCCGGCCCCGGCGCCGTGTCGGGGGACCGCCCGGAGGCGGCAGGGCGGCTACCGCCCCGAGGCCGACCGGATGACGGAGATAGGTTGACCCAGTGATCGAACTTCGACGTTTTCCACCGCATCCGGTCCGAGGTGTGCGGATTTACAAGGTGTCACGGGGATGCGGTCCGTTCATCGACGTCACCCTTGACTTCGAACCCGCCGACGAGGGATTCGAGTTCGAGGTGCAGGACGGGATACTCGCGGACTGGGAGTGGCCCGAGGACCTGCCGAGGTTCTTCTCCGCGCTGGCCAGGGGCGTCAGGGAGGAACTCGGCCACGAGGCGTACCGGATGGCCGTCGCCGTGCGCGCGGTGCTGCGGGCGGCGCGCGCCCACCCGATCGACTCCGGCGAGTTCTCCTTCTACGCCGGCGGCGAGCGGGCGGCCCGGGAGGCGGTCGCTCGTGCCTTCGGTGAACCGCCGAGGGCCGAGGAGTGGACGGACTGACGCGCACGCACCGGCCGTTGCCGCGAGGCGCAGGGATCGAGGGCTGCGCGGCCGGTCGTCCCCCGGCCCGGGGCGCGCGGGGGGCACGCCCCGCCCGGGGGCGCCGTGCCTCCGGGCGGGGCGGACGGAACCGCCTACTGCGGCTGACTTTGCGTCAGGGCAGGTAGTACATCGGGTTGGGGATCTTGTAGGTCTTCTCGGCGTAACCGCCCGACAGATCGCTGTACTGGTCACCGAAGTTGGCGACGATCCGGTAGCCGAGGCTCTCGATGTGCGCGCGGGTGCCGGACTTGTACTGGATCACCGTGCAGGTCTTGCCGCAGGGCAGGTACGACGGCGGGGTGACGGTGTTCTTCAGGAACAGGTGCGCCTCGTCGGCCTTCGGGAACCCGACCGCGGCGAGGTTGGCTGCGGTGGCGGCGCGCTGGGTCTCGGGACGCCCGGTGACGTAGAACACGGTGTAGCCGTGCTGCTCGGCCCAGGTCGCCAGGGTGTTCATGCCGAAGACGGCCGGCATGGTCTTGGTGGCGATGTACTGCGCGTTGCTGGCCGGGTTGTAGACGAAGGTGGTCTCCAACTCGTAGTTGTAGGTCGACAGCGAGGTGTCGTCCACGTCGAGCACGATCGCCTTCTTGACGCCGCGCTCGTGCTTGGCCTTGCTCTCCAGGTACTTCTGGGCCTTGTTCTCTATGCCCCGGACCTGGATGGCGTAGTTGCTGTCCGGCGAGGCCCAGTGCTCGCCCTTGGCGTCGACGGTGTCGCCGTAGTACGCCTTGATCTTGCTGACCTCGTCGGTCATGTTGGTGATCTGACGGTCCGTCTTCGGCACCGAGGAGTCGGCGACCGCGAAGCCGCCGCCGGCCACCGCGCCGCCGACGACCACGCCGACCGCGAGGGTGGCGAGGGTCCGGGAACGGCCGTTGAGGGTCTTTCCTGCCATAGTGGTTGATGCTCCTTCTACCGCCGGGCCGCGACGGCGTGGTCCGCCTGTCGCTGGTCGTCCGGATACGGCGCCCCAGAACCTACTGTTGGGTAACTCGGCAGGTCAAGGCGCTCTATGCGCGTCGTCTATGCGCGTCGTCTGCGCGCGGTTCCGTACCGGCGGCCAAGTTCGGCGAGCACGACGTGCGGCCACGACCGATGGCCGTGTCCGGCGGCACCGACGGCGGGAGCCATCTTGTCCGACTGTCTGCGGCATGCCGCGTTCGGCGTAATGGCCGGGACGCAATGTCCGGCCGCGTCAGGCTGTGAGCCTTGATCACGGTCGGTTCGGGAGCCCGTGTGTACAGGTCGCGTGAGCGGATCTTCTGCCTGGATCTCCACCCGCTTTCGTCGCGGCCCCGGAGCCGGTGGTGAGGCGCCGGGCCGCCCGCCGATCGGCGGCGAGGCTCAGCGCCACCGGCCTCGAGGTGCCCGCTCCGCCGGCCTGGGTGCGCTGGCTGCCGGCCGCCTACGTCGCGGGCGTCCTGATCCTGGAGCCCGTGACCCCGGTCCAGTGGCCGGTGAGCTTCCTGCTCATCGCCGTGCCGGTGATCGCCGCCTTCACCTGGGGCCCGGTCGGCGTCGCCGGTGTCACGGCCTTCGCCGTCGGGTTCGAAGCCGTCCTGGCCGGCACCCCCTGCTGCGCCGGCCGCGTCTCGCACGACCTGTGGGAGCGCCACTACGTGGCCTCCTACATCTCCACCGCACTGGTCGGCCTACTCGGTGCCGTCCTGGCCACCCACCGCAAGCGCCAGGAAGCCCACCTGGTCAACGCCAACTCGGTCGCCGAGGCACTGATGCGCACCCTGCTGAGACCGGTACCGCCCCGGGTCGGCCGTCTGTTGGCGGCCGCCCTGTACCGCCCGGCGGTGGTCGGCAGCCTGGTCGGCGGCGACCTCTTCGACATCTGCGCCACCCCGGCGGGCGAACGCGCGATCATCGGAGACGTCCGCGGCAAGGGACTGCGGGCCGTGGGCACCGTCGCCGACATCCTCGGCAGTTTCCGCCAGGTCGTCTACGAGGCCGGTGACCTGCGGCAGGTGGCTGCCGGGATGGAACGCCGGATGACCCGCGAGGTCGAGTCGACCCCCGATTCCGAACTGTTCGTCACCGCGGCCCTGGTCGAGTACGACTCCGGCGCCCAGCAGGTGACGATCATCAACCACGGCCATGTCGAGCCCGTCCTGATCTCCGGCGGCGAGGTCGACCTGGTCACCGGACCGCCCGCCCTCCCGCTCGGCCTGGGCGCCCTGCTCGCCGAGCAGCCCGTCGCGTACACCTGCCGACTGGCCCGCGGCGACGTCCTGCTGCTCTGCACCGACGGGCTGGTCGAGGCCCGCGACCCGGCCGGAGTCTTCTACCCGCTCCTCGACCGGCTGCGCCAGCGCTTCGGCGGCCGGCCGGCCCCGAGCCCCGCCGAGGTCATCGACTTCCTGGACACCGACCTGCCCCGCCACGCCGGCGTCCTGCACGACGACGTCGCCGCCCTGGCCATCACCCCGGACGGCACCGAAGCCCCTGACGTGCAGTCATGATGGTTTTGGGGCGGGGCTCCGACGGGTGGCGCGCAGGGCGGGCGAAGAGGCGGGATCAGCCGAAGGGGCGGTACCAGGGGTGCTTCAGCGGGGGCAGCCGGTGGGCGAAGAAGGCCGAGACCTGGGCGAGCCGCGCCTCGTCGAAGGCCCGCTGCGGGACGAAGGCGACAGCCTTGTTGGTCTGCTGCAGGTACCAGAAGCCGGACCGCGCGGTCACCTGGCGGTAGGCGCTCCAATCGACCTCGGCGCGGCTCGTGCCGGTGTGGAGGGTGAAGTTCTCCTCGGTGATCCGTACGGTCCAGGGCGTCGCGAGCAGCGACGCGCTCTTCTTGGCGGCCAGTCGGACGCCGACCAGCTCCATGAACGCCAGGAGCGCGGGTCCGGCGATCAGCAGCCAGATCTCCGGCTTGGAGCCGAAGGCCTGGTCGAACAGGCCCAGCAGGAAGAGCAGCACACAGAAGATCGAGATCGTCCGGATGCCCGGGCTGTTGCGTATCGCTCTGCGGAGGTCGGCTTGGCTCAGCCGGAAGGTCGCGGTGATGTCCATCAGGAGTTGCTGGTTTCTCTCGGTGTCGCGCCCGGCCGGCGGACGGTCGTACGGGCCCGGCTCCGCAGAAGCGCGGCCCGCCGTCGCGCGGGTGGCCCGCCGTGCTGTCGGGCCATTACATGATCTTCAAGATCCTACCCCGGTGCCGGGACTGTCCAGCGGGTTTCCGCAGGGCGGCGGACCGATCCCATCGTCAGGTAGACGGTCGTGCGGAGCCAGGATTTCGTCTGACGCGGCGGCTGTCCGGAGGTGGTCGGGTTCAGCGATCAGGGTGGCTCCGTCGATCCTCCGTGTCGGGTTGGGCCGCGGTGCCTCAGCGCCGAAGGCCAGTAGTTTCCGGACAACCTGACAGCAAATCAAATGATCTTCTTCCGGTGGATGGCTGTCCGCGCCACCCGAACGCAGGCGGCGGGCGGCGGGTGGCAGGCTCCGGGCGGCGGGCGGCGCCCGCCCCGCACACGGCTGTTCAGCAGCTATCCAGCACGCAAGTCCGTTCCGTTATCCCGTACATGGCAGGATGCATCCGGCTCGACGGGGCAGCGGCATGCCGTCCCGGCACCAGCCTTGCCCACCTACCTCCTCGCAACACCCACCCTCCGAGGGAGAAGTAGTGACAGACAGCAGGCCAGGCCCGGTCCCCAGGGGACTGTTCGGCCGTGCTCTGGTGGTCGCCGGATCCGCGCTCGCCCTGGTCGTCGGTGCGGCCGGCGGCGGTGCGGCGGTCGCGGCCACGCCCGCCGCGAGCCCCGCCGCGAACGTGCTGACCGGTACTCAGCTCAGTGCGTCCTGGACCGGGCCGCTCAGTACCAGGGGACGCTACGTCGTGGACGCGAACGGCGAGCGGTTCAAGCTGAAGTCCGGCAACTGGGAAGGTGCCCAGGGGACTTGGACCGGAAGCGGCGACCCCGCCGACCCGGCGAACCACGCGCACGGCGAACCCGCCCACGACATGCCGCTGGGGCTGGACCGCGCCCCGATGGCGGGGATCCTGGCCGGGTTCCACAGCCTCGGCATCAACAGCATCCGGCTGCCCTTCTCCAATGCGATGGTCCACAACACCACACCGGTGCCGGACTCGGCCGTCGCGGCCAACCCGCAGCTGCGCGGTGACACTCCGCTGCAGGTGTACGACGCCGTGGTCGGGGCGCTCACCGCGGACGGGTTCGCCGTGATCCTCAACAACCACACCACCACGTCCCGTTGGTGCTGCGGCCTGGACGGCAACGAGCGCTGGAACAGCGGCCAGTCCACCGCGCAGTGGGAGGACGACTGGCTGTTCATGGTGAAGCGCTACCAGGACAACAAGCGCGTCGTCGGCGCCGACCTGCGCAACGAGGTGCGCCGTGACACCTTCGACGACCCCAACTGGGGCTTGGGCGACGGCCACGACGAGAACGCCGCCTTCGAGGAGGCCGGCAACCGGATCCTCCAGGCCGACCCGGACATGCTGGTCATCATGGAGGGCATCAACTGGTACGGCATACCGCTGAACGGACTGCCGCACGGGCGGCCGATGCTGACGCCGGTCCAGAACCTCTCCAACACCCTGATCCGCTCGGACAAGCTGGTCTACGCGGCGCACTTCTACGCCTACACCGGCCCGGCCAACAGCGGCGCGGGCAGCGGCCTCGGGGCCACCAGCGACCCTCGCTACGAGGACTTCACGCCCGCCCAGCTCGCCCAGGTGGTGAACGAGGAGGCGCTGTTCGTCACCCAGTCCGGGCAGCACTTCACCGCGCCGGTGTGGGTCAGCGAGTTCGGCGCGGCCGGTCGCGGATCGACCGACGCCAAGGAGCAGGCCTGGCTCCACAGCTTCACCGACGTCCTGGCCGCCAATGACACCGACTTCGCGATCTGGCCGCTGGTCGGCTGGACCGACAACGGCGTTCCGCTGGACAACTGGGCGCTGCTCGACTACGACCAGCACGGCAACCAGCTCAGCATCAACGACCCGGGCGACTGGCGGGCCGCCGACTGGAACCGGCTGGTGAACGCGCCGAGCCTGACCGGCCCGGTCGCACCCACCGCCCGCTGGAACATGCTCAACCTCGACCACGCCGACTACAACGCCTCCGCCCGGATGCTCGGGCAGCCCGACTGGGACTCCGGCGCGCGCAAGGGCAATTGCCCGGACGGCCAGCGACTGATCGGCCTCGGCCGCAGCGACAGCCGCGGCCTGTGCACGGACTCCGGCGAGCCGGCGCAGTCCGGTGGCGCCTACCTGCCGGTCACCGATGAGCGCTATGTGACGGAGGGCGACTGGGCACCCGGCTACAACAAGCTGCAGTGCCCGGACAACTCCTTCGCGGTCGGCTACAGCGTGCGCGGCAACGCCATGTCAGCGCTGCTCTGCGCGCCGTCGAGCACCGCGCTGCCCGCCTCGGGCCGCAACGTCTGGTTCGACCACGGCGACAACCGTCCCGCCACCGGCGGCTCGGTCGCCAGCGACTGGGCCCCCGGCTACTACAAGGGCCAGTGCGCCGACAACGAGTACGTCGCGGGAGTCGCCTACACCTGGAAGTGGCTGCACGGCGGGGTGCCCGACGCCCTGCTGTGCCGCCCGCTGCGCTGACCCCGCTGCGCCCTGCCGGCCGGGCCCACACCCGGGCGCCGGCCGGCAGGGCGCGCAACCGCTCGCGAGCGGTCGGCAGGCCGGCCGTTCGCCAGCGTCAGAGTCCCATTGCCCGGGAGTGCCCGAAGAGAAGACGCCTGGACATGTACGGGAGACTTCAGGCCATTCTGCGTCTCGCCCGGCCTTCCTAGGGTTGATCACGTCAACCGCGAAGGAACAAGGGAGAGTCCCATGCGCGCAGTGGTCCAGAATTCGTTCGGCGGCCCCGAGGTGCTCGAGGTCGTGGAGACCGAGCGGCCGCGGCCGGGGGCGGGTGAAGTCCTCGTCCGGGTCCACGCGAGCGCGCTGAACCCGGTGGACATCGCGGTGCGCTCGGGCATGCTGCCGCTGCTCGGGGAACCGCCGTTCGGGCTCGGCTGGGACATCTCCGGGGTGGTCGAAGAGGCCGGGCCCGGGGCCGGGTTCGCGGTCGGTGACGAGGTGTTCGGGATGCCGTTCTTCCCGCGCGCCGCCTCCGGCTACGCCGAGTACGTCACCGCGCCGGCACCGCAGCTGGCCCGCAAGCCTGCCCCGCTCGACCACGTGCACGCCGCGGCGCTCCCGCTGGCCGCCCTCACCGCCTGGCAGGGACTGGTGGACGGGGCCCGGGTCAAGGCCGGGGACCGGGTGCTGATCCACCGCGCGGCCGGCGGAGTCGGCCACCTCGCCGTGCAGATCGCCAAGGCGCGCGGCGCCCAGGTGATCGCGCTGGCCGGCGCGGCCAGGCACGAGTTCGTCCGCGGTCTGGGTGCCGACGAGGTCATCGACTACCGGGCGGTGGACTTCGCCGAGGCGGTACGGGACGTGGACGTGGTCCTCGACTCGACCGCCCAGGGCGACCGTTCGCTCACCGTGCTGAAGCCCGGCGGTGTGCTGGTCACCATCCTGGAGCACCGGGACGACGCGCTCCGGGCCAGGAGCGAGGCGGCCGGCCGGCGGTTCGCCGGGATCTCGGTCGAGCCGGACGGCGCCGCGCTCGCCACGATCGCGGAACTCGTCGAGGCCGGCCGGATCCGCCCCTACGTCGAGGAGACCTTCCCGCTGGCCGAGGTCGCGAAGGCCCACGCGCGGGTCGAGTCGGGGCGTACTCAGGGGAAGATCGTCCTGACGGTCTGAACCTGCCGGGCCCCAGGGGGCTGATCCCGCCGGCGCGAGGGTGCGGGCCCTCAGGGGACGGGCGGCCCGCACCGCCCCGTGGCGAGCGAGTGAGGGAGCGGAGCATGGACGTCCTGACCGAGGCACTGGCATCGATGCGGACCGGTCACCCGGCGTCGGTCCGCACCGACGGCCGGGCGCCCTGGGGGCTGCAGCTGCCGCCGGTGGCCGGGGCGGGGTTCCACGTGGTGCTGCACGGGACCTGCTGGCTGATCCCGGCCGAGGAGTCCGAGGCCGGCTTCGGGCCGGTCGCCCTGGGGCCCGGCGACGTGGTCTTCCTGCGGGACGGCAGCGGCCATGTGCTCGCCGACGACCCCGCCACACCACCCACCAGGGCCCGGCCGGAGCAGTACCGCCAGGCACCGCCGATCGGATCACTGTCGATCGGCGGAGACGGGCCGCTCACCAGCCTGCTCTGCGGCAGCTACCACCTGGACCAGGCCCGGCCGCACCCGCTGGTCCGCCAGCTGCCCGAGCTGATCCACCTCCCGGCGCGGCACGGCCGGCACCCCGAACTCGCCGCCGCCGTCCAACTGCTCGGCGCGGAGCTCGACAATCCGAGGATCGGCTCGGAGGGCATCGTGCCGACCTTGATCGACTCACTGCTGCTGTACATCCTGCGGGCCTGGTTCGAGGAGCAGCCCGCCGCTGCCGCCCGGGGATGGGCCGCCGCGCTCGGCGATCCGGCGGTCGCACCCGCGCTCGCGGCCATCCACGACGACCCGTCGGCTCCGTGGACCGTCGAGTCCCTGGCTACCCGGGCCGGACTCTCCCGTGCTGCCTTCGCCCGCCGTTTCGCCACCATGGTGGGGGAACCGCCGCTGGCCTACGTCAAGCGCTGGCGGATGACCACGGCCGCCAGACTCCTCCGTGAGGCCGACGTCCCCCTCAGCGCCATCGCGTCCCAGGCCGGCTACGGCTCCGAGTTCGCCTTCGGCAAGGCCTTCAAACGCGAGTACGGCCTGGCCCCCGGCCACTACCGCCGCCAGGCCCAGGCGGCCTGACGCTTCGGGCGGGCCCGGGGCGGGCCCGGGGCGGGCCGGAGGAGTCGGCGCAGGGATCCGCGCCGGGTCCGGCGCCCGCGCACCCGGGCTCAGCCGACCTGGACGACGTCCACGTCCGACGCTTTCACGAAGCCCACCCGGTGACCGATCTGCACGGTGACGTACCCGGTGCGGCCCGGGAAGTACGTGTGGTCGTAGGGGAGTGAGGAGTCGAAGGTCGGCGCGTAGTAGTACCCGGCGGGCGCCTCGCCGCCGCCGGGGTAGGACTGGCCGGCCTTGATGGTGTACGGGAGCGGCGCGCCGGTGCGCGGCTCGGTGAAGCCGGCCGGGTAGTCGGCGGCCTCCGGGTAGGCCACCCCGTACACCTGGACCTCGCTGCGCCCCGCCTTGGGCCGCACCACGGTTCCGGCGGTCGGGGTGGTGGTGCGGGTGCCGCCGGGGGTCTGGAACCAGGCCTTCTGGCCGTACCACCAGATGGCGGTCCAGCCGGGTCTGCGCTCGGCCATCACCGCCTGTTGGGTCGCACTCACCTTGTCGCCCCAGTCGTCGGCGCAGTCGGTGCCCGCCTCGCCCGGCGGGTGGAGCGCCGGGTCGGCGAACAGCGGTGCGGCGGTGGACGGTTCGGTGTACAGCGGGACTGCGCTGCTGGGCTGGAGCGGCAGGTCGGTGTGCTTCTCGCAGTCGCGGAAGGCCTGCAGGTTCTGCGCGAACACCGGGTTGACGGTGACGAGCCGGCTGTCGGGTGCGGCGGTGGGGACGGTGGGCCGTCCGACCAGGGCCATGAAGCGGTTCCAGTCCCAGTACGGTCCCGGGTCCCAGTGCATCGCCTTGGTGCCGGCGGTGGAGGTGGGCGGCACGTTGTCGTGCCCGAGGATGTGCCGCCGGTCGAGCGGTATGCCGTACTCGTCGGCGAGGTGGCGGACCAGCGCGGCCGTCGAACGGTACATCTGAGGCGTGAACCACCCGGCGCCGGCCGTGGCGTAGCCCTCCTGCTCGATGCCGACGGAGTGGGCGTTGACGTAGGAGTTGCCGCTCTGCCAGGCGATGTCCCCGGTCCGCACCATCTGGGTGGTGTGGCCGTCCCGGGAGCGGACCACGAAGTGCGCGGAGGCGGACCGGGCCGGGTCCTGGAAGATCCTCAGGGTGGCCGTGTACCGCTCCTCGGTGTCGTGCAGCACGAGGTACCTGATCCTGTTGGTGTACGGCCGGTCGGAGAGGTCGTAGTTGCCGTAGGCCCGCTTGTCGCCCAGGTCACCGTTCTGCTGGTAGGCCGCCGGAACCCAGTCGCAGCGGAGGGAGCGCGGGCAGTCGGTGCTCTGCCCGGTCGCGCTCGCCGGACCCGGGAACGCCGCCGGGCCGAACGTGGCGAGGCACAGGGCACCGGCGGCGGTGAGGGCGAGTGCGGTACCGATCCGGTGCTTGGTCGTCATGGCAGCCGTCCTGTGGGTGGATTGGGAGGATCACGGCTCGCTTCGGATCGGGTTCCGGAACGGATTGTAGGTGCCGGGACCGATTCCGGGCCCTCTCGGCGCGGTGGCCGCCGGCGCGTACGAGCACCGCCCGACGGTGAAGGACGCGGTCCGGCGGCCGACCGTTGCCCTCCACCGGCCCCGATCGGCGATCAGCCGGATCCGCCCGGCCGGCACGGCGGCTGCCGGCCGTCGCCGGGGAGGGAACGACTCAAGGGCGGCCTCCGCTCCAACGGCTGACGGATCGGCAGTCTCGGAGAGGCGGTTGCGGGAGTCAGGGCCGAAGGAGATGTCGGTTCTATCGATCACGGCGGCCCCAACACCGGCTTCCGGCCGGATGATTCCCGACCGGCTCCATCACCGGGCAGTGGACGTACGGCCGTTGGTGTGGAGTCCCGTGTCCGGCGATCCGGGGCGTGCCCCGACCGGGCGAGGCGTCGCAGGCCGCCTCGGCCCGCTCCGGCTGGTGTGCGGCCGTCCTGTTTGGTGGGATCCAGCGGGGTAGGTCCCGAATTGCAGGGGTATGTCGGCCCGCTTAGCCTGCCAAGTGCCACTCAGCCGCTGATGCCGATGATGAGGAGCACGTCGATGGGAAACCGGACGACCACTACCGAGCGGGCCCTTCCTCGATTCGAGGAGGCCGAAGGTCTGGGGCCGCGGGACAGCCAGTTCGTGAGCGATCTCGTGGCGGTGCTGGAGAAGCACGGGAACCTCGACCGCTTCGGCCTGGTCCTGCTGCACGACCACTTCCCCGTGGGCGACGGCGAGGTCCTGGTCGAGACCCATGACCTGGCCGCACGCACGCTGAACGTCCAGGTCGAGAAGGCGGGCACGACCAAGCACACCAAGCCCTCCCAGTGGCGGTTCGTGAGGACCACCACGAGCGCCGGTGGCAAGGGGGTCGAGAGCCACGCCTACCAGGTGATCCTGCAGTGCAGCCCGGTCAGCGGGTGCCCCGGCAGCGTTGGCAGCTGACTTCGAGGGTCTGGCTCCGACGGTGAAGTCCGACCGCCCGGTCGGGGCGAGCGCAGGCCGGGCGGTCACAGGATGGCTCGTCAGCCTCCCCGGGCTGGGTCCTGGCCCCCGTGGACGGGGACGCCCTGGAGGCGGGTCTGGATGAAGTCCGCGTACGCCTGGGGCGTGAACTGCGTGGGCGGACTGTGGTCGAGCGCGGCCGCCTGGCCCGGGATCATCCGGCGGGCGACGAGGTCGGCGTACACCTGCTGGAGGTGGGTGACCTCGCCCGCCGCGGGGTTGACGGCCGCCGCGGCCGGTGCGGTGACTCCCGCGAGGACGTCGTCGGTGCGCGGTGTGCCGAGCGTGAGCACCGCCGAGACGTCACTGGCGGCGGCGTCCCGGGCGGTGAGCGACGGCAGCGACCAGCGCTGCTCAAGGGTGCGCAGGATGCTGGTGTGGTCGAGCGGTGTCGCACCGCCCGGCGCCCGGAAGACGGTGCCGCGGGCGATCAGCGGGGAGACGAGCACGGTCGGCACCCGTACGCCGAAGCGGTCGAAGCCGAAGCCGAACTCGCCCGCGGTGCCGTCCGCGGGTGGCGCACAGGCCGGGGGCGGCACGTGGTCGTAGCAGCCGCCGTGTTCGTCGTAGGTGAGCACGAACAGGGTCCGGTTCCAGCCCGGGCCGCCGCGCAGGGTCTGGTAGACCTGCTGGATCAGCTGTTCGCCCAACGCCACGTCGAGGACGGGGTGCTGGCTGTTGCCGGCGGCCTGCCAGCTGGGCTCCAGGAAGCTGAACGCGGGTAGCTTCCCCGTCCGGGCGTCCGTCTGGAAGTCGGTGAAGACACCGAAGTGGTCGGCGGACGCGCTGTGGATGTCGGGGAAGTTGCCGCTGGTCAGCGGGGGGTCCTGGTAGCCGTAGACCCGCCAGGTCACCTGGTGCTTGCTGAGCAGGCCGAAGATGCTGGGGCAGGTGAAGCTGTGGGTGTGGTCGTCCAGGTGGCCCTGGCTGGTGGCGGCGCACGCGAAGGCCCGGTTCGGCATGGTCTCGGTCGGGACCGAGCCGAACCAGTGGTCGCACACCGCGTAGCCGCGGGCCAGGGCGGACAGGACCGGCAGCGTCTCGGGCGCGAAGCAGGCCATGATGTCGTCGGCGACGGTGCCCGGGAGGACGGTCTGGTGCGGGTTCTGCTTGCGCAGCACCAGGGTGTCGGCGAAGTTCGTCACGAATCCCTGCATGGTCGCGACCGGCGGCGTGGGAGGGGTGAGGCTGCCGAAGAGCTGCGCGTTGGTCGGGCGGTACCCCTCGCCCGGGTTGGCGCCGGGCATGAAGTAGGGGTGCCGGTCGGTGGGTTCGATGCGGCGGACCTTGACGGCCTGTCCGCCCTTGTCCGGGTTGGACTCGTCGCCGGTCAGCCCGGCGTACTCCTGTCCGGCGTCGGAGACGTTGTTCGGGTAGAGGAACCCGAGCATGTGGTCGAACGAGCGGTTCTCCAGCATCAGCACCACGAGGTGGTCCACGCCCGACAGCGGGTCACCGTCGGACATCAGGACCTCCGGGTGCTCGGCAGCCACTGGTCGCGCGGGGTGCGGCGCCGCTCACGGCGGCTGCCGACGTGCGGCCGGTTGGCGTAGGCGGGGCTCTCGGATCCGGTCTGCTGGGTCCATCCGGTGCCGGACGAGACGTCGAAGACGCCGATGTAGCCGCCGGGCAGTAGTTCGAGCGGCTTCTTGATGAAACCGCCGTGGTCGAACCCGGCGCCGTCGGCGTTGCCGTTGCCGTTGGCGGCGTGCGGCTGGAACCACGACGGGTGGACGAAGTCGCTGACCAGGGTGTCGCCGATCTTGTACGCGTACTCCTCGGCTTCGGGCGCGTCGCACACCTCCATGGCGTACAGCCTGCCCGTGGTCCCGGTCGGCTGGTCGAACACCACGAGGTCGATGTCGGGGTCGCCGAGCATCTCCAGCAGCTCGTGACTGGCAGTCACCGTCCACTGCTGGCCGTACTTCTTGTCGGTGCCCGCGAACACCTTGCCGAGCGGCAGGAAGTTCGAGGTCACGTCGTGGTAGCCAAGGGCGCCGGCCTGGTCGGAGTCGTCCAGCACCACCAGCCACCAGGAGTCGTCGGAGAGCGCCGCCGGTGCCGCGAACGACAGCTGGGCATCCGTCCCCCAGACCGGCGCGAAGTCCCGGCTGACCTGGGTCTGCAGCGCGGGGATGGCCGCCTTGACCTCGTCGTCCGTGAGCGTCCTGCTCTCGTTGGTCACTTCGATCTTGACGTTCGGCATCGTTCCTCCAGCCGTACGCGCAGCGCCTTCCGGCCGGGCGCACCGGGCGTTCGCCCCGCGGCCCTCGGTCACTCCCACTCTGCGCGGCCGGCGTGACCGGGGTGTGACGGCGGTGCGACCGCGTGCGCCACCAGCCGGTTCAGCCACGGCGTCGGCCGGAGGCCCAACTCCCGTCGGAGCAGCTGCTCGTAGTGCCTCAGATCACGCATCGCCTCGGACGGATTGCCCTCGGCCAGGTGCGCCCGGATGAGGCAGGCCCGGCTGCTCTCCCGCAGCGGATCGGCGAGGACGGCGGCGTGGGCGGCCGCGACCGCCTCGCCGTGCCGCCGGGCGGTGGTGAACCGCTCGGCGAGGATCTCCAGGGCGTGCAGCCGCAGTTGGCGCCACTCCTCGGCCTCGGACAGCAGCCAGTCCTCGTACCAGCCGGGCAGCAGATCGGCGGACAGGTCGGCGACGGCCGCCAGACCGAGGTCGTACGCCGGGGCCGGCGCGTCGTCCAGCGCCCGGCGGGCGAGCGAGCGGGCCCGGTGGAGGTCGACGGTGGTTTCCGCGGCCAGGCCGACCTCGGTTGGACTGATCTCCAGAGCCCGTCTGCCCTCGCCGCCCAGCCGGCACAGCGCCGCCCGCAGGTTCGCGTAGGCGCAGTGCTCGGCCGCGTCCGGCCAGAGCGTCCCCGCGATCAGGCGCCTGGGCACGGGCACCCGGCAGCGGCGGAGTGCGACGAACGCCAGCACGCGCTCGGAACCCGCCGGAACGCTGACCGGCTGCTGGTCGACCAGGAGGGCGAAACCGCCGAGTAACTCGAGGCGGACGGGCGAGCGGGTACCCCCGGGCGCCGTGACGGGAAGGCGGGCTCGCACCTCGGCGGCCCCTCGGGCACCCTGATATCCGCGGTCCATGCGCGAGACCTCCGCCACGGGGACGCCAGCGGTCCGGTCGCTTCGACCCTGTCCTCCAGCCATCGTCCGCCCGCCGCCGGACCGTGTCGAATCGCCGGGACCAGCGGCGCACCACGGCCGGACCGGGAGACCCCGGCCGCTCCGCCGCCGTCCCGAGCCGGCTTCGAGCCGCCGGGGGAAGGGGCCGAATGCGTGCTGGGGCGGCGGCCCCGCCGGCCCTGGCCGACACTGCCAACAGCAGGTCCGAGGACGAACCGAGGAGACGTTGTGGTGGACACGGCGCACGAGGGCGCTGACCCGTTGGGCGGCGCGGCCCAGGACGCGGACTTCGACCGCCAGGAGATCCGCCTGGCCGTGGTGCTGAACGGGGGAGTGAGCCTGGCCGTGTGGATGAGCGGTGTGACGCTGGAACTCCACCACCTGGCGATGGTCCGTCGCTGGAACCTGACGGCCTATCGCCCGCTCCTCGAACTGCTGCAGTCCGAGGCACGGGTGGACGTGATCGCCGGTACCTCGGCGGGCGGCATCAACGGCGCGTTCCTCGCGCTCGGGCTCGCACGCAACCGGGACCTCACCGCCATGCGGGACCTGTGGCGCACCGAGGGCAGCCTGGAGCGGCTGCTGCGCAGCCCGCTCCGGAAGAACCCGCCGTCCCTGCTGATGGGGGACGAGTACTTCCTGCCGACGCTCACCGGCGCGCTGCGGCAGGTCCTCGCCTCCCCGCCGCCTGCGGGAGCCGGCCGGCCGGCCCGGGACGCCGCGGAACGTCCGGTCGAGCTCATCCTCACCGGCACCCTCTGGGAGGGGCGGACCACCTCGTTCACCGACGACATGGGAATCGGGATCACCGAGGTGGACCACGACGCGACCTTCAGGTTCGCAGTCCCGCCGACGGCACCGGCGCCCTCGGCGACCTGGCCCAGGACTCGGTCGTGGACCAGCTCGCGGGCGCGGCCAGGTGCACCTCCTCCTTCCCCGGGGCGTTCGAGCCGCACTGGGTCGAGGTGACTGGTCCGCCCGCTCCCGGCGGCGGACCGTGGCCGTCCACCGCCGGCGGCGCCGACTTCGGGCAGTCGCAGTACGTGCTCGACGGCGGGGTACTGCTCAACAAGCCGATCCGCCCGGCACTGGAGGCGGTCTACCGGCAGCCCGCGGGCGTACAGGTGCGCCGGGTGCTCGCGTACGTGGTGCCCGACCCGACCGAGACCACCACCCTGCCCACCGAGGTGCCGTCACCGGAGAACCTCCCGCACGCCGGGGACGCGCTGCTCGGCGTGCTCACCCGGCTTCGTTCGACCGACTCGGTGTCGCGGGAGCTCACCGAGATCCGGACCCGCAACGAGGCGGTCAACCTGCGCCGGCGGGCCAGGGAGCGGCTGGCGGCCGCGCTGACGGGCGGTGCCGAGGACCTGTCCGGACGGGCGTGGGAGGGCTACCTCGAGGTCCGGATCGAGAACGCCGCCCGGATCATCGCTGGACTCATCGCGGCGGGCCAGCGGCCCGGGCAGCCCGGTTGGAGCCGCCGCGAGCTGGCCGACACGCTGCGCGGGCTGCTCCACCGGAAGCGGGGCGGGGGAGGCTCGTTCATCCCCGCCGACCCCTTCGACGCCGCCCTGACCCGGACGGGCGCGGACTGGGACTGGGGCATCACCACGGTCGAACGGCTGGCGGACCTGGCCGTCGACGTACTGCGGCGAGCGGTCCTGCTCTCGCCGATGCGATCCGCGCAGCGCCGGGAGATCGTCGCGGCCCGCAGCCGGCTGAGCCGCACGGTGGAGGGCATCCGCCGGGACCGGCTGACGCTGGACGCCTACTGGGCGGGCGCCCCGGCCGGCGGCGAGGTGGAGATGCCGGACGGCGAGCTGCGCCGCCTCCCGCCCATGCCGGCCCGCGAGCCGGACGGGCTCGGCTCGGTGACCGCCCCGGACGCTCTCGCGCGCTGGCTCGACCAGGTCGTCGACGGCTGGGTGCGGACGGGGACGCAGGGCGGGAGCGGTGAACGCAGGCAGCGGCAGTACCAGCAGGCCTGCGAGGTGGCCGCGCACCTGGGGGCCTGCCGCGACGCCATCGCCGATGTGGTCGCGATCGGGCGGACCGTCGAGTCCCAGCGTCTGGAGAGCCGGCGGCTGGCGGACCTGCACGACTACCTGTTCGCGCCGGGACCGGTACCCGTCGAGGGTGCGGAACCGCACCTACTGCGGCGGATGCTCCGGCTCGACGTGGTCCAGCTCGCCTTCGCGGGCGCGAGCCAGGAGGTCGAACAGGAGGTGGAGCTGATCCAGTTCTCGTCGACCGCCCCGGAACTGCTGACCGGCGTGCAGCTCCACCACTTCGGCGCGTTCTACCGCCCGTCCTGGCGGGTCAACGACTGGCTGCACGGGCGGATGGACGGCGCGGTGCACATCGTGCGGATGCTGCTCTCACCCGACCGGCTCCGGCAGTGCGGCGCGGTGCTGGCGGACGGCGGGCCGGCCTCGCCCGAGCGGAGCTCCGAGCTGCGGCGGCGCCGCGCGGACGAACTGCTCGGTCTCCTCCGGGAGTGCGCCGTCGCCACCGGCCCGCAGGGCGCCCTCGACCGCGACTGGCTCGCGGAGCGCTGGGAACTGGAGGACGAGGAGGAGTGCCGGCGCTTCATCGAGAGCGTCGTCACGGTCATTCCCCGGAAGGCGGCGGACGGGCCTGACGCAGCGGAGGTGCCTGACGCACCGGATACGCCGGACCCATCGGTTCAGACCGCTTCGGTCACTCCGGCCGTCTCCGCTTCCGCCGGGCAGGTGCGGGGCGGCGCCGACGACACTGCCCGACTGGGCCCGGGTGGTGCCACGGTGCCGGGTTCGGCGGCGGTCGACGCGGCCGGGCTGGCGGCCTGCGTCCGGGCGGTCAGCAGATCGGTGCAGACCTCGATCCTCCGGGAGGAGATCGGCGCGCTGGCGGACTCGATCCGCGGCGAGGCCCCCGACGACCGCACCGAGGCCAGCCGGACCTGGCTGGACTGCTACGACGGCAAGCAGAAGGACACCGGCGGCGTGCTCCGGACGGACGACCTCTGGTACCTGTGGCGGGCCGCCGACGCGATCGGGCGCGAGCGGATCCCGGGCGACATGGGCAGCGACACCTTCGCCCGTACGATCGCCCACGCGGCCGCGGCCGCCGCCAACACCGTGACCGCGCTCAAGCCCCGGCATGCCGCTGCGCACGCCCCGGGCCCGCACGGGACCAAGTCGGTCGGCATGGTCCTCGCCGCCTTCCGCGGCTACACCCTGGCCGTCTGGGGCATGGTCTCCTTCCTCACCCGTCGGAGCCGCTTCGGCACCCGGGCGGTGGAACTCGCCGTCGCCGCCGGCGGGGTACTCCTCGCGTGCGCCCTCTTCGTGCCCGGTCTGCCGATGGCCTTCACGCTCGCCGGTGTGCTCCTGCTGCTCGCCGGGTCCTCCGCGGCGGCGTTGCTGACCAGGGGAGCCCGCGGGGTGGGAGGGCGCCTCGCGGTCCTCGCCGTGCTCGTCGCCGCCGCGCTGGGCTATCTCTCCTGGGAATGGGTGCACCGCTCACCGGCGGACGCGGAGAGCGTGCTGATCAGGATCGGGGTGGGCGCGCTCGTCGTCCTGGCCGGATGGTGGGTGGCCCGGTCCCAACGGGAGGCCCGGAAGACCCGGGTACGGGGGAGGGCGGAGCCGGAGGGCAGTGCACGGCAGCCGTGACCACCCGGCATCCGACGCTTCGGGGGCAGGAGGACCACAACTGCTGCGGCTTCGCCGGGGCCGGGCGGTCGGCGGTCCGCTTCCCGCAGCGGTCGTGGGGAGTTGACCCGACGTCAGTCCGGTCGGTCGTCGGTCAGGGGGCCGGCGCCCGTCCCGTAACCGGAATCGGCCGGGCCTCCCTGAGGCCGGGGCGGACACTTCACAATGATCGTCATGAGCCCCAGTCCCGCGAACGAACAGCATGATGACGCCGATCAGCCCGCCGGGCCCGACACGCCCGTCGGACCCGGCGCCACCCCTGAGCTCGCCGCCGCGCTCCACCAGCGCCTCGACCGGATCGAAGCGCTGATCTCCACCACCACCTCCACGCCGGCCGGCACCTCGCCGGCCATCCGGCCCGTCTGGCGCACCGAGACCGAGGCCGAGCAGCGCTGGGCGGTGACGGTCGTGATCCTGGTGGCGGTGGGCCTGCAACTCGTCCTGCCCGCCCGGCTGACGATCCATCCGCAGTGGATGCTGCCGGCACTGGAGTTGGGCCTGCTCTGCGCCCAGGTGGTGATGCACCCGCACCGCCGGCTCGACCTCAGCACGCGCGCGTTGCGCGCGGTGAACCTCAGTCTGGTCGGGGCGATCAGCCTGGCCAACGGCTGGTCGGCGGTGAAGCTGGTGCGCGAGCTGGTGAGCGGGGCCGGCGGCTCCAATGCGACCGAGCTGCTGATCACGGGCGGCGCGATCTGGGCGACCAACGTCATCGCCTTCGGGCTCTGGTACTGGGAGTGGGACCGCGGCGGTCCGGCCGCCCGCGCTCTCGGCACCGCGGACTACCCGGACCTGCTCTTCCCGCAGATGCAGCAGCCGGAGATCGCCCCGCCCGCCTGGGAGCCGGGCTTCCTCGACTACCTGTACGTCGCCTACACCAACGCCACGGCCTTCAGCCCGACGGACACCATGCCGCTCTCGCGCTGGGCCAAGATGCTGATGATGACGCAGTCGACGATCTCGCTGCTGACGGTGGTGCTGGTGGTCGCCCGCGCGGTGAACATCCTGCAGTGACCTGTTCTCCCGGGCGCTGCTTACCGGTTTGCGGCCCTTCCGTACCGTTCCCGGTAAACCCGGTGGCGCCGTCCCGGCGGGCTTCCATACGATCGCCGCAGCGGGACCGCGCAATCCCGCAGGATGCGGACCGTGGCAGAGCGGCCGATTGCAGTCGCCACCCGGAGGAACCCCGGGTGGCGATCGATGGGGGAGGGGCGGACCTGCTCCGAGCCCGTCCGCGGGTTCGAATCCCGCCGGCTCCCGCATCCGTCCAGGACGGGCAGGCGGCGCCGCGGGCCCTCACGCGGACGGCCTCTCCGGCACCGATCGCGTCAGGTCGCGGACTCGGCAGGCCGATCGGTGCGGGAGCGGTCCGGCGGTCTCACATCTCGGGCCCGTAGGCACCGAGGCCCCGGCAGACGAGTCCCCCACGGAACGTCAGCACCTCGGCGACCGCCTGGCCCCGCTCGTTGCGGTAGTTGATGACCACGGTGTCGATTGAGGCCCGGACGTCCTCGACGGTGAAGTGGAGATCGGGCAGGTGCTGGAGCCCTTTGGTCCAGTACGCGCGCAGGGCGTCCTTGCCGCGTACCTCGCCCGAGGGGTCCGCGAGGAAGTGGACGATCCTGGGCGAGGTGAAGACGACGTCGTCGGTGAAGTGGGCCAGGACCTGCTCCAGATCACGGGAGTTCCAGGCGGCGGCCCACTCCTCGGCGAAGTGCTGTGCGAACGCAAGATCCATACCTGGGGATGCTAACCGTACGGGACGGGGTGCGTCCCGGACTTCCGGGATCCGGACGCGGCCGGGGGCCCGGACCGCCGGTGGACTCGGACTTCAGCAGCCGCTCGTGCGGCTGTCCGGCGGGCCGGCTGATCCGCTGCCGGGTCGCGGCCCGCCATGGGCCCTGCGAGGATTGTCATGGCTCGATGACCGAGGGTGACAGGCGTGTCTCGCGCGACGATATCCGGTGAAAGAGTGGGGCCACGTGTCCGATACACAGGCGTTTGACGTCATCATCGTCGGCTCCGGGGCCGCCGGTGGAATGGCGGCGCACGAACTCGCCGCGGCGGGCCTCCGGGTCCTGATGCTGGAGGCGGGCCGGGACTACGACCCCGGCACCGAGACGCCGATGTTCAACACCCAGGAGGCCGCGCCGCTACGGGCGGCCGTGACGTCGGACAAGAAGCTGGGCTTCTACGACGCCACCGTCGGCGGAGGCTGGGCCATCCCGGATGAGCCCTACGTCCGGCCGGACGGTACCCAGGCGGACGGCACCCTGCCGGACAGCGACCGGTCGTTCGGCTGGTGGCGGCCGCGGATGCTGGGCGGCCGCACCAACCACTGGGGACGGGTGGCGCTACGCTTCGGCCCCTACGACTTCAAGCCGAAGACGCGTGACGGACTGGGCTTCGACTGGCCGATCGAGTACGACGATCTGGCGCCCTGGTACGACAAGGCCGAACGCCTCATCGGCGTCACCGGCCTTCCGCACGGCATCGAGAACGCCCCCGACTCCCCGCCCGGCGTCCAGCTTCCGCCGCCGCCCCCGCGCGCCCACGAGGCCGTCCTCACCAGGGCGTTCGAGCACCTGGGCATGAAGGTGGCGGCGATCCGGGCGGCCGTTCTCACCCGCCCGTTGAACGGACGTGCGGCGTGCCTGTACGCGACGCCGTGTACGAGCGGCTGCTCCAGCCGTTCCAACTTCCAGAGCACGACCGTCCTCATTCCGCCCGCCCGCGCCACCGGGAACCTCACCGTGGTGTGCAACGCCATGGTGTCCCGGGTCGACGTCGACGCGACCGGCCGGGCCACCGGGGTCACCTACAACGACCGGGAGACCGGATCCGAACTCTCGGTGACGGGAAGGGTGGTGGTGCTGGCGGCGGGAACCTGCTCGTCGGTGCGCATCCTGCTCAACTCGAGGAGCGACGTATTCCCCAACGGGATCGGGAACAGCCGCGGTCTGGTCGGCAAGTACCTGATGGACTCGGTCGAGTTCTCGCGGTCGTCGCAGATCCCGATGCTGGAGAAGCTGCCGGTGCTGAACGACGACGGCATGTTCACACCGCACATCTACGTGCCGTGGTGGCTGCTGCAGGAGCAGGCCGAGGGGCAGCTCGGTTTTCCGCGCGGGTACCACATCGAGCCGCGCGGCGGCCGCAGGATGCCGACCACGGGCGTCGGCGGTCTGGTGGACAGTGGGTCCGCGACCTACGGCGACGACCTGCGCGCGGAGGTGCGGCGGAAGTTCGGTACGAGCATCACCCTCATCGGCGAGGGCGAGATGATCCCGAACGAGGACTCCTTCTGCGAACTCCATGCCACGGCCAAGGACAAGTGGGGCATCCCGGTGCTGCAGTTCCACTGGAAGTGGGGGGATTCGGAGGTCCAGCAGGCCATGCACATGCAGGAGACCTTCAACAAGGTCTTCACCCTGCTCGGCGGGGCGCCGGACAACAGCGAGTTCAAGATGTCGCCGGGCGGCGGGGCTATCCACGAGGTCGGCGGCGCGCGGATGGGCACCTCGCCGCAGGACTCCGTACTCGACTCCTACAACCGCTGCTGGGACGTGAAGAACCTGTTCGTCATGGACGGCGCCGCGTTCGCGTCCAGCCCGGACAAGAACCCCACGCTCACGATCCTGGCGCTGGCGGCGCGAAGCTCGGCCCGGATCCTCGAACTGATGAAGGGCGGCGGACTGTGACCGCGTGCGCCCGACCGAAAACCCGGCAGCAATCGCATGCATGACGGCAGATCAGAAACCGAGGGAGAGATGGACCAGCACAATGCCGCCGGGGTCGGCACCGCGCCGCCGGGCTACGGCACCGATCCCAACCTGGTGACGCCGCACACGCCCTGGCCGCGCACGCTCTCTGAGCGCGAGCGCGCACTCATCGGGGTTCTCGCCGACATCATCCTGCCGGGCACCGGCGAGTACCCGGCGCCGAGCGGGATGGGGATCACCGACTTCTTCGACGAGTGGGTGAGCGCTCCGTACGGCACCCAGCAGGGGCACAGAGCGGTCATCACGGCCGGTCTCGCCATGGTCGACGCGGAGGCGCAGCGCCAGTTCGGGGCCGGGTTCGTCGAGCTGGACCCTTCCCGACAGCGCGCGATCGTCGACCAGATCGCTTCGACCACCGCGGCGGACCGGAAGTTCTTCATCAGGTTCCGGTCGCTGGTGCTCGTCGGCTACTTCACGTCCGACATCGGCTTCAAGGCGATCGGCTATGTCGGGAACGTACCGCTGCTCGGTTTTCCGGGCGTCACGCCCGAGGCGCAGCGCATCATCGACGACGAACTCAGAAAGCTGGGGCTGTGACGTGGATCCGGTGACCGCGGATGTGCCGCGCATGAAGACGATCAGGGAGTACGTCGAGGCGAGGATCCTCTCGCTGGACGACCTCAAGGGCGCCCTGCAGTTGGCGATGCGACTGGAGTTCGCCACGATCCCGCCCTATCTGTGCGCGCAGTGGTCGGTCCAGAACGATCCGGACCGCACCGAGGGCGTGCTGCACCGGATCGTCAGTCAGGAGATGGGCCACTTCGCACTCGCCGGAAACCTCCTGGCCGCGGTCGGCGGCCGCCCGTCGATCGCGCACGCGGACTTCCTGCCGAGCTATCCGCTCAGTGAGCTGCCCGGCGGCATCCCGCAGGAACTCCCGGTCGACCTCAAGCCGTTGCGCAGGGAACAGCTCGCGGTGTTCATGCAGATCGAGTATCCCGAGTTCCCGCCCATCGCGCTGCAGGCCGAGCTGCCGCCCGCGACGATCGGTGCCTTCTACGACACGATCATCGCGACCTTCCAGGCGGTCAAGCCCGACATCGACCAGGACGCGCACGCGGTGGAGCTGCCGGCCACGAACCCGATCAGAACCGTCGCCGACGCGATCGACACCATCGACCGGATCAAGAGCGAGGGGGAGGGGACGCAGGGGTCGCCCGAGGAGCCGTCCGGCGACGGGGGCGGCCATGCGCACTACTACCTCTTCAAGGAGCTGTACGTCCAGAAACGGCTGGTGAAGGTCGGTGAGAAGTGGAGCTTCAGCGGGTCACCCGTCACCCTGCCGGACGTGTACGACTTCGGGTCATCCCAGGCCCGGCCGAACCCCTCGGCCGAGTTCAACCGCACCCTGAAGCAGCTGCTGATCGATCTGGAGACCTGCTGGACGAACGGCGCACCGCCGAACGTGGCCGCGATGTTCCGACTCCAGATGATCGGACGGGACTTGATCAAGCGGGGGATCCGCCCGGAGTTCCGGTGGGACGACGGATCGGCCTGAACCCGCCAGAAGGCGGGAAGCCAGCACCGCCTCCGTGGTCTCGGGAGGCGGTCCGGTGAGTACGAGGCAGTCGACCGCCGACCGTTCCCCGGGCCGAGCGCGCGCACGCGGCCGTCGCTTCGCCGCCGCCCCTGCCACCTGCTTTTCCCCGGGAGGAATCCTTATGATCACGAGGCGACGTGTGCTGGAGGCGGGGGCCGTCGGTGGCGCGTGTCTGTTGCTGCCTGCCGAGACGGCACTGCCGGTGCGGGCGGCAGGTGCGCTGGACCCGACAAAGGTGGAGAAGTATGTCGCCGAGCTGGTGATACCCCCGGTGATGCCGAGGGACTACCGGGACCGGAAGGCCGACGTGGACCGCTACACGATCGGTGTGCGGCAGTTCCGGCAGCAAGTACTGCCTCCGGGGAACCCGGCGACAACCGTCTGGGGATACGGATCGGTCCGGCACAGGGGAACCTTCAGCTTCCCCGCCCTCACCATCGAGGCGGAGTTCGGCAGGGCGGTGCGGGTGACCTGGATGAACCAACTGCGCAACGCCCAAGGCCGCTACCTGCCGCATCTGCTGCCGGTGGATCCCACACTCCACTGGGCGAATCCTCCCGGCGGGCTGTCGGGACGGGACTCACGTCCCGCGTTCACCTCGACTCCGGGCCCCTACCGAGGGCCGGTACCCATCGTGACCCATCTTCACGGCGGGCTGAACGAGGAGGAGAGCGACGGCTATGCGGAGGCGTGGTACCTGCCCGACGCGCGCGACATCCCCAGAGGCTACGCGTCAGTCGGTTCCTTCTACGAGGAGTTCGGGAGGAAGTTCGCAGTGCGGTTCGGGCAGGGCTGGGGCAGTGGAGCGGCGGTGTTCCAGTACGCGAACCGTGGCCGAGCCGCCACGCTCTGGTTTCACGATCACGCGCTGGGTGTCACCCGGCTGAACGTGTACGCCGGACTGGCAGGCTTCTATCTCCTGCGTGGTGGGCCTGACGACCTGCCGCAGGGCGTGCTTCCCGGTCCCGCGCCCAAGCCGGCCGACCCCCCGGGGACGAGGTACTACGAGATACCCGTGGTCATTCAGGACCGGTCTTTCAACAACGACGGCAGCCTGTCCTATCCGACGAGCCGAGCGTTCTTCGACGGGTTCAAAGGCCCCTACGTTCCCGGCAGTGACATAGCGCCGATCTGGAACCCGGAGTTCTTCGGCAACTCCATCGTCACCAACGGCAGGACCTGGCCGGTGCTCTCGGTGGAGCCGCGCCGCTACCGGTTCAGGTTCCTCAACGGGTGCAACTCACGGTTCCTGATCCTGAAGATCATCGCCGATCGGTCGGCCCGCCGACCGGCATCGCCGGCCCTGCCCTTCTGGCAGATCGGAAGCGATGGAGGCTTCCTGCCCGCACCGGTCCAGCGCGACCAACTGCTGACCGCACCCGCCGAACGCGCCGACGTCATAGTCGACTTCACCTCCCTCCCGGTCGGAACCGAGCTCTACCTCGTCAACGAGGCCCCGGACGCCCCGTTCCAGGGTGGCACTGCGGGTACGGACTTCGAACCGGCCGACCCGAGGACCACCGGGCAGGTCATGAAGTTCGTCGTGAGGCCGCTCACGGCGCCGGATACCACCGTGCCACCCGCCCACCTCGCCCTCCCCGCTTTCAGACCCCTGGGCCCGGCGAGCCGCACCCGGAAGCTCTCCCTGAACGAGGTGAACTCCGCCCGCCTCAACGGGGTGGGCCCCCGCGCAGTGCTGCTCGGTACCCTGGGGCCCGACGGCAAGCCGGTCCTCATGGGGTGGGACGGTCCCATCACGGAGGACCCCGCGCTCGGGGCGACCGAGATCTGGGAGTTCCACAACCTCACGAAGGACGCCCACCCGATCCACATCCACGAGGTGCAGTTCCAGGTGGTCGACCGGCAACCAGCCGGACAGGCAGCCCGCCCTCCCGATCCCTGGGAGAACGGTTTCAAAGACACCGTGATCACGTATCCGAACGGCGTCACCCGGGTCAGAGTGAAGTTCGATCAGCCGGGCCGGTACATGTGGCACTGTCACATGCTCGACCACGAGGACAACGAGATGATGCGCCCCTACCGCATCGGACCGGCCTGATCCCGGCTGCCAGGACCGGCGAGAGGCCGAAGGTATCGCCTCACACGGCGAACCGTCCGAGGCGATACCTTCGGCCGGCGGCCGAGGTGGCCGCCAGCCGTCTCACAGCTCGCGGCTTTCGGGCCCGCCGCCTTCCCCGGTCTCGTGACCGCAGGGCGCGGGGGCGGATCCGTCAGCCGGAGGAGGGATCAGCTCGCCGCGGTGAACGCGGCCTGGAGCCGCGGGATGTAGTCGGCGAGTGCGGGAGCCCAGCAGCCGTAGTCGTGGCCGCCGTCGCACGTGGGGGAGAGCGACGAGCCGTTGCCGTAGTCGACCAGGCGGCTGGGGATGCGGAGCTGGTCCAGGCGGGTCTTGACGGTGTTGGAGGCGATCTCGGTGAAGTGGTCGATGGGCCACTGGTTGCCGGTGTAGAGCGTGATGCCGGTTCCGCCGAGCCTGGCCAGGTTGGCGGTGGCGGCGGGGTCGACCTCGTTCCAGATGTGGTCCGCGTTGAAGACCGGGTACGGCGAGCCGAAGATCGCGTCGCTGTCGACGTAGGGCCCGTAACCGGTGCACCGGCCGGTACCCGCAGGGGTGGAGGTGCTCACGGCGCACCACGCGCCCGTGACGTTGAGTTCCGTGGCCAGGACGGCCGCGCGGATCTCCGCCATGCCGAAGTCGATGCCGCCGGACAGCGAGGCGGTGTGGCCGAACAGGTCGGGACGGGCCTCGGCGTAGCGCAGTGCGCCGTAGCCGCCCATCGACAGGCCGACGACGGCCCGGTGGGACCGGTCGGCGATGGTGCGCAGGTTGGCGTCGATGAAGGGGACGACCTGGGTGGTGTGGAAGGTCTGCCAGTTCGCCGCGCCCATGGCTGTGTTCTGCATGGCCCAGTCGGCGTACCAGCCCTTCAGACCGCCGTCCGGCACCACGGTGATCATCGAGTCCGAGTGCAGCGCGGGGGCGGCCGCGGCGTCGTCCACGGTGCCGCCTCCGCCGTGCAGGAAGTACGTCACCGGCCACCGCTTGCCTGGGTCCGCTCCGTAGCCCTGGGGAAGGAAGATGCGGATCCTGTGCTCACCGGACAGCTGCCGGGTGGTCACGGTGATGGTGAAGTCGGTGCTCGAGTGCACCTCGGGGGCGCCGACCTGGGTCAGGCCGAACCCGTCGGTGAACGCCGGAACGGAGGCGGCGTCCGCGTGTGCGGGCGCGGCCCCGAGCAACGCGGCCAGGGACATCGCCGCGGCGGCGACGGCTGCTTTCGCGTGCAGTCGCCAGGTGGGTAGAAGTGACTTCATGCTCGTCCTTTCGGAACGCGGGTGACATTCACGGTGCGGGAGTGGATGCCGCTCGTCCGGGCCGTCAGTCCTCCGGTGCCGTCCGGTACTCCGGTCCGGCGTGCCTGGTGCCCCCGCGCTCGCGGTGCCGGGCGTGGGGGCACCGGGTGGAAGGGCTGCGGTCCGGTCAGGGGTCAGAGCGCGCAGAAGGCGTTGAGCGTGGCGTTGCCGGTGTCCTGCTGGCCCTTCGTCCCGGCGAGCAGGTGGAACTCGTTGTTGGCGCGGACCACCTGCTTGGTGCCGTCCTCGCTGGCCAGCCAGTCGCTGAAGTAGCCCAGCACGGCGCCGTTGTGGCCCCAGGCCCACTGCCCGCAGGGCAGTTGCTCGTGGATGATGCCCAGCCCGTAGCCGGTCGTGCTGCCGCTGGCGACCGGGACGGTGGTCTTGAGCTCGGCCTCCTGCGCCGGCGGCAGGAGCTGTCCGGTCAGCAGCGCCCGGGAGAAGGTGGCCAGGTCGTCCAGGGTCGACACGACCGCTCCGGCGGCCCCGAAGGTCTGGACGTCCGAGGCCGTGACATCCCTGATCACGATGCCGATCACCGGATACTCGTACCCGTGCAGGTAGTTGCCGTGCAGGGCCGGATCGGCGGTCGGGAAGCCGGTGTTGTGCAGGCCGAGCGGTTCGATGATCCGGTGCTGGATCTCGGTGGCCGGGTCGTTGCCGGTGACGGCCTTGATCACCATGCCCGCCAGCACGTAGTTGGTGTTGGCGTACTCCCACCGCTCGCCCGGCGCGGAGGTGGGCTTGTGCTGCGCGAGGGCGAGGTTCACCAGGGTCTGCGGCGGCCAGGGCTGGTTGGGGTTGGCGTTGATGGCGTAGGTCAGGGCGAAGCCCGAGTCCTTGGCGTAATCGGGCAGGCCGGAGGTGTGGTTGAGCAGCTGGCGGATCGTTATCTTCGTCCCGTCGTAGCCGTTGGCGTTGACCGCGCCGGGGAGCCACCTGTCGACGGTGTCGTCGATCGAGAGCCGGTGTTCGGCCTCCAGCTGGAGCAGCACGGTGGAGGTGAACGCCTTGGTGTTGCTGCCGATCCGGAACTGGGCCTTGGGATCGGCGGGCACCTTGGTGTTGATGTCGCCGACACCCGCGTGCACGTACTGGGTGGTGTCGCCCTGGCGTACCAGGCCGATCACGCCGGGGTATCCGTCGGCGACGCCCTGCTGGGCCCCGGCCTGGAGGATGCCGGCCGCGGTCGACGCGTCCGCGTTCGCCGGGCCGGCACCGGCCAGGGCGGCGAGCACCAGCGTCGCGCCGACGGCGGTCAGACGTAGGGACTTCATCGGACTCCTCGATCTGTAGATGGTCCTGGCACTGCGGTGAGTTGACGCGGCGCCGGGGAGGTGAGCGGGCGGCAGCTGATGTGATCCGCCTGGTGAACCGCAAGGATTTGTGCGGCCCCGCACACCGTGGGCGGTGTCCGCGGTTCCGGGCCGGTCACTCCGGACCCCGGTGCCGCGGACCGGGTAGCTCCGATGGTGGTGCTCGTGCGGCTCCGGGGACAGGCCAGGGCACCGGCCATCTATGACCGGTCGTCACGGAAGGCTCACCGGCAGCCGTACGCACCGGTCTTACGAGCAGGCTCGGTGGGTGCCGGGCGGTGAGTCAGCCCGGCACGTGGCTGCGCCGCCTCGGCGGACGGCAGGCTCCTGCCGTCACGAGGGTCCGCTCTGCGCGGAGGGGAATCTGGCCGGCACGTAGTTGGCCTGCTGCTGGCGGAACGTGTGGCCGAGGTGGTGTTGCAGCCGGACGTGGCGGAACTGGTAGACCGCGCCGGTCTGGCGCAGCACTCCGCGGTGGTACGCGTCGTCCAGGAAGGCAACCGTGTCCCAGGGCAGCTTGCCGGTCAACGGCAGCCAGCCACGGGACAGCAGGACCCACTGCCCCCAGGCGGTGAAGGCGAGGGCGTAGGAGACCGAACCCCCGAGCCCGCCGACCGCACCGATGAGGAGCCCGTCCGACAGCCCCCAGTTCAGCGGTCCGAGCGGGCCCTGGAGCAGGTCGACGACCAGGCGCCCGCCGAGGGAGATCGCGAGGGTGAGCAGTGGCGCCAGGACGAGGACCTGCTGGCCGACCGTGGTGCGGTTGGCGGACAGCAGGCCGACCGGTGTGGCGGCGGAGGCGACGTCCACGGGCGCCTCCAGTGCGGCTGTGAGCCCGAAGACCAGCCCGGCGGCCGAGCCGAAGATCAGCCCGAAGACCAGCATGTTGATCAGGATGCCCTCGATCACGGCAGGGTTGTCGAGCGGGATCCCCGGGTACACCGCGCGCTCGAGGGCGAGGGCGCACGCGAATCCGACGCCCATGACGAATCCGCCGAACAGACCGTTGCCGAAACGGCCGGTGAACGTGTGGATCGGCCGGCGGCTGATGCGGCTGTGGGCGCCGGGCAGCCGCAGCCGCACGCGCGCCGGCTCGAAGGCCGTCCCGCCGCCGTACGCGATCATGACTGCGTACACGGCTCCGAAGGCGAGTCCGGCGACAGGCCCCATGAGGCTCCCCTGCAGCAGGATCTCGCCGATCCCGAGCCGGGTGACGAACGGGCAGACCAGCCAGTCGGACAGGGTGATGCACAGCGCGGTCGCCAGCACGACGGCCATGATGCGGGTCGAGCGCGGCAGCGAGTCGCCGATCTGCCACCAGGCGAGGTCCTGCCGGTCGTGGTCGAGCCGGACCAAGTGGTGGGCGAGGTAGCCGAGCCAGCGCCGGACGCGGTCAGAGTCCCGGTTCGGCTGCCGGCGTCGTTGGCCGCCCTCGGTCTGCTCGGGGACGCGGCGCCGGTAGACGGCCGGCACGAAGCCCGCCAGCAGGTGTTCCTCCAGGGACTTCCTGGTGGGGAACCGTGTGGTGTCCAGCAGTTCGGCCGGATTCCGGCCGGGCGTCTCGCTGTACATGGTGCGCGCCAGGATGACCATGAGCGGGGTGGTCAGCACCTCGGCAAGGGGCGCGCTCGCCGGGGTTTCCCGGGCGCGCAGTTCCCCGAGGACGACGTCCCACACCGCCCCGGTCCCGCCGTCGCCGTCGTGGTCGCCACCGTGGCCGCTGCTGTTGCCGTGACCGACCGTTCGAGCGGTCCGGGGCAGGTAGGTCACGAGGTCGTCGATGGCGAGGTCGGTGAGCTCGATGCCGGCAGCCCAGACCAGCGGTGCGTGCGCCGCTTGGACGGCTTCGGCGAACTCGCCGCGACGGCTGGTGAGAACGAGTGGGAGCGAGGTGGCGTTGAGTGCCTCGAGTGCCTCCCGGCGCAGGCCTTCAGCGATTTCGTCGAACCCGTCCAGGACCGGGAGGATGAGGTCGGCGTCGACCAGCGCGGAGGCCGTGGTCGACCCGCTGGGGCTCCTGCGGGCCAGGTGCGGGTGGTCGCGCAGCAGCCGGCCGATCAGCCAGTCCCGGAGTGTGATGGCCGTCGGGTCCCAGGAACCGAGACTGAAGATGACCGGTACCCGGCCGGGAACGGGCGAGGCTTCGAGGACGTCCAGGACGAACCTGATCGTGAGAATCGACTTGCCCGAGCCGGCCCGGCCGAGAATCACCAATCGGCCGGAGGAGATCCGCCGGTAGACCTCGGCCACGCTCCGCAGGTCACCGCTCAGGTCCACCTGGCGCGGCACGACCCCCGGCCCGAGACGCTGGATGTTCTCCTGCAGGTCCGTCAGGCCGGCGGGCGCCTGCTGCCACCGGACCGGCAGCGGAAACGGATCGTGGACCCGGCGCTGCCCCTCCTCGCGACGCCAGCGACGCCTGACCTCCCTCGCCAGCTCCTGCGCGGCGTCGGCGAGCGCACCGGGCACCGGCAATGGCGAGGGGACCGCGGGCGGGGGAGGCTCGTCGAGTTGTTCCGGTGAACTGGTGGTCAACTCGGCCGAGTCAGCCATCGGTTCGGCCGAAACAGTCACCAATTCGGTTGGAACCGCCATTGATTCGGGCGGATCGGCCACCAACGCGGGTGGTACGGGAACCGGTTCAGGTACCCCCGAAGCCACTTCGTTCTGCGATCTCGCGAGCGTGGCCGCCAGCCGTCGGCGGTCCTCGTGCCCGACATCGAGGGCGTCCGCCAGCAGGTTCACCGTTCCCAGCCGATGATCGGTGGACTTGCCGGTCTCCAGCCGGCGAATGGTGCGAACGCTCACCCCGGAACGTTCCGCCACCTGCTCCTGCGTCAGCCCCGCCTGATGGCGCAGCCGACGTAGCAGCGGGCCGAGCTGATCTGTCACCGGGTCGCCTCCCTACTCGCCAGTATGGCCGCTCGTGAGCCTATCGTGACGACCGGTCACATCTGGCCGGTGCCTTGGCCTGTCCGCAGATCAGCGCGGACTCCACGATCAGTGACCGGGTGGCCGCACGGACGGCGGCAGGTTGCAGGGCCGCGGAGGGTGGGGGCGACGGCCCGGGCGGTCGGGCAACCGGCCCGGTCCGGTGGCCACCCGCCGATCGGCCGCACCGCGTGCCGGTGATGGAGAGGACGACCGCGTACGGCGACATCCGAGGAGTCAGCATGGCGTACCGCTACTGGTGCGGTGAGTGCAGCTTCAAGACACCGTGGCTCACCGAGTCCCAGGGCGAGCAACAGCAGATCGAGCACTATGCCAAGCGGCACCCCGGTGTTCCCCCTGGTGGCCATGTCGAGGTCGACCGGAGGAATCCGGTCGGAGGCCGTGGCTGCCTCCAGATGGTGGCGATCGCGCTCCTGTTGCTGATTCTCGCGGCTTCGTGCCGCCGCTAGCGGCGTCCCAGGAGCCGAAGAGCCCTTGCCCCCGGAGCGCTCGGATCGGCGGTGCGGAGTTCGAACTCCTCGGGGAGGGGGAAGCCGGTCAGCGCTCTGCGGACGGGCGGCCCGCCGTCACGTCCCTGAGCTCGTCGAGTGACTCCTGGATGAGTTGCGCCAGGCTCCGCCGGCCGGTTTCGTCGAGCCAGCGTTCGAACGCGATCTTGAATACGGCGATCCCCGCCTCGGCGGCCAGACCTGCGGCCGTGTCCGCGACGCCGCGCTGACGCAGTGCGTCGGCGAGTGCCGCGGACAGCGACGCGAGCTTGATCAGTTCCCGTTCTCGGAGCTCCGCGTTCGCGGCGATGACGGTCTGACGCCGCCGAGCGCTGTCACGGCGCTCCTGGAGCACGACGGCGGCGGCCTCGAGGGCCGCGCCCACCGCCTCGATCGGCGCCGCGGAACCAGGTGCCCCGGCGACGGCGCTCACGAAGAGCTCCTGCAGTGCGCCCGCGCCCGCGAACAGGACCTCGCGCTTGTCGGCGTAGTGCCGGAAGAACGTCCGCTCCGTCAGCCCGGCCCGTTTGGCGATCTCCGCCACCGTGGTCTGCTCGTACCCGCGCTCGATGTAGAGCTCCAGTGCCGCCTGTTCGAGCCGGCCGCGCGCGTTTGGCTCCCATCGACCCATGTGCTGAATCCTAGCTGATGACAGCGACTGACATCGGAGCTACGCTGTGAGCGATGACAGTCCCTGACATCGCGACCTGTCGTCGCGCATGCCTGTTGCAGGGATCCAGAACTCACCTGGAGGTCTTCTCATGCGTGTTTTTGTCACCGGAGCGTCCGGCTGGATCGGCTCCGCCGTCGTTCCCGAGCTCATCGGCGCGGGCCATCAGGTTGTCGGGCTCGCCCGCTCGGACGCCTCGGCCGCCGCCCTCACCGAGGCCGGGGCCGAGGTGCACCGCGGCACTCTTGACGATCTCGACAGCTTGCGGAGTGCGGCTGCCGCGTCGGATGGTGTGATCCACCTCGCGTTCAAGCACGACATCGCCTTCTCGGGGGACTTCCAGGGCGCTGCCGATGCGGATCGCCGCGCCATCGAGGCGTTCGGAGAGGTGTTCGCGGGATCTGATCGACCGTTCGTCATCGCCTCCGGGATGATCGGGCTCGCACCGGGGCAGGTGGTGACCGAAGCCGACGGGCTCGGTCCCGACTCCGGGGCGGCGGCGTCCCTGATCAGCGGTGCGGAGACTCGAATGGCCAATGCCCGGGCGACGCTCGCCCTCGCTTCCCGCGGCGTCCGCTCGTCCGTCGTGCGGCTCCCCCCGACGGTGCACGGCGAGGGAGATCACGCCTTCATGGCGACCCTGGTCGCGATCGCTCGCGACAAGGGCGTTTCCGGCTACCTCGGTGACGGGTCCAACCGCTGGCCGACGGTGCACCAGACCGATGCCGCGCACCTCTTCCGGCTGGCGCTGGAGACGGCTCCGGCGGGATCGATGCTGCACGCGGTCGCCGACGAGGGCGTGCCGATCCGTGCCGTCGCCGAGGTGATCGGCCGGCAGCTCGACCTCCCGGTGGCCGCCGTCTCCCACGAGGACGCGGGCGAGCACTTCGGCTGGCTGGCCAGCCTCGTCGCGGTGGACAGCCCGGCTTCGAGCGCGCTGACCCGTGAGCTGCTGGGGTGGCGGCCGACCGGTCCCGGGCTCGTCGACGATCTGGAGAAGGGCCACTACTTCCGGGTTGACCGGCCCTCTCGGTGGTAGCCCGAATCACCGTCCGGCAGGACTGGTTGGCTCCGGTGGGTGTGACGCGCCCGTCCAACCGATGCGCCGGGGCGGCTCGTGGGCGTGTGTGAGGCGCCAACTCCTCTGTCTCGTCAGGGAGGCGGAGCGGCGGACCGGGGCAGGCACCCAGGAGCTCCTGGCGTGCGATCCGGCCCAGCGGTCTCCCCCCGTTCGCGGCCGGCGCCCATCCGGAAGAACCGGATGCCAAGGCCGCCGCCGGCCCCGGACTCCACCTGCCGAGAACCGGAGAACTGCGGGAGCTGATCGTCGAGCGGATCGAGTCCGCCTGATACCGGCCGGGGGCCGGCTCGGGCGGACTCGACGCTCATCTGGGTGCGATTCGGACCGGCGAGGGCATCGGCCATCCGGCAGGGGCGATGAGTCAGGCTGCGACCCAGCCGCGTGACTGCGCGGACGCGACGACGGCTTCCCGGATCTGAAGGATCTGGGCGGAGGTCAGTGTCGGCACTTCCTTGAGGAGGAGTTCGGTCAGCTGCTGCCGGAAGTCGGCGGTCGGCAGCGCATCGCTCGCGCCGCAGCTCGCGTCTGCGCTCACGCCGCCGTTCGCGAGGTCGCCCGAGCGGAGCAGTCGCCGCTGTGGTGCCGGCCTCGCTGCCGAGCCGTCAGATCCGGCGGAGTCGAGCAGCCGGACCTGAGACGCGACCGGGCCGCGATCGCCGTCCTGGAGTTCGAACTCGACCCGCACGCCGGAACGGAACAGGTACTTCTCCTCCGTCAGGTCGTTCGCGTGCATGAAGACGTCCTCACCACCCAAGTCGGATGCGATGAAACCGTACCCGCGGACGTCGTCGAACCTCAGAACCCTGCCGGAAACCAACACGAACCACACACCCCAACACAACTCGGACCGTCGACGAAGACGCCACCTTGATCGGCGTCCGGGGCAGCGTATCTCCCTCCTTCCGCAGGGTCTCCAGGTTTCCCGGAACCGATCCTTCGTGGCCGAGTCCCATGGGTGCGCCCGCGCTGACGGGTGACGGCCAGCCGGTGGTGCGGTGAACTGCCGTCTGGAGCGTCAGACCGCGATGGCGTGGACGCCGGGGCGGGCAAGGGAGTTGGCCCGGCCGGCCACCAGCGTGCGCAGGGCCTGTCCGGCCGCGGCGTTGGTAGGGGTGAGCGCGATCAGGCGCTGATCCGAACCGCCCGGGGCGGCGAGCACGTCGTAGCAGACGGTCAGCCCACCGACCGACGCGTGCCGGATGCGCTTGCTGCCGTGGGCGGTCCGATCGCGAACGCCGGTTGCCCTCCGGCGCGGAGGGCAACCGGCGCTCGGTCACGACACGTTGACCGCGGTGTCGTCGAGGACGAAGGAGGTCTGCTTGGTGTAGTCCTCGGCGCCGCTGAACTTGAGGGTCACCGTCTGGCCGGCGTAGGCGGCCAGGTCGAAGCTGTGCTGCTGGTAGCCGGCGGCCGCGTTGACGTTGGAGTAGGTCGCCAGGGTGGTGCCGTTCGCGGTCACCGTCAGCTTGTCGTACGCGGCGGTGCCGGGCTCGGCGGTGTCAACGTGCAGCCAGAAGCTGAAGTTGTAGCTGGTGCAGCCGGCCGGCAGGGTCACAGTCTGGGCGAGCGTGTCGGTGTTGGTGCTGCCGTATCCGTCCAGCCAGGCGTCGTACGTACCGGAGCGCGGCGGCTCGCTGGAGCTGCTGTTGATGGTGCCGCTGCCGCCGGTGCTGGTCTCCGTCCAGCCGGCCGTCGAACCGGCCTCGAAGCCCGGGTTGGTGAGCAGCTGGGCCGCGGTGCAGCCGCTGCCGCCGGAGGGCTGAACGGTCCAGGTGAAGGTGGTGGAGGACGACGGACCGGTGGAGTCGGTCGCGGTGGCCGTCACGGAGTAGGTCCCGGCGGTGGTCGGGGTGCCGCTGATCAGCCCGGTCGAGGAGTTGAGGCTCAGGCCGGAGGGGAGGCCGGACGCGGTGTAGCTCAGGCTGCCCCCGGCGGTGTCGGTGGCGGAGAGCTGGAGGCTGGTGGCGGTGCCGGCGGTGGCCGTCCGGGCACCGGGGTTGATGAGGCTGACGCTGCCGGTCGTGGTGCCGCCGCTGCCCGAGGCGAGCCAGGCGCTGGCGTTCAGGGCGAGCGCGGCGTCGGTGCCGGCCGGGTCGTTCCAGCCGTCGTAGAGGGTGTTCCCGGCCGTGCCGGTGCCGTCGTCGATGGGCGAGCTGTCACCCCAGATGGCGACCCGGCCCTTGCCGAAGGTGCTGGTCGCGAAGGCGGCGCCGGTGGTGCCGGAGTAGCCGGTGCGGTAGACGATGCCCTTGACCGAGGGGTTGTCGGCCGGCTTGAGGGTGAAGGTGGTGCCGTTGCGGATGATGCTGCCGGTGACGGTGCCGAAGGGCCCGTGCAGGACGGGGTCGGTGGCGTCGTTGATCGCGGTCGGGTTGTCGGTCTGGATGTTGAGCAGGTCGACCGAGAGCCCGAACGGGTCGTTGCTGTCGACCGAGTTGGTGGTCATCAGGTCGTTGATGATCGCCGGGGAGTCCCAGCCGTCGTTGTTGCGGTCGCTGACGGTGTGGTCGGAGATCAGGAAGAGACCGCCGCCGTTCTGGACGAACTTCATCACCGCGGTCTTCTCCGCGTCGCTCAGCCGGATGTTCGGCTCGGGCAGGACGAACTCGTCGAAGTTGGCGAGGTCCAGCGCGCCACCGGTGCCGTAGGTGATGGTGGAACCGCTCGGCAGGGTCTTCAGGCTGTACTGGCCGGTCTTCTGGAGGGCCACGCCCCAGCTGGAGATGGCCCCCGTCCAGTCGGTCTCGGACTGCGGGTTGGCGTTCTGCCCGAGCGGGTCCGGCTGGCTGGTGCTGATGATCCAGTCCGCGTTGCCGGCGGTCTCCGCCTTGCTGTTGTCGAACAGGATCCGGTGCTGCGTGGTCGCTGCGGCCGGCGTCGCCGCCGCAGCGCGGTGGGGTGTGGCGGTCGCGCCCGCGATCGCTGCCAGAGCGGCGGCGGTCAGGGCGAGCGGGCGGGTGGCGCATCTCGATCTGAGCATGAGTCAGACTCCTCGTGCTGTGGGGTGACAGAGGACGGTGCTACGCGCGTAGGCGCGCCGGACACCGTTCCATGATGGGGTAATCAGAGCTTGAACGGAGTACGTCGGATCGGTGTAACTGCTGCTCCGCCGCGCCTCCTGCGACTCCTTCGGTCGGTCGCTAGAGCGCCCGGACGTGTCCTGAGCAGCCCGTCCAGGGGGCAGCGGGAGTTCGAAACGTCCTTGCGCTTGGAACGACCGCCAGATTTGCCGAAAATGACGGTGCGTCCGGTGCGAGGTTTTCGGGCGCGCCGTCTGCCGTCTGCCTACCTGCCGTCGGGGTGCGCCGGCTACCGGCTGTACTGATCGGAGGTTGACGGGCCGCAGTGCGGTCGGCAGCGGCCGCGTTTCCCGGACGACTTCACCGTGATGCCGCGAGGTCGAACGTCGCCGTCGTCTGGCACAACAACCAAGACTCCCCGATCACTTGCTCGCGGATCGCCCATGACCACTGATCACATCGGGAGGAATCGTCCAGGTCCGACCGTGCTGGGAGACGGTCATGGGCGCGGTTCACCGTCTGGCACGGGCGGTGAACACCGGGAGGTAGCCACATCCTGAGCATGGACGCGGCGAGCCCCTCCGGGGCGTTCGGAGTCTTCGAGGGGGCTGGCTTCGTGCCGAAGACGCGGTACGTGCGCTGGGCGCTTGGGGCCTGACGGGTAGTAAGTAGCGGTGCGCCGACAGCAGATGACGGCGCTTCCACCGCACAGTGACCTGCACCTGAACAAGGCGGTCGTGCGGGAGGAGGCGGACGTACGACCGGGCCCTGCAGTGACCGGAGCCGGCCGCCAGCAGGGCGCGCGGCGCGCGGACCGGTCCAGGACTCGGCGGGGCGAACCTGTCCCCGAACCGCTCCCTCCGAATCCGGTACCACCGGCACCCGATTCGGACCCGGCCCCGCCGCCGACCCCGGAGCCGCGATGCGCCCACGGCCGGCGCACGTACGGATTGCGTCCAGAAGCCGGCGGAAGTCGCTGGACGATGCGCTGCGCGTGCTGGCGAACCGCGCCGGCCTGCCGTAGACGGTGCGGGACAAGGGGCGGCCCCTCCTCTCACCCGTGAGCGGAGGGGCCGTTACTGACCTCGGCACTTCAAGGTGATGGGTTTTGCCGGACTGGAGCGATGGGCCATGGCGTGGACGGGTGGTGCTGTCCGAGCCGCGCAGCTCGCCCGCGTGGTGACGCCAGGTCGCCGTCAACGAAGGCGGCCCTGCTGCCGTCCGGGTTCCAGGTGAGGTCACGGACACGACGGATGGAGCTTTCCCGCAGGGCGTCCTGGAACGGTGCGGTGGCTGTCACGGGCTCGCAACAGGGCGTCGCGCCGGCGGGCGGGGCTGTCAACGGGCGGGCGGCCGTGGCGGTGACCGGAACCGGAGAGCGGGGAACCGTCGCCGCCCCCGTCACGTCGAAGGGCCATGACGAACCGCAGTTCCGGAAACCGCCGCGGCGCGGCCCTGCTCCTCAGCGCCACGCTCGCCGCTCCGCTGCTCACCGGCTGCGGTGGCAGCGGCGCCGCCCCCGTGGTGGTCCGGGCCTCCGCGCCCGCCACCTTGACTCCGGTCGACCCCGCACAGGTCACCGCGGTCTCCTCCGCCACCAGCGCCTTCGGCCTGGACCTCCTGCACGCCCTCGCCGGTACGCCCGACGGCGCGAGCCGCAACCTCGTCCTCTCCCCGTCAGGCCTGGCCGCCGCGCTCGCCATGGTGCTGCCCGGCGCCCGCGGTGCCACCGCCGACGAACTCGCCAAGGCCCTGCACACCGGCCTCACCCCGCAGCAGTACGCGCTGGCCGCCGGCGCACTGGACCGCCGCATCCCGCCCACCGACGGGCTCACCCTGCGCCAGGCCGACGACCTCTGGGCCCAGCAGGGCTTCCCGCTCGCCCAGGCGTACCTCGCCACCCTCGCCGCCGCCTTCGACACCGGCGTGCACACCACCGACTTCAAGAAGGACCCGGACGGCTCCCGCAGGAAGGTCAATCAGGCTGTGGAGAAGGCCACCGACGGCCGGATCAAGGACCTCTTCAACGAGAAGCAGATCACCAAGGACACCCGGCTGGCGCTCACCGACGCCCTCTACCTCAAGGCGAAGTGGGCCTCCCCGTTCAAGCACGCGCACACCTCGGACCAGCCGTTCCACCGCCTCGACGGCTCCACCCCCGCGGTCAGCACGATGAGGCAGAACAGCACCTTCCGCTACGCCGAAGGCTCCGGCGGCATCCTCGGCGAGCCCTGGCAAGCCGTTGAACTCCCGTACGCGGATGGCGGGTTGGCGATGGACCTGATCGTGCCAGCGCAGGGCGGCTTCGCCGCCTTCAGTAAGGCGCTGGACCAGGCCCAGCTCGACCGGATCCTCGGCGGGCTCGGCGACCGGCAAATCGACCTCACTCTGCCGAAGTTCCACTTCGACACGTCCAACGACCTCGTCCCCGCTCTCCACGTGCTCGGCGTCCATGCGGCCTTCGACAACCGCGCCGACTTCACCGGCCTCCTCGGGCCCGGGACGTCCGAGCGGCTCAAGGTCAGCGCTGTGGTGCAGAAGGCCACCATCCAGGTGGACGAGGACGGCACGGTGGCCGCGGCCGGCAGCGGCGTCGTCATGGTGCCGGCCGCCGGGGCCCCGACGAAGGCCGTCCAACTCCGCATCGACCGGCCGTTCCTGTTCCTGATCCGGGACACCACCTCAGGCCGGTCGGTCTTCCTCGGCCAGGTCACCGACCCGCAGGCGAGGTGACCGGGCTCGCTCACCGGGCCTGGGGCGGGAAGCCGGTCCGGGGTGCGCCGCCGCCTGCGCCGAGGTGACGCGGGGCAATCCGCTGTTGCTGCGCGAGCTGCCGTGGACCCTGGCCGGCAACGGCGTCGAGCCTGTTGCATGGGCAACGCCGCCCCGGCGGGCTCAGGAGTTCGGCGTGAGCCTGTAACGGACGGTCTGGGCCTGGATCAGGCCGTCACGGAAGACGAACGTGTCCACGCCGTGCTCGGCCCGGCTCGCCCGAGGAGTGCACCATGGCTGACCTCCGGTCGGCTGCCGGCCGGAGGCACCGGGTATGCCGGGTGCATCTCGTCCTTCTTCGCCCTGCCTGGCGTCAAGGCACCGAACGACACCTTCGGCTCGGCGCTGCTCTCCTGACCCACCGTCCGAGCACCGGCTAGAGGGGCAGCTCCAGGATCGCCGCGGCGAACGCCGCCGGGGCCTCCTGCGGCACGTTGTGGCCCACCCCGGGCAGGGTGCGCACCTCGCACGAACCGGTGAAGTGCTCGGTGCCGGTCTGGTCGGCGGCCGGGATCACGCCGTTCTCCTCGCCCACCAGCACCACGGTTGGAACGGTCACCGGCGGCAGCTCGGCCAACCGGTCCTCCAGGGCCTGGTAGCGCGGATCACCCGCCACCAGGCCGTAGCGGTGCCGGTAGGAGTGGATCGCCACGTCCACGAAGTCCGGGTTGTGCAGGCTGGGCGCGGAGGCGGCGAAGGCCTGCTCGGCCTCCGGCCAGGTCGGCGACCACAGCCGCCAGAGCAGCTTGCACAGCTCCTCGCGGTTTTGTTCCAGACCTCTGCGGCCGCGCTCCGAGTGGAAGTAGTGCTGGTACCAATATCTGTGCTCCGCCTCCGGTGCGGCGGGCTCCATCGCGCGGGCGATGTCCTGGACGGTGTAGCCGCCCGCCGTGACCAGGCCGTGAATCCGCTCCGGCCACAGCACCGCCGCTGCGCAGGCCGCGCGCCCGCCCCAGTCGTAGCCGGCGACCACGGCCCGCCGGATCCCCAGCGCGTCCATGAACTCGACCAAATCCTGCGCGAGCGCGGCCTGCTGGCCGCTGCGCGGGGTGTCCTCGGCCAGGAACCTGGTCGGCCCGTAACCGCGCAGGTACGGCGTCAGCACCTGCCGGCCGGCGCCGGCGAGCAGCCGCGCCACCTCGTCGTAGGCCCGGACGTCGTAGGGAAAGCCGTGCAGCAGGATCACCGGGGTGTCGGTCTTCCGGCGGCGCCCGCCAGTCCGGCGGTAGGCGATCTCCAGAACCGGTGTCGCCACCCGGTGCAGCTCGTGCGGCACATGGGAACTTGCAGTCATCCGGCCATGCTCGCACGTCCGGTCCGGGCACCGGCATCAGCCGGTCCAGTTCGTTGTCGGGGATGAAGCGCGGGACCTTGATCGGTGACTTTGGTGACTTCGGTGGGGGCGTCCGACGACGTCCTGGAGCGTCCGGGAGCGTCCGGGACGGTGCTCGACCAGTTGTTTCGCGTTCCGCCGGTTGCTGAGGTTCGGGGTGTGCCCCGGTGCCGACTCCGGGGCGGAACCGACTCACTGGAGGAGTTCCATGCGATTCACCAAGACCAGGAAGCGCGCCGCGGCTGCCGTGATCGCCGCGGTGGCGGTGGCCGGGATCGGGATAGGGACCGCGAGCTCGGCCCAGGCCGCCGAGGGCAGCTGGGCGTTCGGTACCGGTGGCTGTGCGGCGGTGGAGGACATCACCCTCGGGGGCGACTACCACGACTACATGGAGATCATCCCGACCCAGAACCCCGGCCACTGCCTGTTCGGTGTCTTCAACCGGAACACCTGGAGCTGGGAGGGCAGCGGCGCGAGCGGCAGCTCCAACGCGCAAGGGTGGTTCTACGACGGTCCGGGCCAGAGCTTGGAAGCCTGCCTGATCGACACGGCCAACAACAACACCTGGGCATGCGGCCCGATCAACTGAGCAAGGTGCGGTGAGTGAGGCGGGCGCGGGCCCTCGCGGGTCCGCTCCCGCCGCTCGACTGCCGCGAGAGCATGACGCGAACCCAACCATCCGGCTCTGCCCGGACGATGACGCCATCGAAGTACGCCCGAGATTCGATCCCCACCCCGGCGTCGAGTCCGGGTCCGGACCTCGTCACTGGAGGAGTACCGTGCGATTCACCACAACTGCCGGACGCGCAGTGGCCGTCGCGCTCGCAGCAGCCACGCTCGGCTCGGGCGCCACATCCTCGGCCCAGGCTGCAACGACAGGCGGCACGACGATCACCAACGGCAGCTGCTCAGTGCTGGCGGAATACATGAACGGCTACCTGGCCATCCGGCCGCTCGCCGAGAACGGCGGTTGCTCCTTCGGCGTCTTCGACTCAACCAGCGGGAGCTGGCTCGAAGGACCGGCGCCCCTCGGCTCCCAGTGGCTCTCGATCTACCTGGGCCCCGGCAAGAAGCTGTCCGGCTGCCTGTTCGCGGCCATGACCGCTACCCCGGTGTGCGACCCACTCAACTGAGCACGGCCCGGCACCGCCACGGCGGGAGCAACTCCGGTCGACCCGCTAAGTGGATGCGGCCGAGGTCGTACCGCTCACCGGTGTGTGGGAGGTACTCGATCGCGGCCGTAGTGCTGGAGAGCGCTCGCCGGAGCGTCCATGGCCAGCAGGGCGTCGCCGAGCAGAGTGTGCGACCTCGGCCTGGCCGAAGGTGTCGCCGAGGCCCTGGAGCAGCTCCAGCGCCTCCTGGTACAGGTCAAGCGCCTGGGGAAAGCCGCCGAGCTGGTACTGGACCGGCCCGAGATGCCGTAGCGCGGCTGCCTCACGCCGGACTGCCGAGCTGCCGGGTGGCCCGCAGGGCCCGGGGACGTCACCAGCGTGAGGCAGCGCGGGTCGCCGGGGATCAACGGGCGGACCTGCTCGGCATCGACGGCGTTGCCGCCGCCCCGACTCCAGCACGTTGATCGCATGGGTCGAGACACCCGACTGTCCCGCGAGCTCCTCCTGCGTCCACCCGGCGGAGAAGCGGTGCTGTCGTCGCAGTAGCGTTCCGAAATCCCCCAGCATGATCGCCTCTGAACGGTGGTCACCCTGCGGGAGTGACGACGGCAGGAGCGGCCCGGCGCCCCGGACGCGTACCCCCGTCGGCGACTCCCAGCCTGCAACCCTGGCGGGTCCCTGACAGCAGAGCGTCCATAGAACGCCAAGCAAACGCCATGGAGCGCTCAGTTGGTGTTGGCCAGGATGGTCCCCGGCACACGCCGGATCGGCCGATCGAGCCGATCCCTCAGAGGGGGACACATGACCGGGCAACACATCGGCGGGGATCCAGACCGGCTATCGCAGCAGGTTTCAGCCACGATGCCCGATTCGGGCGAAACGGCCACACCTCAGGAGTTCGTTCGCCGGCTCCAGGCGTTCAAGGCATGGTCGGGCAGCCCGTCGCTGCGCGAACTCGAGCGCCGCACCGGCCTTCCACGCAGCACCCTCTCGGGAGACCTGAGCCATCAGCGGAGTCGTCTCCCGCCCCTGGAACGGGTGCTGGCGCTGGTCACTGCCTTCGGCGCGTCCGCCGAGGAACTCGCACGCTGGCAGTCGGCCTGGCAGCGCATCCAGATGCGGCAGCAGTCGGCCGAACCGCCGGTGCCGGTTTCGCGCCCCGCCATCGAGCCGCCGAGCAATGCTCAGGACTTGTGGATCGGTGCGGGGAGGGACGCGGAGGGCGTACCTTCCCGAGTGATCCGTGATGGTCTCCGAGTAGGCCCGCGTTGCAGCGCGGCTCGGGAAGGTGCGCCCGTGCTCGGCGTAGTCACCGATGACGGCTCCGCCCAGTCCGGTCACCTGATCGACGAGATCGTCCGCGAGGGCGCCCGCCGGATGCTGGCTGCCGCGCTGGAGGCGGAAGTCAATCAGTACATAGCCGAGTTGGCGGCCGAGACCGACGAGCATGGACGGCGTCTGGTGGTCCGCAACGGTCACCACCGGCCCCGTACGGTGGTCACCGCGGCCGGCCCGGTCGAGGTCACCGCGCCCCGCGTGAACGACCGCCGCACCGACGACGAGACCGGCGAGCGCAAGCGGTTCTCCGCCAAGATCCTCGCGCCGTGGTGCCGCAAGTCGCCGAGGATCTCGGAGGTCCTGCCGCTGCTCTACCTGCACGGACTGTCGTCAGGGGACTTCGTTCCCGCACTGGAGCAGTTCCTCGGCGGCACGGCCGGCCTGTCGCCCGCGATCGTCACCCGGCTGACGAAGCAGTGGAGCGACGACCACGCCGCATTCCAGGAGCGGGATCTGTCCGACCGCGACTTCGTCTACGTATGGGCCGACGGGGTCCACCCCAAGGTCCGGCTCGGCCCGGCGCACTCGTGCGTCCTGGTCCTGCTCGGCGTCCGCCTGGACGGCACCAAGGAACTGATCGCCCTGGCCGAGGGGTTGCGGGAGTCCACCGAGTCCTGGGCCGACCTGCTGCGCGACTGCCGCCGACGCGGCATGCGAGACCCCGAACTCGTCATCGGCGACGGCGCGATGGGCCTGTGGAAGGCACTCGCCGAGGTCTTCCCGGCCGCCCGCCATCAGCGTTGCTGGGTTCACAAGGCCCGGAACGTCGCGAACTGCCTGCCGAAGTCCGCACAACCGGGCGCGACGAAGGCGATTCAGGAGATCTACAACGCGGAGGACCGCGCGAACGCCGAGAAGGCGATCGATGCGTTCGCCCGCACCTACGGTGCCAAGTGGCCCAAGGCCGTCGCGAAGATCACCGACGACCAGGAGGAACTGCTGGCGTTCTACGGTTTCCCGGCCGATCACTGGGTTCACCTGCGGACCACGAATCCGATCGAGTCGACGTTCTCCACGGTCAAGCTCCGCACCAAGGTCACCCGCGGGGCCGGTGACCCGGCCGCGGTCCTCACGATGGTGTTCAAGCTCGTCGAATCCGCCCAGGCGCGATGGCGTGCGATCACCGGCGCCCGCCTGATGCCTCTTGTCCGTGCGGGAGCCCGGTTCGAGAACGGCGTCCTGGTCGAGCGCACCGAGGTGGCCGCGTGAAGGACGTGTTCGCTGCACTGGAAGCCCTGACCGACCGCGATCCGGGCCGCCGGTCGACTCCTCGACGGTAGGCAGGCCGCCATATGCATGGCAACGCCGAAGCGGCCCGGCGCCGGGACGGGCTTCCTCCCTGCTGGAAGGCGCGGCCTTCCAGACTTGGTCAGCGCCTCAGCGCCGGTAGGGGTCCCCGGCGGGCAGCCACGCCTGCGGGCCGTGCAGGCCGAGGTCCCCGACACCGTCGAGCGCGTCGACCACCGCGAGCACCGCCGGGCGCACCTCGTCGGCACGCCGGACCAGCGACCACGTCCAGTGGACCTCCGGTGCCACCACCGGGCGCCGGACCAGGTCCGGCGGCAGTGGAGCGGTCTGGGGGGGGTCCTGGTCAACGTGGCGAGCATGGCCGCCTACCAGCCCAACCCACGGATGGCGCTCTACGGCGCGACCAAGGCGTTCGTGCTGAGCCTCACGGAAGCGCTGTGGGAGGAGTCGCGCGGCACCGGGCTGCGGGTGCTGGCGCTGTCCCCGGGCGCGACCCGGACCGAGTTCTTCGAGGTCGTCGGCACCGACCGGGCCGCCGGGGGCACGAGGCTCGCCGCGCCCGCCGACGTGGTTCGTACCGCGCTGGCCGCGCTGGACCGCAGGAACCCGCCGCCGAGCGTCATCGCCGGGCGCATGAACCGTGTCATGGCCTTCCTCGCCCGCCTGGCTCCCCGGCGGCAGGTCATCAGGGCCGTCGGCCGCATGACCGCCGTGGAGGCATGACGAGTGGCGGGGGAGGGGCTGTCGGGGGCCGGATCTGATGCCTGGGAGTCGATCGGGGACCGGTGGGTGAGCTCGTCCTGTCCGGCCGTGCGGGGCGGTCGATCGGCTGGCAGGAGTCGCCCGTCGGGTGTGTCAGCCTGCGTGATGAACGAGGAACAAGAACGAGATCATCGGACGAGCGTGGCCAGCACGGCGGTACCGAGGAAGGGGGGCAGCAGAAGGACGCCCCTACACCTGGAGTTTCCCCTTGGTGTTGGACACGGTTCGGGTCGGCCGACTGGGGCGGGGGTCGTCGGCGAGGGTGCGCAGCAGGACGAGGGCGTCGGCGCTTGGGGTGCCGGGCTCGGCGGAGTAGACCAGCAACCGCTGGCCGGGGGCGCTGGTGACGGTGAACGACTCGTAGTGCAGGTACATCTCGCCGACCCGCGGGTGCCACAGCGGCTTGTCGTCGCTGGTGCAGGGCCGTACGTCGTACCGGGCCCACAGGTCGGCGAAGGCCGGGCTGCGCAGGGAGAGTTCGCCGATGACCTGGGCGATGCGCGGGTCGTCGGGGAAGGGAGCGGCCTGCGCGCGCAGGTTGCTGACCATGCTGCGGGCGGCGCGGTCCCAGTCCCGGTAGAACCGGCGGCCGGCGGGGTCGAGGAACAGCATCCGCAGCTGGTTGTCCGTCCGGGCGAAGCCGCTGTAGAGCTGCCGGGCGGCGTGGTTGGCGGCCAGGATGTCCAGCGCGGGGCCGACGATGACGGCCGGCAGGTCGAGGAAGTGGTCCATCAGCCGCCGCAGTTCGGGGCCGACGGTGGCCACCGGGCCGGCGGCGGTTCGCGGCGCGGGCTGGGCCAGCCGGAACAGGTGCGCGGCGCCGTCGTCGTCGAGCTGCAGGGCGCGGGCGACGGTGCCGAGCACCTGCTCCGACGGGTTGCGCTCGCGGCCCTGTTCGAGCCGGGTGTAGTAGTCGGTGCTGACTCCGGCGAGCAGCGCGACCTCCTCCCGGCGCAGGCCCTTGACCCGGCGCGAGGTGTGTGACACCAGGCCCGCCCGCTCCGGTGAGACCAGGTCGCGACGGGCGCGAAGGAAGTTGCCGAGCTCGTTTGCCCTCGTCATACCGGCAACGGTACCGCCGGGCGGGTCGGCGAGCCTGGGTGTGCTGCACCCCCGCTGGGAGAGGGTGCAGCACGCCCTTCTTCGCCCGCCGCCGCCTTCCTAGCGTTGTCCCCGGAACGACGTCCGGAAGGTGAACAGACATGAGTCAGCTGGTGGGTGTGCCCGAGTCGGCCGCACCGCAGCGGATGAATCCCGCACTGACCCTGGTGCTGGCGGTGGCCTGCGGGCTGACCGTGGCCAATCTCTACTACGCGCAGCCGTTGCTCGACCTCGTCGCCCGCTCCTTCGGCGTCGGCCAGGGCGCGGCAACGACCGTGGTGACGCTGACCCAGGCCGGGTACGCCCTGGGCCTGCTGTTCGTCCTGCCGCTCGGCGACCTCGTCGAGAACCGCAGACTCGCGACGCGGACGCTGCTCGTGACGGCGACCGCCCTGCTGCTCGCCGCGGCGAGCCCGGTGTTCGGGATGTTCCTCGCAGTCTCGGTGCTGGTGGGGACCACGTCCGTGGTCGCGCAGGTCCTCGTGCCGATGGCGGCCCACCTGGCTCCGCCCGAGCAGCGCGGCAAGGCCGTCGGCCGGGTCATGAGCGGTCTGCTGACCGGCATCCTGCTCGCGCGGACGGTGGCGAGCCTGGTCGCCGACCTGCTCGGCTGGCGCGCGATCTACGTGATCTCCGCAGTCCTGATGCTCGCCCTCGCCGTCGTCCTGCGCCGGATGCTGCCGCGGCGGGCACCTGGCCACACGGCTGGCTACTTCACGCTGATGGCCAGCCTGGGAGGGCTGGTGCGGCGCGAGCCGGTGCTGCGTCGCCGTGCGGTGTGCCAAGCGACGATGTTCGGCGCTTTCACTACGTTCTGGACGGCCATCGCCTACGAGCTCATCGACGAGCACCACTTCGGCCAGGTCCAGATCGCCCTGTTCGCACTGGTCGGTGCCGGAGGTGCGGCCGCCGCGCCGGTCGCCGGCCGGATCGCCGACCGTGGGCGCGGCCGCCCCGCCAGCGGCGCCGCGCTGCTGCTAGCCTCGTCCGCCTTCGTGCTCGCCGCCGTCGGCCACGGCAGCGTGCCGCTGCTCGCCCTTGCCGCCGTCCTGCTGGACTTCGCCGTGCAGTGCCACCAGGTGCTGAGCCAGGCCGAGATCTACGCCCTGCGCGGCGATGCCCGGGCCCGCATCAACACCGTCTTCATGACCTCCGTCTTCGTCGGCGGTGCCACTTCATCCGCGGTCGCCGGTGTGCTGCACACCGCCCACGGCTGGACCGGTGTCTGTGTCTTCGGGACGGCGCTGCCGCTGGCCGGTCTGCTGGTGTGGGCCTACGGCCAGTGGACGACTCCCACCCAGGCGCCGGCGGACGCCGTACGGGCGGCCGAGACCACGCGCACCGCGGACGTCGACTGACAGGCCGGCCGGCCCTGCCCACCGCCGCCACCCATCCGTACCGCCGGACACCGGCACAGTCCTGCCCGGGCCGGCACACCATCCGTACTGGAGCGCACATGAGCAAGACCTGGTTCATCACCGGTGCCGCACGAGGCTTCGGGCGCGAGTGGGCGACCGCCGCCCTCGAACGCGGCGACCAGGTGGCCGCCACAGCCCGCGACACCGCCGCCCTCGCCGACCTCGTCACGGCGTACGGCGCCTTGGTCCTCCCGCAGCGGCTCGACGTCACCGACCGCGCCGCCGCCTTCGCGGCCGTGCGGGCGGCCCGCGAGCACTTCGGCCGGCTCGACGTCGTCGTCAACAACGCCGGCTACGGGCAGTTCGGCATGATCGAGGAGATCAGCGAACAGGAGGCACGCGACCAGCTGGACACCAACCTGTTCGGCGCGCTCTGGGTGACGCAGGCAGCACTGCCCATCCTGCGCGAGCAGCGCTCGGGTCACATCCTGCAGGTCAGCTCCATCAGCGGCGTCTGCGCCTTCCCCAACACCGGTATGTACGCGGCCTCGAAATGGGCCCTGGAAGGCCTCAGTCAGTCGCTGGCCCAGGAGGTCGAACCGTTCGGCATCAAGGTCACGCTGATCGAACCCGCCGCGTACGCCACCGACTTCGGCGGCCCGTCCGTGCACACCGCGACGCCCCACCCGGCATACGCCGATCTCCTGACACACGTTCAGCAGGCCAGGCGGCGGCGCCACGGAAAGCTCGGTGACCCGGCGGCCACCCGGGCCGCCGTGCTCCGACTCGTCGACGCGGCCGAGCCGCCGCTGCGGGTGTTCCTCGGCGACGGACCACTCGCCACCGCCGCCGCCGAGTACCGGGCACGACTGGAGACCTGGCGCATCTGGGAGCCGCTCTCGATCGAAGCCCACGGCAAGAGCTGAGAACCCATCGGCCCCTAGGGGTCGAGCAGAGACAGGCGCGGCAAACGCGCTGGTGATCCTTGGCCGAAGGAGGCCAAGGATCACCAGCCGTGAAGCAGCGGGCCGATTCGCCGCAGTCCCGCGTCTTCAGGCTGCACCGACCCGCGTCATCGCGCTGTCGGGGGCGCAAGCTGCTGGGTGAGGAAGAGGGCGGCGCGGTCCAGTGCCTGGTCGGCCTCGTCGAGGACCCCGGCGAAGGCTTGAAACACGTGTGGGACGTCGGCGGTGATGTCGAGGATCACGTCGACTCCGGCTGCGCGGGCGCGGGCGGCCATGCGGGTGGAGTCGTCCAGAAGCACCTCGTTGGTGCCCGCCTGGAGGAGCATCGGCGGGAAGCCGGAAGCGTCGGCGAGGATGGCAGGGCTGAGCAGGTACTGGTGCGGATCCTGTCCCGCGAGGTACATGGCGCCGGTGTGGGCCAGGCTGTCGCGGGTGAAGATCGGGTCGATGCCCTCCTTGGTGTCCATGCTCTCGCCCGTGCGGGTGGCGTCGAGGCTGGGGGAGAAGGCAACGATCGCGGCGGGAAGCGGCAGGCCGGCGTCGCGGGCGGCGAGGCAGGTGGTGACGGTGAGGCCGCCGCCGGCGGAGTCCCCGGCGAACGCGATCGCTGCGGGGTCTTCGCCGCTGTCCAGGAGCGCGCGGTAGGCGCTGAGCGCATCGTCGATCGCGGCCGGGAACGGGTGCTCCGGGGCGAGTCGGTAGTCCACCGACAAGGACCTGAACCCGGTCCTGGCCACCAGGTTGCCCGTCAGCGACAGCGCGGTCTGCGGTGAGCCGAAGACGTAGGCGCCGCCGTGGAAGTACAGGATCGTGCCACTGCGCGGGCCGTCGACCGGTTCGACGAGCACCGCCGGCCGGTCGCCGAGTGCCGTCTCCGTGGTGCGGATGTCGTCCGGGACGATCATCTGGGCCATCATCGCCCTGAACCCGGCCCGGATCGCCTCGACCGGCTGCGGGCCCTCGGGTCGCGGCTGCCGCAGGATCGTGTCGACCTTCGCGCGCTGTTCCCTGCTCATGGTTCTGCCCCCGTCGAAAGTAGCTTCCACTACACTATATGCCGTGGCATCTAAATCTCGCGACGTCGACCTCCAAGCCTTCTTCTCCGACCTCGTGCGGTGCGAGACGCGGCTGTACAACGCCCTCAACGACCGTCTTCGCACCCGGCACGGGATCGCCACCTCACAGTTCGAGTTCCTGCGCTACCTCCGTGACCACCCCGCTGCCCGAGTGGCGGACCTGGCCGCCGAGTTCGCCATCGGCATCGGGGCGACCAGCAAGGGAGTCGACCGCCTGGAGAAGCAGGGATGGGTCGTCCGGCAACCGAACCCGTCGGACCGCCGGTCGTCACTGCTGGCCCTGACCGACGCCGGCCGGCAACTGGCGGACGAGGCTGAAGACACCGTCACCGAACGACTGACCGAGCTGATCACGGACCAGCTCACGCCAGCCCTCATCTCCGCCGCCGGCCAGGTCCTCGCAGAACTGCGCTCGGTCCTCGAACGCGACCAGATCGGCATGCCCACAGGTTGAGGGGTGATCTCAACCCGAACTCAGCCAGCGAATCCCGGCGTGGCTGCGGCGCCGAGGAACACTTTTACGCCGACCAGAGTATGAGGACGGGGGTCACGAGGTCGTCGCGAACGCGTTCACTACCGCAGGTCACATGCCCGCCCGCTCCTCCGCACCCCGCAGCCGCCGCGAACGCCCCGCGAAGCCGGCCCTCGGCTACTCCGGGCTCGGCGGCGGTGGTGGTGGCCGAAGGGGGTGACGGAACCCGTGGGGCGGGGAGGCCTCGCAGGGTGGCACCGCTGCGCCGGCTGGCTGTCGGCGGCCGATGCCAGACTCCTGGCCATGGCACCCGATCTCGAAGGACCCGTTCCCGTGCTGACGCGGCTGTGGCGCTGCACGCCCGGGCTCCAGTTCCCCGACGGTGTGGTGGTCTACGGCCCGCAGGACCTTCCCGAACGCAACGAGACCTACGAGGTGGGCGAGTACCAGCCGGACTGGGTGCTCATAGGCGACGACAGCGGTGGGCGCGGCCTGTTCATGCGGCGGGCCGGCGGGGATCGTCCGTCCGTGTACAGCCTCGGCCTCGGCGACGGCGACCGCGACATCGACCGTCCTGGCGTCGGCGAGTGGGTGACCGACGACCTGCTGGGGTGGCTGACCGAGCGGCTGGTCCGCCAGCGGTACGTCACCGTGTCAGCCGCGGACCAGGAGCTGACCGTGGGCTTCGACGGTGCCGACCTGCAGGCCGTCGCCGAACTGCTGCCGCGTGCCCGCGAAGTGCTGGCGGACTTCGCCGCCCTCCGCCAGGCCGGCGCCGAGTTCCTCTGGGGCTGGGGGGCGGAGGGCGGTGAGCCCGAGGAGGAGAAGACCCACTTCCTGGAGGCGGTGACAGCCACCGCTCTGGTGGCCGAGCGGGCAGGGGGGTTCACGGTGAACTTCGAGGACAGCAGTGGCACGTACTGCCAGGAGGGCTACTGGTACGCCGTCCGGTTCCGCGGCGATCGGACACCTTTCGCCGTCACTCGGGAGGCGTGACCGCATTCGCCGTGCAGGGGGCGCCCGTTGAGAGTGGCGGCCGGCCGGGAGCCGAGAACAAGTCCTGCGAACCGATCCCAGGTCCGAGGACCTTCCCGGCCGCCGAGTGATCTCGCTCGGACGGAGGACCGTTGTGCGAGGCTCCGTCATTTGCGGGCGTCAGGTTCGGTGCGGCCGGCGCAGTCCCGTGAGGAGGAGTGCGATCAGTCGGCGTGCGTCGTAGCGGGGGTCGCTGTCGGTGCCGATGCAGAGGTTTCCGATGCCGCGCATGAGGTGGTAGGCGTCGAGGCCGGGGCGGATCTCGCCGGCGGCGGCTGCGGCGTCGAGGAGCTGGGTGCACACCGGCACGAGGCGGTCGAGGAAGTAGGCGTGCAGCGCCTCGAAGCCGGTGCTGTCCGCCTGCATCGCGGCGGCCAGGCCGTGTTTGGTGACGAGGAAGTCGACGAAGAGGTCGATCCAGCGTTCGAGGGCGGCGAAGGGTGTCGGGCCGGCCGTCAGCAGGGCCGGGCACGCTTCGGCGCAGGTGTCGACCTGGTGGCGGTAGACGGCGATGACGAGGTCGGCCCGCGTGGGGAAGTGGCGGTAGAACGTGCCCAGCCCGACGCCGGCCTTGGCGGCGATCTCGCGTACCGGGGCGTCCACGCCCGAGGTGACGAAGACTGCGGCGGCGGCGTCCAGCAAGGTCTGCTGATTGCGGCGGGCGTCCTTGCGCTTGGAGGCGGCCGAACTGCCCTGGCGCGGACTGCTCTCGTTCACCGGGGCACTCCTTCGACGACTGGTCTTGTAAAGCGGAACAGTGTTCCGTATCGTATGTGGAACAAGGTTCCGTTTCATTCATGATGCCAGACCCGGGGGACCGGCCGCCAGGCCGTCGCCTCCACGCCCCGCCGGAGAGCTGGAAGAACACCCGGGCATGGATGCCGCGCGTGACAAGCACGCTGCCCGCTCCCCTCCCGGCCGGCCCCGCGGCACCGCCAACCGCAGAACCCCACCAGCCGAAGCATCGAAGACACCGATCGGAAGGCCCTCTCATGTCTGACTCCAGCACCGTGAACGCGCAGAATCCCGCGGGCGGCCCCACCTCGGTGGTGTCAGTGAAGCCGGTCGTCCTGCCCGCTTCGGGTGGCCGCGGCGAGGACCTCCAGGTCCGCGTGTCCGCCCCCGCGACCGGCCGCGATCTGCCCGTCGTCGTCTTCTCGCACGGCTTCGGCTGGTCGATGAACGGCTACGCCCCGCTGGCCGACCACTGGGCCGCCCACGGCTTCGTGGTCGTCCAGCCGACCCACCTGGACTCCCGGACGCTCGCCATCCCCGCCGAGGACCCCCGCACCCCGCGGATCTGGCGCTACCGCATCGAGGACATCACGCGCGTACTGGACGAACTCCACGTCCTGGAGGCGGCCGTCCCCGGCCTCGCCGGCCGCATCGACCCGAGCCGCATCGCGGTGGCCGGCCACTCCTGGGGAGCCCAGAGCGTGAGCGCCCTGCTGGGCGCACGCGTCCTCGACGCCGACGGCGCACCCGGCGAGGACATGTCCGACCCTCGCGTCAAAGCAGGGGTGCTACTGGCGCTGACCGGCCTGGGCGATGACCTGACCCCGTTCGCCGCCGAGCACTTCCCCTTCATGAAGCCCTCGTTCGACACCATGACCACCCCGGCCCTCATCGTCGCCGGCGACAACGACCAGTCCCACCTGTCCACCCGCGGACCGGACTGGTTCACCGACCCCTACACCTACAGCCCCGGCTGCAAGAGCCTGCTCACGCTGTTCGGGGCCGAGCACTCGCTCGGCGGCATCCCCGGCCACGAGGTCGCCGAGACCACCGACGAGAACCCGGCGCGCGTGGCCCTGATCCAGCAGCTCACCACGGCCTTCCTGCGCAGCGCCCTCCAGGGCGACGACGCCGGCTGGAAGGCGGCGGCCGCCTCGCTGGCGCAGGACCTCGAGCCGCTCGGGACCCTGCGGAGCAAGTGAAGAACCGCCCCCACCGCCAACGACCGATACGGACATGCGTAAGGACTCGAGATGATCCTCGTCACCGGAGGCTGCGGCTTCATCGGATCCCACACCGTGCGCGCCCTGCTCAACCTGGGTGAAGACTGCGTCGTGGTCCAGCGCCGCGCCAGTGAACTCCCGCCCGTACTCGACGGAACACGGGTGATGGTCGAGCAGGCGGACACCACCGACCGCGACGCCCTCCTCGCCGTCGGCCGCCGCCACGACATCACCGGCATCGTCCACCTGGCCGGCTCCTACCCCTGGCCGCCCGTCCCCGACGCGCCCGTCGAGGCGACCCGGCAGGCGCTCGGCGGGCTGCTGAACGTCGCGGAGGCGGCACAGGAGTGGGGCGTACGGCGCCTCGGCATCGCCAGCACGATCGGCGTCTACCTCGGCGCCGCCGGCGACGGACCGCTGCGCGAGGACGCCCCGCTGTCGATGACCGCACCCGGCTCCATCCCCACCTTCAAGAAGGTCGGCGAAATGCTGAGCGGGTTCCTCGCCGACACCACGGGCCTCGACATCGTCAACTACCGCATCTCCGGCACCTGGGGGCCGCTCGGCCACCCCGACCCGTTCTTCGCCGCGCCCGCCCTCATCCACTCCGCCGCGCGCGGCGCCGCCCCGGACCTGTCCCACCTCGTCCACCCGGCGTTCGCCGAGGACGGGCTCGACCTGACCTACGTGAAGGACACCGGGCGGGCGATCGCCCTCCTCCAACTCGCGGACAAGCTGAACTACCGCACCTACAACGTCGGTTCCGGCCGGGCCACCACCAACGCCCAGATCAGCCAAGCGATCAAGAATTCGGTCCCCGACGCCCAGGTCGACCTCCCCACCGGAGGCGCCACGCCGCACCTCGTCCTCGACATCAGCCGCCTGAAGGAAGACACCGGCTACCACCCCGAGTACGACACCGAACGAGCCGCCGCCGACTACATCACCTGGCTGCGCGCCGGCAACGACAACTGAAGTGTCGCCAGCCGGAGCACTTCGGCCGCGTCGACGTCCTGGTCGACCATGCCGGCCAGGGGCTGCACGTGCCCTTGGAGCAGGTGGACCCAGACGGCTCGCGGCGGGCGGCCGGTGAGTCGCCGGACGGCGGCGGTGTCGGCCAGGGCGGCGCCGGCGTGCTCGTGCCAGTTCCGGCCGCCGACCTGCTCACCCACGCGAGCGCCACCCTGGCCCAACTGACCCCCGCCGACCTGCTCGCCCTCGCCCGCACCGCGATTCTCCGGGCAGGGTGGGTTGCGTCCGCCGGACCACCGCGGCAGGCTGGCGCAGCCGCGCGGAGCAGTGGTTCGTGGTGGCGGCCGTGCCGCGTGGAGGGGGCTACCTGTGGCCAGCATGAGGACTTCGGTGCCGGTTCGGGCGGCGGTGGGTCCGCGGCCGTCGGACACGCATGGGGATGGGGGGAAGGTGTCGCATCCGGTAGTGCAGCCCGATGGCCGTGTGCGGAAAGTCTTCACGTGACCAGAGCTCGACCCGCTACGATCCCACTCGATGCGTGGAGCCGTGCGCTATAAGGGAGTTGGGGGTAGGCCATGGCGGAGAAGCGAACGTCCGGCGGCATGGAGCTCCGTGCGGGTGAGGCCCGTGGCCTACGGCCTTCGGCGAGGAAGGGCGGCGGCCAGTGACTCCGGGCACGGGATCGCCTGGCGCCGTCGTTGACGTCTCCAATGTGTGCTGGTCCGAGCACCTGCCCCCGCTCGGACGCCACTTCCCGCTGTTGAGGCGGCTGTTCCTGGTTCTCGACGCATGGCGGGAGCAGTACGGCGCGGGTGCCCCGCTGGGGTTGGTCGCGGACGACTCGTTGCTGAGATCCCTCCTGCCGGAGGACAGTCGCCGGCTTCGGCAGCTGCAGCGGGAGGCCGGGGCAAAAGGTGCGCGTGAGGTGCGGTTCGTGCCCCATGCGGATCCTGAGTTCCTGCGGCTGGCGCGGGAGCGGGGCTGGTACGTGGTCAGTGCGGACCAGTTCGTCGACCTGCGGCGCTCTGAACCATGGATCGAACAGCAGCCGGAGCGCTTCCTCTCCTGGAGCACCGACGTCGGCAGCAAGGCCGGCCACGCCCGGGTGCGGCTGCGCCCGAGTGGTATCCAGGCGGTACCCGCGCACAAGGTGTCCCAGGCGATCGAGTACAAGGAACTCAAGCACGTGCAGCGCCTCGACCCCAAGAACCGCGAGCACGTGCGCATCCTGCGGAGCCACTGGCGGTGCACGGCGCGCGGCTGTGACAAAGCGATGAGGTGGCCGGACAGGCTGCTGGACTGGCCCTCCGTCAGCCGCAGCGGTCGTGCCGTCTGTGACTGCGGCGCGTTGTTGGAGGAGTTGGGGCCCCGCGGCGTCACCCGGATGTTCGTCGTCTCGGACGCGATGGCCGCGGATCTGCCGGGCGGGTTGTCGGCCGGCGAGTTCATGCGCTTCCCGGTCAGTCTGGGCGATGCGGTGCAACTCGGTCGCGGCACGCTGAGCCACGGCATCAACCTGGGGGCGGATGAGTTGCGTCCCCCGCTCGGCGTGAAGCGGGTGAGCCGGACTCATCTGACCGTCTCGTTGGAGGACTCGTCGGGCAATCCGCAGGTTTACGCGGTGGACCTCGGTTCGGGGAACGGCACGGTGCTGCTGCGCGGTGGCTCCACTGTCGAGCGGCGGCTCGAACCGGGCGAGCGGGTGGCGTTCGGTGAGAAGGACCGGCTGGTTCTCGGGGGCACGGTGACGCTGCGCATCTCCGGACAGCGGCACTTCACGGGGGAGCAGGCGTCCCTGCCGGAGCTGGGCGGCAGCGGAGGCGGCAGCACGTTGCTCAGCTGACGCCTCCGAGGTACGGCACTGCTCCGGCGGGCCGGTCCGTGCATCACTGCGGTGCGTAGCCGGACAGGACCGTCCCGTCGGCGAATCCGGCATACAGCAGGCCGTCGGCCAGGACAGCCGAGGGCTGGCCCGCAGAGACGCCCCCGTCGTTGCGCGAGCCGGGCCAACCCTGCGGACCTTCTTCGGGTTTCGGGCTTGCGCTCGTTCCTTGCGAAAGGTCGATGATTCCGGGAGAGGCGACTGTCAGGTCGATGACCTTGCTGCCGGCCAGCAGCAGAGCGGTGTCCTTGCTGGTCTGTTCGGCCGGGAGCTGGTAGCTCCAGACCGTTCGGCCAGTGGCGAGGTCCACGGCTGTGTACGCGCCCGGATTCATCCCGTCGGCGATCAGCAGGCCACTCCTTCCCAGCGCCAGGTACTGTCCGGCACTGTCCAACAGCATCCGTCCGCCGTCCAGGTGCTGGGCGCCGAAGGACTCGACCTTGCCCGCTCCGGTATCGGCGCAGATCACCCACTGCCCGTTGCCGTGGAGCACGGAGCACGCGGCGGGGGCCGAGGCGGTCACCGCGCCGTGTTGTGTCTCCAGCATCACCAGGTGCTGGTCCGACATCGCATACAGCCGGTCGTCGAGCGCGATCGGCGTGGTGCCCGCGGATTTCAGCGGCGTCGTCCACAACTCCTGTCCGCCGTCGGCGGCATTCGCGCGCAGCGCGCTCGTGTTCGTCGTCCCGCTGCCGCCGATCTGAGGGCTGTCGGCGTTGACGAGATAGGTGACGAGGGTCTTGCCGACCGGCAGCACGCTGACGGCGATCTGCCCGCCCTCGGCCTGCTTCTCCCACAGGATCGAGTGGTCGCGTAGCCGGACCGCGCGGGTGTAGGTGCCGTCGGTCGTGTACGCGATGCCGTCGGCCAGGGCCGGGGCACCTACCGCCGCGTCCCCCAGTCGGCCGTTCAACGGAACCCGGGGGTCGAGGCTCCAGCTGGTGACGCCGTTGTCGGCGTCGAGCGCCACCAGCCCGCCGTCGTACCGTGAGCACACGTACAGACCGTCCCCCAGCGCGCAGCCGCCCAGGCGGTAGCCCAGATCCCGGTGCCACGGAGCCCAGTTGGTCCGGAGTGCCGATACGGTGAGCGCCGCGGAGCCGAAGTCGCCGCTGGCTCCGGCGTCCGCCCCTGCCATGGCGGACGGCTGCGCCACTTTGGTGGCGGCCTGACCGGAACTGCCGGCAGTGGGCACAGGCTTGCCGGAGGCGGAGGCGGAGGCGGAGGCGGAGGCGGAGGGGGAGGGGGAGGCGGAGGTGGAGGGGGACGCGGCGTGGTGGCCGGGCATCAACCGCGGGACGAGCAGTGCCCCGAGCACGCCCAGCGCCAGCCCGAACACCGCCAGGCCCGTCATGGTGCCCTTGCTCCGGCCCGACCGCTTGCCGATCGGGGCCCGATCCGGGGGACGGGTACCGGAGAAGTCGCTGAAGGGCGGCAGAGGTAGGGCCGCGAGGCGGGTGGCGTCCTGCTCGTAGCGCTCGCACAGGGCCGCGACAGCCGAAGGCCAGGCATACGGCGCGGAGCCCGGATCGAGCAGCCCGATCAGTTGGGCGAGGTCCGGTCGGTCCTCCGCGCGCAGCCGTAAGCACTCGGCGAGTACGTCGCGCAGACCACCAGGCACCCCGGACAGGTCGGCTTCGGCCCGGCTGATGCGGTAGAGCACCGATTCCGTCTGACCGCCGTCGAAGGGCCCCCGCCCGCACGAGGCGTAGGCGAGCACCGAGGCGAGGCAGAAGACATCCGAAGCGGAGCTCATCTCCGTCCCGGTGTCGAGGTGCTCGGGTGACATGTATCCAGGGGTTCCTATCACCTGACCTGCCGTGGTCAGCTCGATGCCTTCCAGGGCCTTGGCGATACCGAAGTCGATCAGCCGCGGACCGCCGGACGACAGCAGCACGTTGCCGGGCTTGATGTCGCGGTGCAGCAATCGCCGCGCATGGACGGCACGCAGTGCCGTGGCCAGATCGACACCGAGAGCCCGGACCGTCTCCTCGGACAGGGGACCGGCCGCGTCCACCGCCTCGGCGAGCGTCGGGCCGGGTATGAACTCGGTGGCCAGCCAAGGCGGCTCGGCGCCCGCGTCACAGGCCAGCAATGAGGCCAGGAAGGTGCCGGACACCGCGCCCACGGCGGCGATCTCCCGCTGAAATCTGGCTCTGAGCTCAGGTTTCCGTGTCAGGTCCGGGTGCAGTGTCTTCACGGCGACGAGGCTGTTCTGGCCCGCCACCTCGGGACGACGGGCCAGGAAGACCTCTCCCATGCCTCCCGCTCCCAGCCGCGCGAGGGTCATGTACGGTCCGATCCGGCGCCGGTTGTCCGGGGACAGTTCGTCCAGCACAGCGGGCTCCTTCTTGTGACGAGCGGTCATCCCTGGGTGGTGAAGGCGTGGAGTGCTCCATCGCCGCCGACGGCGAGCAGCACCCCGCCCAGGGCGAGCAGCCGCGGGTGCTGGTACTCGACGAAGGACGAGATGGCCGCGTGCGGACCCGGCGATCCGGAGGGCTTCGCCAGGGGGAGCGTGGTGGGCGTCGTGGGCGCTGTTGCGTCGCCCGGGGCCACCGGGACCATCAGCAGTCGGGTGTCGGTCATGGTGACAGCCTTCGCGTCGAGGAGGATGGCCGAGGCTGCGGTCGGATACAGCAGGTTCTGGCCGCCGTGCGGCTGGTCGACGACGATCCGCCAGCGCAGCGTGCCGGTGGCGGCGTCGATGGCCATCATGGAACCGTCGGACGGATTCTGCGCGATGATCACGGTATCGTCGGCGGCGGTGACCCGCGTGTTCCGGTCCTGAAGCCGCGGATTGAGCCCGCCGAGGTCGTTCGGCTTGGCGAGGCTCCTGGCTTCGGCCCGCACCAGACCTCCGTCCGCGACCCGGCACAGCACGGTGGGACCTGGTACGGCCAACGAGTCGCAGTTGTTCGACAGCGCCCCGGTCGGCGCGCCGCTGTCCTCGTCGAAGGAGGAGAGCCCGGAGGTGGTGGGGGCGTAGACGGTGCGGCCGGTCGCAGCCCAGGGGCCGTATACGTTGTGGAGCGTGGCGATACTCGGGCCACTGCTGCCCAGTTGGTGACTCCACGGGGCCTGCTTGCCGTCGAAGCTCGACTCGTTGAGCGTGTAGTCACAGCCGAAGCCGTCGCTGTGCCTGTGGCACAGCGACAGGAAGAGCCGGTTCCCGTCCGCGAGCGGTTCGGCGGCGAGGTGGACGTCCTTGCCGAAGGACGTCGTCGACAGGATCCGCCCGCTGGCGAGGTCCTGGATGCGGAGGGCTCCGGCGTTGTCCTTACTGGCGACGCGGTCGCCGTTGATCGCCGGGTCGTCACCGTCTCCGGGTATGAGCCGCAGACCGTCCGCAGTCGTCGGCTGGTCCAGCAGGCTCGGATCCGCCGGGAGGTCGACGCGCCAGCGTTGCCGGCCGTTGGCGGTATCGATGGCCTGGAGGCTGCCGTCCACCAGGCGGCATATCAGGGTACCCGCGCCGAGGGAGCACCCGGTCGGCTGGTCGGCCAGATAGCCGGACCACGGGTGGAATCCGCTCGGCAGCCCCGTTCTCGACGTGGGGAAAACCCCGTTGTGGCCTGGTCCGCCGGACTCGGTCACCCCGGTGACCGTGGCGGCCGGGGGCGGGCTCGCGGCGGGTCCCGAGGCGGCGGGCCCGGCGCCGCTCCCGAAGTGAATCGCGGCCGCCAGGCCGGCTAAGAGAACGAAGGCGCTGGCGCCCGCGATCGTGATGATCCGCCTGCGCCGCGGCCCTGCGGCCTCGGTGTCCGCCGAGGCGTCCGCCCGTCTGTCGTCGGCCCCGGCCCGCACCGGGGCCAGAGCCGCGGCCTGCGCCGAGGACCGGCTCTCCTCGATGAGCCGGTAGATCTCCGTCGGCCACCCCGCAAAGGATCCGATGCGCTCCAGCGCCACTATCAGTTCGGCCGGTGTGGGCCGGTCGTCGGCCGCCGGGCGCAGGCAGGCCGCCGTGATCTCGTGCAACTCGGGCGGGACCGCGCTCAGATCGGTCCCGGCATTGGCCATCCGGTGCAGCAGCACGTGGGGCGGGGCGTCCCCGTAGGGGCCCGACCCGGTGGCGGCGTACACCAGGACCGCGCCCAGGGAGAACACGTCGGAGGCCGGGACGACCTGCCGGGCGTTCACCACCTGCTCGGGTGCCATGAACCCGAGGGTGCCGAGTACCGTTCCGGTGGCGGTGAGCGCATCCATGTCCATGGCGCGGGCGATGCCGAAGTCGATGAGCTTGGGGCCGGTGGAGGACAACAGAACATTGCTCGGCTTGAGATCACGGTGCAGCAGCCCCCGGGTGTGCACGGTGAGCAGCGCCGACGCCAGATGCACCCCGAGCCCCGCGACGACGGCGACGGGCAGCGGACCGCACACGGCGACCGCGTGGTCGAGCGTCGGACCGGGTACGAACTCGGTTGCCATCCACGGGACTTCGTCCTCTGCCGAGCCGTCGAGCAGCTGAGCGACACAGGGGCTCTCGACGGAGCGGACGGCTTCGATCTCACGCCGGAAACGGTCCCGCACCGCAGGACTGTGCAGCAGGGCCGGCCGGATCGTCTTCACGGCGGCGAGCGTCCCGTCCTCGGCCAGCCCCAGCAGCACCTCACCCATGCCGCCGACTCCCAGCCGCTTCACGATGCGGAACGGCCCCACACTCCGTTCGTGAACATCTCCCACCGCGGCCCCTTCGCGTCCGTTGGCTCCGTCCCACCACGCTGACCATCGAGATGATGATTCCACAGCACGGACGCTGGATCAGCAGGAATCCCAAGGGGATTGAGGCAAGACACCTCCTCGGTGGGGCACCGGCCGGACCGACCCCGGAGAGCGAGATTGCAGGACCGTCCGCGCACCTCCACGCCGGGCCGCACACGGTCCGCGGGAGCGGCCGGGCGTACCCCGTCCGGGCTGCCGCGGGCGCGGTGCAGACCGGTCCCCGCCCTCGGACGGCTCGCCGAGGGGCGCGGACGCACCCCTGAGCAGCGGGTGACAACGCGCCCGGAGCCCAGGTGTTGGTGACCAGGTGAACCGCTTCCACCCGTCCTGCCACTCCCAGAGAAGCAACGGCAGTACCAGCCGCACGTCGCCAAAGACTCGACCGTCTGCTGTTTCATCGGTGTTCAACCGAGCGCTCCTGACGGCGCCCAGTCAACGCCCTACGTTTCCTGAGGGGATTGCGAGAAGGGGCCATGGGCGACACACAACTTGCCGCACGCGTACGTGGATTGACGAAGTGCTTCGGTGACGTCGTGGCGCTCGACGGTGTTGATCTGGACCTGGCGCCCGGGCGGATCCACGGGCTGGCCGGACCGAACGGTGCCGGGAAGACGACGCTGCTCGGGCTGCTGCTCGGGCTGGCCGTCGCCGACGGCGGCGAGTTGGAGGTGTTGGGCAGACCGGTCGGGCGGGCCCTGGCGGCGCCGCACGGAATGGCCGGATTCGTGGACGGGCCCGGGTTGTACCCGTCGCTGACCGCGCGGAAGAACCTGGCCGCGCTGGCGGCGCTGCACGGGAAGGACACGCGGGCGGGGCGGATCGACGAGGCGTTGGCCGAGGTCGGGCTGACCGAGGTCGCCGACGACCGGGTGCGGGGGTTCTCGCTGGGGATGCGGCAGCGGCTCGGGCTGGCCGCGGCGCTGCTCACGGATCCGCGGCTGCTGGTGCTCGACGAGCCTTCCAACGGTCTGGACCCGGCGGGCAAGCAGCATGTGCACCGGGCGTTGCAACGGCTCGCGGCCGACGGGGTGACGGTCGTGCTGTCCAGCCACCGCATGGACGACCTCCAGGCGCTGTGCGACGAGGTCACGATCCTCGCGACCGGGCGCGTCCGGTTCTCCGGCCCGCTGGAGAAACTGGCGGCCGAGAACCGCGAGCTCGAGCACCGCCTGCTCACCTCCGATCCGCGGACCGCGCGGCGGGTGGCCGCCGAAGCTGCGGGGGCGCGGGTCGTGGCGGAAGCCGGGACGCGGCGTGGGAACGAGGCACTGGTCGTGCGCGCCTCGGCACCGGCCGTCGAGGAGTTGGTGGCCGCGCTGGTGCACGCGGGCGTGCGGGTGCGCGAAGTCGCGCCCGTGGTCCCGCCGTTGGAGGCCGCATTCCTCGCCCTGACCGAACAGCAGCAGGAAGGTGAGCGATGAGCACGGCCATGGCCCCGGGCGCGGTGGCCGGTGCCGGCGTCGCACCCGAGGCGCGCCGGGTGCCGGTGAGCCGCGTGTACCGCTTCGAGGTGGTCAAGCTCGTCTCGCAGTGGCGGATCCGGCTGCTGATGCTGGCCTGTTGGACCCTGCCGGGGCTGTTCGTGGCCGCGGTGGCCCAGCAGGGGACGCTGCCGTCCGACACGCTGTTCGGCCGTTGGATGCACGCCACGGGCTGGGCCGGCCCGCTGGTGGTGCTGGGGTTCTCGGGCTCGTGGGCGCTGCCGCTGCTGACCTCCGTGGTCGCGGGCGACGTGTTCGCCGCCGAGGACCGGCTCGGGACCTGGCGGCACCTGCTGGTGATGGTCCGCTCGCCGCGGCGGATCTTCGTGGCGAAGGCACTGGCGAGCGGAACCGTGATCGTGCTGCTGGTGGCCGGGTTGGTGGGCGCGAGCACGGTGGGCGGGCTGGCCGCGGTCGGGAACAGGCCGCTGGTCGGCGTCGACGGGCACCCGCTGTCGCCGTCGGACGCGGCCGGGAGCGTGCTGCCGGCGTGGGGGTGCGCGCTGGCGCCCACGCTGGCGCTCGCGGCGATCGGGCTGCTCGGCTCCGTCATCCTGGGGCGCTCGCCGATGGGGCTGCTCGTCCCCGCGTTGGCGGCGGTCGCGATGCAGCTCGCGCAGACGCTGCCGCTGCCGGTGGCGCTGCGCCTCGCGCTGCCCGGCTACGCCTTCGTCTCCTGGAACGGGCTGTTCGCCAGCCCCGTGCAGCTCGATGAGTTGCTGATTTCCATCGTGGTCAGCCTGGTGTGGGTCGTGGTGGCGACCGCTGCGGCCTACCTGCTCTTCGTGCGGCGGGACTTCACCAATGGCAACGAGGACGGCGTGGGGCGCCGCGCGCTCGTCTTCGGGGTGCTGCCGCCGGCCGGGCTGCTCGCGCTGACCTTCGTGGCGATCGCCGTGGCCACGCCCTCGACGGGCTCGGGGATTTCGCAGGCGAAGGTGCAGCAGTCGGTCGCCACCGTGTTCGCGCACCTGTACCGGCTGCAGACCGAGCAACTGCACCGCCCTGCCGTCACTGAGGCACAGCTGCAGGTCACGGCGGAGTGCGAGCGGGGTGACGGCCAGGTCGACCCGGTGGGGCCGGGCAACGACTGGCGCTGCGTCGTCACCTGGCACCTGCCCGGTACGGCCGCGCCGGGGACGGCGATCTACCAGCTCGACGTCGCCTCGGACGGACGGCTGACGGCCGACGGCGACGGACCGAAGGAAGTGAACGGCTACTTCCTGGTGCACACCCCGACCGGGGACGCGCCGAACCCGCTGTGGCAGTTCGACGGCCAGGTCGAGTTGCTCTCCTCCGCAACGAACTTGGCGAGCCGAGCGAACTACGCGAACTCGACGAATTCAACGAAGGGATGACGCCATGCAGGTAACGCGTCGTCGACGCGTCCAGAAGGAGCACTTCGTCCTTCTCGGTCGGCGTACGGGCCGCCGTGCCACACTCGCCACGGCGTGCATCACGGCGGTGGCCGTGGCCACGGGCACGGCATTCGCGACCACCCATCAGTTCGGTACGGACCAGGTCGGCCAGGTCACCGCCAATGGCCAGGTCATCTCCAGCGACCAGTACATCGCCCCGTACGGCAGTCGGCTCGTCATCAACGACGGCAAGGTCATGGCGTCCACGGCCAGCCCGGACGGCGGTCACCTGGCCGCCTCGGTCGCCGACGGCGACGCGTCGCTGGTCGTGGTGGACCTGAAGACCGGGCGGGTGCAGCAGCGCGTCGGCAAGGCCAAGGTGGACGACCTGCACCTGACCGACGGGTCGGTCGGCCAGGCGGCCCCGGTGTACTCGCCGGACGGCTCGCAGCTGTGGCTGGGCCAGCTCGACGGCTACACCAGGTTCTCCGTGAACGCCGACGGATCCCTGTCCAACCCGGTGAAGGTGTCGATCCCGGCCGACGGGGACAAGCACGCGCTGGCGTCGGGTGCGGTGTTCTCCGCCGACGGCTCGACGGTGTACGCGGCGGTCAACGGGCAGAACCGGGTGGTCGCGATCAACGCGGCGACCGGAGCGATCGGGCAGAGCTGGACGGTCGGCAACGCGCCGCGCGGCATGGTGCAGGTCGGTCACAAGCTGTACGTCAGCAACGAGGGCGGGCGCGCGGCCACGCCCGATGACGACACGCTCAACTCCTACGGCACGCAGGTGCCGGCCGACCCGGCGACCGGTGCCACGACCACGGGCACCGTCAGCGTGATCGACCTCGCGGACCCGGCCGCCACCAGCGGGTCCATCGCCGTCGGCCTGCACCCGACGGCGGTGTACGCGAAGAACGGGGCGCTGTTCGTCACCGACACCGCCACCGACGACGTGTCGGTCATCGACACCAAGCAGGACAAGGTCGTGCAGCGGATCTCCACCAAGCCGTGGCCGGAGGCCTCGGTGGGCTACGAGCCCGACGCGGTGACGCTCACCGACGACGGGCATTTGCTGGTCACCCTCGGCCGCGCCAACGCGGTGGCCGTCTACCGCTACACCAGCCCGCAGGAGCCGGTCAGTTACGTCGGCCTGCTGCCCACGGACTACTTCCCGACGGAGATCACCACCGTCGGCTCGAAGGTGGTCGTCTCCAACACCCGCGGCGTCGACGCGCGGCGGCCCAACTCCACCGGCGCGCACAACACCCACGACACGACCTCCAGCCTGACCCGGTTCACGCTGCCCGGTGACCGGGAGATCCGGTCCCAGACCGCCAAGGTCTTCCGGCAGAACGGCTGGACCAGCGGCTCGGTCCAGACGGCCGGCCGGCACAAGGCGAAGCCGGTGCCGGTGCCGGCGCGGATCGGCGACCCGTCGACGATCAAGCATGTCTTCCTGATCGTCAAGGAGAACCGGACCTACGACCAGCTCTTCGGCGACATGGCGAAGGGCAACGGCGATCCGAAGCTGACCCAGTTCGGCACGAACGTGACGCCGAACCAGCACGCACTGGCCGAGCAGTTCGGGCTCTACGACAACACCTACGACATCGGCACGAACTCCGCCGAGGGCCACAACTGGCTGATGCAGGCCGACAACCCGGAGTACACCGAGTCCTCGGCGGGTGAGTACGAGCGCAGCTACGACACCGAGGACGACGGCCTGGGCCACCAGAGGTCGGGCTTCCTGTGGACGGGCGCGCAGGCGGCGGGCCAGGACGTCCGGGACTACGGGGAGTTCCACCAGTTCCTGACCAAGCCCGACGGCGCGAGCTGGCAGAACCTGTACTGCGACGCGAAGAACATGGACGCGACCGGGCAGGACAGCGCCTACCCCCTCAAGTCGTCGTCGCCGATCCCCTCGCTCAACAGCGTGTCGGTACCCGGCTTCCCCAAGTTCGACCTCGAGGTTCCGGACCAGTACCGGTACCAGATCTGGAAGCGGGACTTCGAGCAGAACGGTCCGGCCAACCTCAACATGCTGTGGCTGTCCAGCGACCACACCGGTGGTCCGGCGAGCCCGGCCGCGCAGGTCGCCGACAACGACCTGGCGGTCGGCAAGATCGTCGACGAGATCTCGCACAGCGAGTACTGGAAGGACTCGGCGATCTTCGTGGTCGAGGACGACTCCCAGGCCGGCCTCGACCACGTGGACGGCCACCGCGCCCCGATCCAGATCATCAGCCCCTGGGCGCAGCACGGGACCGTCGACAGCCGGTACTACTCACAGATCACGATGATCCGCACCATCGAGCAGATCCTCGGGATCCACCCGATGAACCAGAAGGACAGCGCGGCCAGCCCGATGGCCACGGCCTTCACCGACAAGCCGGACTTCACGTCGTTCACGGCGGTGCCCAACCGGACCGCGCTGACCGACGGCCTGTCCACGCCGCCCTCGTGCGGTGTCGACGTGCCCGGGGCTCAGGACGGCCACGCGGCGGCGGCTCCGGCCACGACCGCGCCGCCGGCGGCGGAGCAGGCCGTCGCGGCCCAGTGGGCCGCGTGGAAGGCGAAGCAGCGGCTCACCGGCCCGAACGCGGTGCCGGACTACGCGAACCCGGCGCAGATGAACCACCTGGTCTGGTACGAGACGCACAACTGGACCACCCCATACCCGGGCGAGAGGGAGATCCATGCGCCGGACGACGTGCCCGGCGCGTACCTGCCGTCCGCGGAGAACGACGGCTGATCCTGCTCCGATCCCGCTAGAACCCCGATCGGGCCCCGGGCCGGCGCCACCGCCGGCCCGGGGCCCGCCTGTTCCCACATGCGGATTCGGAGCCGGGATGCTTCAGCGCCCTCGCGCGCTGATCCCGGAGGGTGCGTGGGACCTGCTCGACGACCCCGCAGCGGCCGCGGCCGACCTCGGCACTCACCTCCCAGAGGAGGGCACACCGGTCTTCCCGCCAGGCCAGGCGCCAGGCCAGGAGCGGCATGGCCGGGATCCGCCGGACGACGCCGCGCAGCCTGGCGCCGGCGCCGGCCCGCTCGTGTCGGTCGGACCCGGAGCCGAACGTGAATCCGGCGTCCAACAGCAGCGAATCGCCGGCAGAGCGCTGGGCGTCGGGGCGGCGCGACCGGCGGGGGCAGAACCGTGTCGTGACGGTGGCGACGTCTGGTGGCGGCGATGCCACCCGCCCCCGACGCCGGCCCGCCCCGACTGCGGTGAATGACCTCGAGTGGTACTCGAGCGGGATTTCAACGTACGGGTGGCCCGTTTATGCAACTGCATAAACGGGCCATCCGCAACCTATGGTGATGCCTTCGGCGGGATTCCATACTGAGTGCGAGAGCACGGATGGACCAGCGGAAACCGGGAGAATAAGTCGTGAGCCGTCACAGAGTTGTCAAAGGATTAATTGTCACCGCTCTCGCCGTTGTCGGAGTCCTTGTCTCCGGGCCTGTGCGAGGCGCTGATTCACCGGTGATTACGCGAGCGGTCACGGCGGATTCCGAAGCGGCCTCGACCGTCACGGCCGGCGCGACGGACACGACTCCTGCGCTCGCCCCCGACAACCCGATCTGGCAGTGACGGATATCCGCGAGGCCCGGATCGTGGTCGAGGGGCTCCGGAAGAGTTTCCGGCTGCGCCCGGCCGGTGGGCGGTGGTTTCGGCGGGCAGCCGACCGGACGGCCGGTGAGGTCACCGCGGTCGACGGCATCGGCTTCCACATCGAGCCGGGCGAGGTGGTGGGATTTCTCGGGCCCAACGGGGCAGGCAAGACGACCACGCTCAAGCTGCTCTCCGGCCTGCTGCATCCGACCGCCGGGGAGGTTCGGGTCGGCGGCTACCGGCCCGCCGACCGGGACCGGGATTTCCTGCGTTCGATCGCTTTCGTGATGGGCCAGCGCCAGCAACTGGTGTGGGACATCCCGATCAAGGACTCCCTGGAGCTGAACCGGATCGTCTACCGGGTGCCGGACGGTGAGTTCCGGCGCACCCGGCAGGAACTCGTCGAGATGCTCGAGCTCGGCCCGCTGCTGGGCCGGACCGCCCGGACGCTGTCGCTGGGGCAGCGCATGCGCTGCGAGATCGCGGCGTCGCTGATCCACTGCCCCAGCCTGCTGTTCCTCGACGAGCCGACGCTCGGCCTGGACATCTCGATGCAGCGGCGGATCCGGACCTTCGTCCGGGAGCACAACCGCCGCCGCGGCACCACCGTCCTGCTGACGAGTCACTACATGGGCGACATCGCCGAGTTGTGCGACCGGGCGCTGGTGATCCACGAGGGCGGCCTGGTGTACGACGGCGGGCTGGACGCGCTCAGGGCGCGCATCGCGCCGTTCAAGCGGATCTCCGTGAAACTGCGGGGCGGGGCAGCAGAGCTCGGCAGTCTCGGCACGGTGGTCTCGCAGAGCTCGGAGGAGGCGGAGATCCGGGTCGAGTCCACAGCGGCGCCCGATGCGGTGGCCCGTCTACTGGCCATCGACCAGGTGTACGACTTCCAGGTCATGGACCCCAGCCTGGAGGACGTGATCGGGCAGTTCTTCACGGAAGGCCTGTCCCGATGAGGGCGGCACTGCTCCTGTACCGGGCGTACTGCGCCGGTTCGTGGGGCGTTCAACGGCGGTATCCGGCGGCCATGTGCATATGGGTCCTCGGGGTCGCCCTGGAGCCCGTGCTCTACCTGGCGGTCTGGCACACCGCAGCCGGCGGCGGGCAGCTGGGCGGGTTCTCCGGCGGCGACTTCGCCGCCTACTACCTGCTGGTCATGCTGGTGAACCACGTGAGCTACACCTGGTTCTTCATGGTGATGGACCGCAGGGTCCGCGAGGGTGGCTTCTCCGCCCTGCTGCTCAGACCGGTGCATCCGCTGCACGGGGACATCGCGGAGAACCTCACCTTCAAGGCCATCACCGCGGTGGCGGTGGTGCCGATGGCGGTGCTGCTCTGCCTGACCATGGAGGTCCGGTTCCGGCTCGGGGTGCTCGACCTGACGCTGGCGGCTCCGAGCGTGCTCACCGGCGCGGTGCTGCGGATGTCGCTGGAATGGACGCTCTCGCTGGCAGCCCTGTGGACGACCCGGGTGGAGTCGTTCGGACGGGTCTACGGGTTCGTGTCGCACTTCCTCGGCGGCTTCGCCGCGCCGCTGACGGCCTTGCCGGCCGCCCTTCACGCGACAGCGTCGTGGACGCCGTTCCCGTGGATGGTGGCGTTCCCTGTCGAGCTGGCCATGGGAAGGCACCCGGCAGCGGAGGCGGTCCGGGGGCTGCTCGTCCAGGCCGGCTGGCTGGTGGCGAGTCTGGTTCTGCTGCGTACGGTCTGGCGTCGTGCGCTCCGCCGGCACACGGCGGTGGGCGGATGAACCGGGCGCGACTGCTGACGGTCCATCTCCGTGCGGCCCTGAAGGCGGAGTTGCAGTACCGAGGAAACTTCGCGGCGCAGGCTCTCGACGCCGTCATCGGGCTCGGGGTGGCCCTGGGCGCGATCGAGGTGCTGTTCAGCCGGGTCGACAGTCTGGCCGGTTGGACGGCTCCGCAGTTGGTCCTACTCACGGGCATCTACCTGATCGTCGGCGGGATCGTGAACCTCGTGGTCCATCCGAGCCTGAGCCGGTTCGTCCGCGAGGTGTTGAACGGCACCTTCGATTTCGTCCTGCTCAAGCCCATCGACGCGCAACTGCTGGTCGGACTGCGCGAGGTGCAGGTCTGGAAGGCCGTGGACATCTCGCTCGGCTGCGCCGTGGTGGGCGTCGCCCTCGGCATACAGGGACTCCCCGGTCCGGCGCCGGTCGCCGGTGCGCTGCTCCTGGTCGGCGTCGGGGCGTGCCTGATGTGTGCGGTCTGGTTCATTGCCGCGACATCGGTTTTCTGGCTGATCCGTATTGACAATATTCTGGCGATTCTACAAAGCTGCTTCCAGTCGGCGAAATGGCCCGCCGGTGTTTATCCCCGATGGCTCAGGACGTTCCTCACGGTCGTTCTGCCGATGACAGTTTCGACCGCCGTCCCGGCAGAATTCGCGACCGGGCGGGGAAGCCTCCTCAGGGGAACTTTCGCAGTCCTCGCCTGCGGGGCACTGTGCGTACTTTCCCGATGGCTCTGGAAGCGCGGTCTACGGCGCTATGCGAGCGCCTCCTCCTGACTGCGGTGGAATTTCTGTCGCAGTCAGGAGATCCGACAACGAAAGGGAACATAACCATGTCCATCCGATCCGGTATTCCCACCTCGGCATTCTGGGCCGGTCGACCGGTCGTCGTCACCGGCGGCGCCTCCTTCATCGGCTCCCATCTGGCCGACGCCCTGGTGGCCCTGGGCGCCAGGGTGACCGTGGTGGACAACCTCAGCAGCGGTCTCCTCGAGAACATCGCGGACCAGGTGGCCTCCGGCGCCATCACCTTCCACGAGGCGGACCTGCGGGACGCCGCCGCGACCGAGCGGGTGCTCGCCGGTGCCGACACCGTGTTCCACCTGGCGGCGGCGCACGGCGGCCGGGGCTATGTGGACCTCCACCAGGCGGCGTGCGCGGAGAACCTCTACCTCGACGGCCTGGTCTTCCGCACCGCGCTCAAGTCGGGTGTGCGGAAGGTGGTGTACGCCTCGTCCGGCTGCATCTACCCGCTGCACCTGCAGGGTGACCTCAGCGTCGACCTGCTGCTCACCGAGGATCTGGCCGGCCCGCCGTACGACGCGGACGGCATGTACGGCCACGCCAAGCTGATGGGCGAGCTCACCCTGCGAGCGATGCACCAGGAGTACGGGCTCAAGGCCGCGTCCTGCCGCTACTTCACGGTCTACGGTCCGCGCGGCATCGAGAACCACGCGGTCATCGCGATGATGGCCCGGGCGCTGATCCGTCAGAACCCGTTCGAGATCTGGGGCGACGGCACCCAGGTGCGGAACTGGACCTACGTCGACGACATCGTCTCGGGCACCATTCTGGCCGGCGAGCACATCGACGACGGCAGCGCGGTGAACCTCGGTACCACCGAGCGGATCACTGTTCTCGAGGCGGCTCACATGATCTGCGAAATGGCTGGCTACCAGCCGGAGTTCGCCTTCCGTACCGACATGCCGACCGGCCCGGTCAACCGGATCGCCAGCTTTGAGCGCGCCGCCGATATCCTTGGCTGGCAGCCCGGCACGCTGTTCGCGGAGGGGGTGCGCAAGACCTTCGACTGGTACCTGGCGCACCGGGATCCCGCTCTGCTGGCGCAGAACCTCGACCAGCTGTTGACCGAGCGCGGTGTCACGCCCGGCGGTGCGTCCACCGGCGACATCGCCCCGGACACCGTCCCTGCCGCAGTCTGAGACGACTCCCGACCGACTCTGGGTGGATGACATGAACGATCGCCGGCTTCCGTCTCCCGAAGAGGTGGGGGGCGCTCTCGCGGAGCATCTCCGGCAGCTCGGGCCCAGCGGGCAGTGGCAGCACGGGCGCACGGTGAAGGTCCTCTCGACGGAGGACCTCTCCCCGGGGCTCGGGCAGGCCACCGTGCTGCGGGTGTCCGCAGACCTCGGAGACGGCGGCCCGGCCTCGTGGATCGCCAAGCTCCCGGCCGGGGGTAACCAGTCGCTGCTGGAACTGAGCGACCCGGCGCTCACCGAGCGGGAGACCCGGTTCTTCGGCAGCCCGCTGCGCGGGATCCTCCCGGACGGGCTCGCCACGGCGCCCGACGCCGGAGCGCTGCGGCACGGCGGCAGCGAGTGGATCTTCATGCGGGACGTCGGGGAGGCGATGGACCGGCGCTGGACAGTGGCGGACGCGCACCTCGTGGCCGCCCGGTTGGCCCGGTTGCACGCTCCGGTGACCGCCGACCCCGGCGTGCTGGCGACCCCCTGGTTGGAGCGGAACGGGTACGCGGGTTACGCGCACCACGTACCGGCCGGACACGAGAACCTCGAACTGCTCGGTCAGGACGAGCGGCTGGCCGGGCTGTTCTCACCGGAGCAGGTCCGGCGGCTGCACGGCTGTCTGGCCGCCCTCGGCCGGCTCACGGCCGTCGCCGACGGGCTGACCCCGACGCTGCTCCACGGAGATCTGCACCTGCGGAATCTCGGCCTCACCGCTGACCGGACCCTGGTGCTGATCGACTGGGAACACGTCGGGGTCGGACCGGTCGGCGTCGACCTGGCCACCTTCGTCTCGCTCTACCGCCTCTTCGGCGGCGAGGGAGAACCGGACGAGCGGGCGCTCCTCGCGGAGTACGGCACGGCCCTGAGCGAGATCGCGGGCCGCGACCTGCGCCGGGACGCGGAGCTGGGATTCGCCGTCTGCCACCTGACCTGGGGACTCCACCTACGTCTCGGGCCCGGCCTGACCGCCGTCCGCCAGGGGGTGTTCGACGGCTCCGCGGACGCGCTGTCGGCACACCTGGAGGACGTCCGGTCGGGAGCTCTGCGGGCGCTGTTCTGGGCGACCGAACTGGGCATCGGGGAAGCGGGCACCGGCGAGCTTCGCACCGGGAAGGAGGACAGCTGATGGGCCGCCGGTTCCTGATGTTCCCGTGGCATGTCGGTGCCGGGCACACCGGGCGATGCCTGGCGCTGGCAGGGCTGCTCGGCGCGGCCGGTCACGAGGTGCTCTTCGCCGCCGATCCGGTCGGCGACATGGTGCGCGCGGCCGGACTGCCGGTCCTCGGCGGGGCGCCCGCGATCCGCCGGTCCGGGCTTCGCGGCCGCGGCTATCTCGCGGTCACCGGACCGGACAACGCCTATGCCAGCGTGGGTTATTACCACCCTGCCCGGGTACGCGAGCACGTCGAGCGCGACCGGGAGCTGATCCGTCGCGTCGCGCCCGATGTGGTGGTCACCCACATGCAGCCGACCGCGGTGCTGGCGGCTCGGAGCGAGGGGGTGCCGGTGGTGTCCGTCGCCGACGCGGACTTCTTCGTGACCGGTACCCACGGCTGGATGCCCTGGATGGTGTCCGGGAGTGGCGGACCGAGACTGTCGCCCTTCCCCGCGAGTCTGCCCGCCTTCCGACAGGTGGCGCGGGAACTCGGGGTCCCGGCGCCGGAGGAGACCAGCGACCTGCTGGTGGGAGACCTGGCACTGATCGCAAGCATCCCGGACGTCGAGCGGCCCGCCGACCGCTACGCGACCGACCCGAGGGTCCATCACGTCGGCCCCCTGATCTGGGATCCGGACGGGGGTGGGGAGTTGGGCCACCGGCTGGCCGCGTTCGACACCGAGGACCGGACCCGGGTCTACGCCTCGGTGGGCGGCGGCGCGGTAGCCGCAGCCGGCCTGGCCACGGCCGCCGTGACGGCCGCGGGCCGGGAACCATGGGCGCTGCTCCTCGCCACCGGCCTGGCCGCACCACCCTCCTCGGTGCCGGCGGGCGCACGGGTGCTGCCGCACTCCTTCGGCGGGCTGAACGCGGCGGCGGCCTGGGCCGACGTGGTGGTGTGCCACGGAGGCCACAGCACCATCCTGGCCGGGCTGCTGGCCGGCAAGCCGGTCCTGGTGATCCCCGCCATGTCGGAGAACGAGGGCAACGGCCGGTACATGGTGGAGAGCACCGGCACCGGGCTCTGCCTCCTGAAGACGGAGGCCGGCGCCGCGCCCGCGTCCGTCGACACCGCCGCCCCGGCCGGCGGCGCCGAATCCGCGCCGATCGTGACCCGGTGGTCCGCCCCGGGCGTCGGGACCCGCGCGGAGCTGGACGGTGAGCTGCTGGCCGCAGCCGTGACCGAGCTGCACTCCGTCCCCTCCTACCGGGCCCGGGCCGAGGCCCTGGGCCTGCGCCTCCGGGCCGCCGCCGGCGAGGCTCCCGGACGCATCCTCGGTCTGCTGGACACGGCCGGGCTGCTGTAGGCCCTGTCCGGCCCGGCCGGCAGCCCTGCCCCGCTCCACTTCATTCCACAACTCGCCCCGACCACGGGAAAGTTCTGATGACACCTGCCACGCGTACCTTCCTCTTCAGCCCATGGAGTCACGGCGTCGGCTTCGGCTACATCGGCCGAGCCCTGACGGTCGCCACCGAACTGCGCGAAGCCGGGCACCGCTGCCTGTTCGCCTGCGACACAGCCGAGGGCATCGTCGCCCGATCCGGTTTCGAGGTGGTCGGTGCCCCCAGCGGGCACAACCGCGCGGTACCGGACATGGGCCGGCGCCAGGGCCAGTACATATCCATCGACACCCTGGACACCGCCTTCGCGATCGCCGGGTACTACCACGCGGACCGGGTCAGGGCGGATGTCCTCACCGACGTGGCGACCATCAGGGACTGTGCGCCCGATGCCGTCGTGGTGGACATGCAGCCCACCGCGGCGCTGGCGGCACGGCATCTGGGCGTGCCGGTGATCTCGGTCGGCGACTCGGACTTCTACCGCCCGACGGCCAACAGCTGGATGCCCTGGCTGCCGGACGAGGACATGGTCAGCCCGTATCCCTCGTGCGTGCCCGCCTTCAACACGGTCGCGGCCGAGCTGGCGGTCGACCCCGTCGACCACGTCACCGAACTGCTGATCGGGGACCTGACCCTGGTAGCCAGTGTGCCCGAGCTGGAGGCGGACCAGGAGCCCCTGCCCTGGCGCGAGGACATGCACTTCGTCGGGCCGATCTTCTGGGATCCGCCGTGGTCCACCGTGGCACAGACGCTGGCCGGACACGGTCGCGACCGCACCCGCATCTACATCACCCTCGGGCACGGCGGCAAGGCCACCGGCGATCAGCTCCAGCCGATCCTCGACATGTGCGCGGAGCTGGACTGCGCGGCCTTCGTGTCCCTGGGCTTCCGCCCCGACGACGCGCTTCCCACCCTGCCGCCGAACGTCCTGGCAGGCGGGTTCACCGGGATCTCCGAGCCGATCCGATGGGCCGACCTGGTGATCAACCATGGTGGCTACTCCACCGTTCTGACCAGCCTGATGCACGGAAAACCGCAGATCATCCTGCCGTTCATGTCCGAGCAGGAGGCCAACGGAGTGCTCTTCGCCGAAGCCCACAAGGCGGGCTTCGTCCTGCGCCGCACCTCCCGTTCGGACGGTGGGCCGCGCCACTTCACCCACCGGCTGCGCTACTCCGGCGAGTCCACCGATGGCTGGTGCACCGCCGAGGAGTGGCGGCTGGCCGTTGAGGAGGTGCTCTCGGACAGCTCGTTCGCCGCAGGTGCGGCCCGGATCTCCGGTGCGATCCGCGAGGTCACCGAGGCCCGGGCACTGACCCGGACGATCACGGCCTTCCTCGACCGCCGCAACGGCTGACGCCCACCCACCACTCCCATCCGCCCGGCCCCCTGTCAGGCCCCCCACCTTGGAGAATCATGTCCGGCCAGGAAGTCTTCGAGCAGATCCGCGAACTCATCGTCGCGGTCAAGAGCACCACCGCCCCCGTCTCCGCAGCGGAGATCACCGAGGACTCCGTCTTCGAGCAGCCGCCGTTGGCCATGGACTCGCTCGACTTCGCACATCTCGTCGTCAGCATCGAGGAGACCTTCGGGCTCATCGCCTACGACAGCGACTTCCTCAGCCTCAAGACCGTCCGCGACGCGGTGCAGCTGGTCCAGGACCGGTCGTCCCGGCCCGACGCCCGAGGGCACTTCGCGTGACCACACCGAAGACGGACATCGACTCGGCGCCGCAGGCGGCGGTGCCCGGGGCGGCCTTCACGGACGCGAGCTGCTACCACGCGACCCTCGGAACCCTGCTGCTGGAGCACGACGGCCGGGCCGAACCGGCGACCGTGCTCGGCAACACCGCCGCGACCCGCGCGCGACGGACCCAGGACGGCCCCGTCTTCGGCGACCTGGTCCCGGCGCTGATCGATTCGATGGCCGCCCGTGGTCACCGGGTCGTGCGCGGCCGGCTCGCCGACGAGGACGGGTGGGGCGGCCTGACGGCGGCGCTCCACGCCGGCGACCCGTTGGTCGTCGTCGTGGACACCTTCCACCTGGACCACTACTGGCTGGACCGGGGGCGGGTGCACGCCCTGCACGCGCTGACCCTGCGCCAGTTCAACCCGGCCGACGGCACGGTGCGACTGACCGACGCGGTCGACGTGACCTTCGTCGACAACCGGGTGCCGCTGGCCGATCTGGAACCCGCGCTGCTCGGCTCGGACATCGGCCAGGGCTGGCTCGAGGTGGCGGACTGGGGGCCGGTCGCCGGCACCGTCGGGGTCGGCTCGCCAAAGGAGCTTCAGGTCCATGCGGCCGCCCTCTCGGGGTGCGGCGGCGAGGAGCTCAGCGGCGTCGAGCTGGCCGCGTACCTGAGTGACTCGCTGGACCGGCTCTTCGAACTCACACCACGGTTGGCCCGGCCCGACGCACGTGGTGGGGCGGACGACGAGCGCCGGAGGGTGACCCGGCTGATGCGGGGCATGTGGAACTACCACCACACGCTGCGCTGGTTCGCCAGGTACCTGCTGGCCCTCCCGGCTGCCGACGACACGCGGCCGACAGCCGCCGCCGTCGAACGCGCCTCACAGGACTGGCTGGCGGCCCGCTCCATGCTGCTGCACTCGGGCCTGGCGAGCCCGGCCCGCACCGCGCGCTACCGGGACGAGGTCGCCCGGCGGCTCGGGCGGGTCGCCGGTGATCTCCAGGCGGCCGGCGAGCTGCTCGGGGGAGGACCGGAGGTTCCGGCATGGGAAGGCTGAGCCGCGCGTCCGTCCTGCGGGCGCTGGATCTGAGGGACCACCGGAACAACGCCGGGTGCGCCCTTCCGGGCGCCGCCGCCGGGACCGGCCTGGACGGCCTGGGCCGTTCCTTCCCCGCGGAGGAACTGCGCCATCTCGAGGACCTGATGGGCGGGCTTCCTCCGCGCTGGGGGCTCGGCGCGCCCGACAACGTCGAGTGCGTGGGCCAGCGGATCGACCTCCCGGAGCCCCTGCGGGTGCGCTCCCTCGGGGTCCTGGGCGCGTGCACGGGCGGCTCCTACCGGGACGAGCTGCTGCTGGAGAGCGGCACCCCGGGGATCGCCCGGCGTCCGGTGGGGCTGGGGCTGACCGACTTCCTGGCCGCCACCCCGGCGAACGGCGAGAGCTGCGTGGCAGCCTGCTCCTTCCTGCGGGAGAACGGCCGCGACGTCCAAGGGCCGGTCCCGCGGCTGTGGCGCCGGGAGGTCGAGCTCGAACCGCCCCACGACACCGTGGCCGTGTGGCTGCCGGTCAATCCCGACATACACGTGTTCGGCATCTGGGTGCATGCCGAGCCGGTGGACCGTGACCACGCCGAGGACGGGGAGGAGAGCCCGTGAGGTGCTTGTACATCACCCAGGAGTACGCCCCACTGTTCACCGAGGGCGGGCTGGGTCTCACCAGCCGCGCGCTCCCGGCGGCTCTGCAGTCGGAGCGCGGCATCCGGCACGATCTGGTGCTGCCCTACTACCCGTGGCTGGTCGAGCGGAGCGGTCACCGGGTGGAGGAGGTCTGCCGGCTGCCGGCCCGCTCCGTCGCCGGGGTGAGGGCCGAGGCGACGGTGGTGCGCCTGCTCGACCACGGGGGCCCCTGTGAGGTCTACCTGGTCCGGGCGGACCGCTGGTACGCGCGCGGCGGCCTCTACCGCGACGAGTCGTACGTCGAGTTCCCCGACGCGGTCGAACGGGCGGCGTTCTTCGGCTGGTGCGTGGCGGAGTGGGTGCGCCGTACGGGCATCCGCTACGACCTCGTCCACGCCAACGACTGGCAGTCGGGGGCGGCGCTCGCCCACCTGGCCGCGGCCCGGCGGGACGGGCAGCGGCCCAGGCTGCTGATGAACATTCACAGTGCGGTCTACCAGGGTGCGCTGACGGGCCCGCCGGACGAGCTCGGCCTGCCCGAGGAGGCGGTGGCCACACTCCTCCGGGCACCCGGCGAGGCGAGTCTGCTGCTGCTCGGGCTGCTCTCAGCGGACGCCGCGGTCACCTGCAGCCCCGCCTACGCGGCCGGACTGGCAGGTGAGTTCGACGGCACCGCCGTCGGTAGGGCGCTGGCCGACCTGTCACTCAGCGGGATCGTCTCCGGAGTCGACCCCGGCGTCTGGCACCCCGGAGCGGCCGGCCGCCCGACCCAGCCCTTCGACCCCGCGGACCCCGAGTCCGTCGAGGCGGGGAAGCAGCTGAACAAGCTGAGGCTGCAACACCGGCTCGGGCTACGGGAGGACGACGGCATCCCGGTGCTCGGTGTCTGCTCCCGGCTGGTCGCCGAGAAGGGCACCGACCTGCTGCTCGACGGGCTCCGGCCGCTCCTGAGGGCAGGACGGGCACAACTGGTCCTGGTCGGACCGGCCGTGGCCGAGCTGCGCGGGGCATGTGACGAACTGGTCGACGAGCTCCCCGGCGCGGTGGCCTGCCTGCCGCGGTTCGACCAGGAGGTCGCCTGGCTGGTGTACGCGGGCTCCGACTTCACCGTCATGCCCTCGCGCGCGGAGCCGTGCGGCCTCAACCAGCTGATCGCCATGGCCTACGGCACCCTGCCGGTGGTCACCCGGGTGGGCGGCCTGGCCGACACCGTCACGGACATCCGGACGGCACCGGCGGACGGCACCGGCTTCTTCATCCCCGAGCAGACCGCCGAAGCCGTTCGGCAGACCGTCATGGAGGCCCTCGACTGGCTGCGCGCCGATCCGGATGCGGTGGCAGCCGCTCGTGGCCGGGCCCTCGCCCAGGACTGGTCCTGGTCGCGTACTGCGGCCGAATTCTCCTCGCTCTACTCCCAGCTGACCGAAGGATCCACAGGATGACCCCGCGTACCGCGATCGTCACCACGACGATCAACATCCCCTACCTGCTCAAGGACTACCTGGCCCAGTTCGCGGCGTCCGGCCGTACCGACCTCGACCTGGTGATCGTCGGCGACCGGAAGAGTCCGCCGGAGACCCGGGGCTGGCTGGAGGGCCTCGACTGGGGAGGCAACAGCTGGACCTACCTCGACGTCGACGACCAGGAGAAGTGGAACGCCCGGGTTCCCGCGCTGGGCTCGCTGCTGCCGTGGAACTCCATCCAGCGGCGCAACCTCGGCTATCTGCACGCCGCCGAGCAGGGCGCCGAGGTGATCATCAGCATCGACGACGACAACCACGTCACGGAGGACGACTTCCTGGCCGGCCACTCCATCGTCGGCACCACTGCTGAGGTGGACTGCGTGCGGACGGAGGGAGGCTGGGCCAACGTCTGCAACCTGCTGCGGACCGACTCACACCGGATCGTGCCGCGAGGCTGGCCGCAGAGCCTGCGGCAACAGGAGGACACCTGGACGACCGTCCGGCGCACCGGCCGCGTCGTCGTCAACGCGGGACTGTGGCTGGGCGAACCCGACGTGGACGCCGTCAGCCGGCTCGTGACCCCGGCCGAGGTGATCGGACTGGCCGGCGACGCCAAGCTCCCGCTGGGCCTGGACACCGGGACGTGGTGCCCGTTCAACTCGCAGAACACCGCCTTCCACCGCGACCTGCTGGCGTCCATGTACCTGGTCGTCATGGGCCCCCGCTACCGAGGCGTGCGCATCGACCGGTACGACGACATTTGGATGTCCTACGCCACCCGGGCGATCGCCGACCACCTCGGCGACCTGGTCACCTTCGGCCGCCCCCTGGTACGGCAGGACCGGAATCCGCACGACCACCTGCAGGACCTGTGGGGGGAGTTGCCCGGCATGGTGCTCACCGAACGGCTGGTGGACGCCCTGCGCGGTATCAGGTTCACCGGCTCCAGCTACCTGGACTGCTACCGAGAGCTGGTCGACGCGCTCCGCTCCGCCTTCACCTCGGACGCGACCCCGGCGGAGGACCGCCGGTTCTGGGACGAGGTGCTCACCGGCATGTCGACCTGGACCGACATCTGCGAGGAGGTGGTCCTCGGTGGCTGACACCCAGCGCTTCGCCGACCGGGTGGCCCTGGTGACCGGCGCCGCGTCCGGAATCGGTGAGACCACCGCCAGGATGTTCGCCGCCGAGGGCGCGGCGGTCGTCCTTCTGGACATCCAGAAGGAGCAGACGCTCCGGGTGGAGCAGGAGATTCGGGCCTCGGGCGGTCGCGCGCTCGCGGTGCCCGGGGATGTCCGCAACGCCGACGACTGCCGGGAGGCCGTGGACGCGGCCGTCGCCACGTACGGCGGCTTGGACATCGCGTTCTGCAACGCGGGCATCTTCGAACGCGGCAACGTCGTCGACCAGACCATGGAGGAGTGGGACGTCCAGATCGACACCCTGCTCAAGGGGACGTTCCTCACCTGCAAGTACGCCGTCCCGGCGATGCGGGCGCGCGGCGGCGGCTCCATCGTCCTGAGCGGGTCCAACTGTGCGCACATCGGGTGCGCCGGCCGGTTCGCGTACACCGCCGCCAAGGCGGCCATGCCGGTGCTCGCGAAGCAGCTCTCCAACGATTGGTTCCACGGCGCCAACATCCGGACCAACTGCGTCTCGCCCGGGCAGGTGCTGACCGGTATGACGACCCGTACCTGGCAGCAGGAGACCGGTGCCGCCGAGGACACCCCGGTCCCGGACGCGGTCGCCGAACGCTGGCAGCGGCCGGAGGAGATCGCCACCACGGTGCTCTTCCTGGCGAGTGACGAGGCGCGGGACATCACCGGCGTCACCATTCCGGTGTCCCGGACCGCGCTGCTCCGAGTGGCCGGGATGCGGTCGCGATGAGTGCCACCACACCGCCGACGCTGCTGTGGCGGATGACGCCGCACGCGTACGCGTGGCGGCCCGCCGACGGGCGCACCGCGGAGGACGGTATCCCCGGCATCCTGCTACGGGGCATCGCGGACGCGGTTCACGGCGGTTACGACGGACTGGAGGCGAGCCTGAGCTGGGTCGGCGGTTCGCCGCAGGCCGCCGCCGCTGCCCGGCGCAGCCTCGAAGGGTGGGAGCTGGGCCTGGACTGCCTGTTCGTCCAGGTCAGCACCGGCATCCCGGACGAGGCCCTCGGTCTACTGGTCGAACAGGCGGTCCAGGCCGTGCCGCTCGGCTACCGGTTCCTCAACGTGGTGACCGTTCCCCCGGCCGCCGAGCGCCGTCGCTACCCCGCCGGTTACGACGGCGCGCCCGTCGCGATCGCGCGAGTCCTCGTCGAACTCGCGCGACGCCTGGAACCGCACGGCCTGGCGGTCTGCTGGCACCCGCACGAGACCGCGCTGCAGGGCGGCGCGCGTTTGGCCGAGGAGACCGTCGAACGGTCCCTCGGCGCACCCGTGCGGCTCTGCCTGGATCTCGGCTGCGTGGTGCGGGCCGGGGAGGACCCGGTGGACCTGCTGCGGCGGTTCGGGCCGGTGGTGCGCACCCTGCACGTTCGGGACGTCGCACCGGACGGCCGCTGGTGCGAGAGCGTCGGCGAGGGGGTTCTCGACCTGCCCGCCGTCGCGAAGGCCCTGAGCGACCTGCCCGCGCTCGGAGCCTGCGCGGTCGAGATGAAGTACGACCGCGACACCAGGGTCACCCGGACGCTGCGGGAGAACGCCCGCCTCAGCGCCGAGGTCCTGCGCGGGATTGACGGCTGGCCGACGGGCGGTACCCGATGAGCACGGCGAACCCGGCACCGGCCTCCCACCACGACACCATCGTGGTGGGAGGCGGTGCGGCCGGCTGTGCGCTGGCCGCCCGGCTGAGCGCGGCGGGCGACCGGACGGTGCTGCTGATCGAGGCCGGGCCGGACGACGCCGAGCTGGCACGGGCGATGGCGGAACCGGGCAGGTTACCGCCCGGAGCGGACTGGCGGCTGACGGCCCGGGTGCCCGGCTGGCGGACCGAGTTTCCGCTCCCGAGAATCAGGGCGGTAGGCGGGACCTCCCTGCTCCAGGGCGGGGTCGCGCTGCGCGGCCTGCCCGCCGACTACGACCGCTGGGCGGAGCGGGCCGGGGCATCCTGGAGCCACCGGCGGCTGCTGCCCGTCCTCGCCCGGGTCGAGGCGGACCGGGACACCGGGTCGACCGGCGTACTGGGCATCCGGCGCAGCCTGGCCGTTGAACGGCAGCCGCTGCACGAGGCGTTCCTCGACGGCTGCGGCGAACTCGGCGTGCCGTACTGCCCCGATCTCAACGCCCAGACCGCAACCGGCGTCGGCCTCGTCCCCCAGGCCCGCAGGGGGACCGTGAAGGAGACCGCCCGGCGCGCGTACCTCGACCCGGCACGCGCCCGACCGGGCCTGACCCTGCTCGCCGGCACGAGGGCCACCCGGCTGCTGCTGCGCGGTGGGCGGGTCGAGGGCGTGGAGACGGTCAGCGCCGAACGAGGGTGCGAGCGGCACCTGGCCCGGCACGTGGTGCTCACCGCCGGGGCGGTGGCCTCCGCCATGCTTCTGCTGCGATCCGGCGTCGGGGAGCCCGCCGAGCTTCGGGCGGCCGGGCTTCCGGTCCTGGTGCCGCTTCCCGGTGTCGGCACCAGGCTGCGAGACCACCCGGCGGTCTGGACCAGCTTCGGCCTCCGTTCGGGCCACGGCCGGCCGGACCCACTCTGGTTCCAGGTGATGATGCGGCACACCGCCGAGGACGGCGACGGACTGCCCGACCTCGTCCTGGAGATGTACCACGACTTCCGGCTGCTCCCGGCGCCGGCCGCCCTGCAACGCGGAGTCCTGGTGGCCTCGTTGTCGGCACCACGCGGGACCGGCCGGATCCGGCTCGACCCGCGCGGCCCGGACGGAAACCCGCTGATCGAGTTCGACTACCCCGCAGCGGACCTGGCGGATCTCCACCGAGCCGTCACCTTCGGGCACCGGGTGCTGCGCACCACCGCTCTGCTACGGCTGGGCGCCCACGCGCCCCGCCTGGTGAGTGTCGCCGGGCACGGTGGCCGCTCGGACACCCTGTTGCCGCGCGCACTGCCGGTGGCGGGGGGCTCCGCCTCCCCCTACACGGTCGGCGTGCAGGACGTGGCCGGATCCGCAGTGACCGCCCACCACCTGCACGGCGGCTGCCCGATGGGGCCCGACCCCGACCGGGGCGACGTCGTGGACGAGCGATGCGAAGTCCACGGAGTCGAGGGCCTCCACGTCGGTGACACCAGCGTCATGCCGACTCCGTTGCGTGCCAACACCCATCTGCTCGCACTGTGCGTGGCCGAGCGACTGGGCGAGCTGTTCACCCGAGACCCGAGGGATTCGACATGAGGGTACTGATCACCGGTGGGGCCGGATTCATCGGCTCCCACACCGCAGACCGCCTCCTCGACGAGGGCCATCAGGTCAGAGTGCTTGACGCGCTGCTGCCTCCGGTCCACGCCGACCGACGGTTCCCGGAGCACCTCCTGGCCCGTGGCGTGGAGTGGATCGACGGCGATGTCCGGGACCGCTCCGCGTGGGAGACGGCTCTGGATGGCGTCGACGCGGTCTACCATCTGGCGGCCTATCAGGACTACCTGCCCGACTTCTCCACCTTCTTCACCACCAACACCGCGTCCACCGCGCTGCTCTACGAGGTCCTGGTGGCACGCGGCCAGCGGCCGCAGCGGGTGGTGGTGGCCTCCAGCCAGGCGGTGTACGGGGAGGGTGCCTACCGCTGCCTGGACTGCGGCGGGGACGAGGTGCTGCGTTTGCGCGCGCGGTCCGTGGAGCGGCTCGACCGCGGTGACTGGGAGCTGCGATGTCCACGGTGCGGAGCCGTGCCGGTGCCGGACTGGACCGACGAGAGCGAGGTCAGCCCGCACAACTCCTACGCCATCTCCAAGTACGGGCAGGAGTTGGCCGCCCTCGCACTCGGCGAGCGGTACGGCATTCCCACCGTTGCGCTGCGCTACTCGATCGTCCAGGGCAGCCGGCAGTCCTTCCGGAACGCCTACTCCGGCATCCTACGGATCTTCGCCCAGCGGGTCCTCAACGGGCAGCCGCCGGTCTGTTACGAGGACGGCAGCCAGCTTCGCGACTACGTCTCCGTTCACGACGTGGTCCGGGCCAACCGGTTGGTGCTCGAGGACGAGCGCGCGGTGGGCCAGGCCCTCAACGTCGGAGGCGGCCGCCGGGTGAGCATTCTCGACTACGCCCGGTTGGTCGGTGAGTGCGCCGGGGTCGAGGTGACGCCCGAGGTGCCCGGGGCCTACCGGGCGGGCGACACCCGGCACGTCCTCTCCGCGATCGGCCGCTTGGAGCAACTCGGCTGGCGCCCCGAGGTGCCGCTCCGGGATGTCATCCAGGAGTACCTCGACTGGGCGGTCGCCCAGCCCGACTTCATCGACGGGACCGCCGAGGCCGACCTCCGCATGCGGAGCCTCGGCACGGTCCGCCAGAGCACATCGGCCAGGACGTCATGACCACTGTCCCCGCACCGGCCCCCACGGGACCGGACCTCACCGACCCGGACCCGGCGGCCGCTGCCCGGGGGTACGTCGAGGCGCTCCGCCTCGCGCTCGCCGACCTCCCGGTCCCGGCGCTGCTTCCGGTACTGGGCCTGCTGGAACAGGCCTACCGCGCCCGCCGGACCATCTTCGTCTGCGGCAACGGCGGCAGCGCGGCCACCGCGTCCCACATGGCCGTCGACATCGTGAAGAACACCAGATTCCCGGGCGCGCCGCCGGTCCGGGCGGTGTCCCTGGTCGACCACGTGCCGGCGCTGACCGCCTGGGCCAACGACGAGGGCTACGAGACCGTGTTCAGCGGCCAGTTGGCGGGCCTGCTGGAGCCCGGGGACGTCGTGGTGGGCATCAGCACCAGCGGCAACTCGCCGAACGTGCTGCGCGCCCTGCGGTTCGCGCGCGAGTCGGGGGCGGTCACCGTCGGGCTGCTCGGCTCGCCGGGTGGGGCTGCCAGGGAGCTCTGCGACGCCTTCATCGCCGTTCCCGGCGGGAGCATCGAGCGCGAGGAGGACATCCATATGATGCTGGTGCACGTCATCACCAGACACCTGCGCTCGGTGGTGCGAGGGCGAGCTCAGCCGGTCTTGGCGGGCACAGTGGCCGGGACCCGGTGAGCGGCCGCCCGGCGGTGTTCCTGGACCGCGACGGAACCCTGACACTGCCCCGGCACTATCCGAGCCGGCCGGCGGACCTGGTCCTCCAGCCGGGGGTGCCGACGCTGCTGCGGGCGCTGCAGGCCCAGGGCCGCCTGCTCGTGGTGGTCACAAACCAGTCCGGCCTGGCCCGTGGTTACTTCGGCCAGGCCGACCTGGCGGCGATGCACGACCACCTGCGCGACCGACTGGCCGAGTCCGGGGTGCGGCTGGACGGGATCTACCACTGCCCGCACCATCCGGACGGCGTCGTCGGGCAGTTGGCGGTCCGGTGCGGCTGTCGCAAACCCGAACCCGGCATGCTGACCGCAGCGGCGGCGGATCTCCGCATCGATCTCCGGGCCTCCTGGATGGTCGGGGACGTCCTCGGCGATGTCGAGGCGGGCCGGCGGGCCGGCTGCCGTACCGCGCTGGTCGGCGGCTCGCTGCCGCCCACCGGCAGCACGGCCGAACCCGACGTCGTCGCACCGACGACGGCCGAGGCACTCCGGCACATCCTGGCGTCCGCCGGGCGTACCAGGTCCACCGGATCCGTCCAGCAGGGAGGTGTGCGCTGACATGGCCGCCGACTCAGCCCACGACCGCGTCGTGGACCTCGACAGCCTCATCGACGGCCTTCCCGACTCCGAGCAGCCGGCCGTCATCGTCCCCGGACGACGGGTCGTGTCCTACCGTGCCCTGCGCCAGATGGTCGCCGAGCGTTCGGTGCTGCTGGCCGACCGGATCGCTCCGGGAATGGTCGTCGGGGTGAGCGTGTCCGATCCTGCGGGGCTGCTGGCCTGGAGCATGGCCGCCCTGCGGCGCGGTCACGCCGTCTACCTCACACAGCCCGACCTGCCGGCGTCCGAGGCCGAGGGGATCGCGAGCCACGAACGGGCGGTCGCCCTGGTGGCGGACAGTCCCGCCGGCGCGACCGGTGAGCTGCGGATGCTGGCGGTGGCAGATCCGGTCCGGGACGCGCGGCCCGGTGTGCACTTCCACACCTCGGGGACCTCCGGAGTGCGCAAGGCCGCGATCCACGAGGCGCGGGCGCTGGCGGCGGAAGTCGCGGCTGTCCTGCGGAGGGTCGGTTACCGGCCCGGCGTGCGTGTACTGTGCGCGGCTCCGTTGCCGCACGCGTACGGCTTCGTCATGGGCGGCCTTGCCGTGCTGGCGGCCGGAGCCAGTGCGGTGGTCTCCCGGCCGCTGACCTGGCGTCAGTTCGGCGCCTGTCTGGCCCAGTGGTCGCCCGAGGCGGTGGTGGCGGTCCCCGCCCTGTACGACTTGTGGGCCGCGGGCGCGCCCGCCCCGTCGGCTGTGGAACCGCCACGGTTGTGCGTCAGCGCCGGCGCCCCGCTGGCGGCCGAGACGGCCGCTCGGTTCGCGGCGTCCTGGGGCAGGGCGATCTCGCAGCAGTACGGCTCCTCGGAGTGCGGGGCGGTCTCGATCGATCTGGACGCCTCCCCGGACGCGCGATGCGTCGGCGCCCCGTACCCGGGCGTGACGGTGACCGCCGGTACCGCCGATGCCCCGGCGGCTGTGGTCGTGCGCAGTGACCACGCGGCCTCCGGGTACGTCGGGGCCGCCCAACTCTCCCTTCCGGTGGACCCGTTCACCCGTGACGGGGTACTGACCGGCGACCTCGGCTGGCTCGACGGGCAGGGGCGGCTCCACCTGACCGGCCGGGTCACCGACGTGATCAACGTGCACGGCCGGAAGGCGGACCCTTACGAGATCGAAGCGGTGATCCGCCGCGCGGACGGTGTCGGGGAGGCGGCCGTGATCGGCGTGGACGCGGCCGGCGGTGACCAGTGGATCGCGGCGTTCGTGACGGCGTCGCGGGCCTCATCCGGTTCACTCTCCGAGGCCGGACTCTTCGAGCACTGCGCAAGGTCGCTCGCTCCCCACCAACTGCCGCGCCGCTTCATCGTGCTGGCGGAGATCCCGCGCACACCGACCGGAAAGCCCCGGCAGGCGGAGCTGATGGAGCTGGCCCGGACGGCGGCTCCGGGGGGAGGGCCGTCATGACCGCCACCCGGAGCAGCGACCGGCTCCCGGACGGGCGGGAGATCTACTACTACGGCGAGGCCCCGATCCTGGCCGACCCCTCGGACGGGCCGAGCGCGGGGCACTGGACTCCCGACCGCTCGGAGCTGCGCTGGGATCCGCTGATGGAGGAGTGGGTGATCGTCGCCCCGCACCGCCGTCGGCGGGCGGCGGCGACCGGGGCGCTCTGCCCACTCTGCCCCACGCGTGGCGACGACCTGACGGAGATTCCGGCCGCCCGGTACGACGTCGCGGTCTTCGAGAACCGCTTCCCGGCCCTTTCCGGGCCCTGGACGGCGGACTTCGCTCCGGTCGGACCGCTGCCCAGATCCGCAGCGGCGGCCGGCCGTTGTGAGGTGATCAGCTACAGCAGCGAGCACGACGTCACCCCGGCGCTGCTTCCGGCTGCTCGGCTGGTCACCGTGATCGAGGCGCTGGCGGACCGGACGGCCGAGCTGGGCGCGATGCCGGGCGTGCAGTACGTCTTCTGTTTCGAGAACCACGGAGCCGAGGTCGGGGCCACCGTCTCCCACGCGCACGGCCAGGTTTACGCCTACCCGTTCGTGCCGCCGCGGATCGCCCGGATGCGGGACGCGGCCCGCCACTCGGCGGCCCGGGGTGCCGGCTGCCTCTTCTGCGAGGTGCAGCGGCAGGAGGCCGCCGGCTCGCGGGTGGTGGAGCGCGGCGATCACTGGACGGCGTTCGTGCCGTACGCCGCGCGGTGGCCCTACGAGATCCACCTCTACCCTCGGCGCCACCTGCCGGATCTGGCCGCCCTGACCCCGGCCGAGCGGGCGGAGCTGGCGCAGCTCTACGGCTCGGTCCTGCGTCGGCTGGCCGGACTCCCGGGCGGGCCGTTGCCGTACATGGCGCTCTGGATCCAGGCGCCGGTCACGGAGGACCGCGAGGTCTTCCACCTCCATCTGCAGATCTTCACGGACCGCGCGGGTACCGGCGGACCGAAACGGCTGGCGGCGGGCGAGCTCGGTGCCGGCGTCTTTGTGAGCGAGGTGGACCCGGAGCGGGCCGCCGAGGAGCTTCGCGCGGTCCGGACATCAGCCGGACTCGAATGAGCCGGACTCGAAGAACGGAGAGAACCTTGTGGATCAGCAGTGCACCCCTCCGAATCTCCCTGGCGGGGGGCGGGACCGACCTGCCGGTGTACGCGCGCAGGTTCGGCGGCACCGTCGTCGGGGTGAGCACGAACCTACGGGTGACGGTCGTCGGCCGGCCCGGCGGTGCGGGCACGGAGGTCCGCGCCTGCCTGGACTCCTGCGCCGCCGTCCCGTCCGCTGACGGGCTGTCGAACCCGTTCGCGCGGGCGGCTCTGGGAAGGCACTGGGACGGTGGTCGAATCCAGCTCGCCTCGTTCGGTGACGTGCCGGGCGGGACGGGCATGGGCAGTTCGGCGGCCTTCTGTGTCGCCCTGATCGGCGGGCTGACCAGCGGTCCGACGGGGCGGCAAGGCGGGTTGCGGGGAACCGAACTGGCCGAAGCAGCCGCCGCGATCGAGATCGAGGCACTGCATCGGCCGGTGGGAAAGCAGGACCACTACCTCGCCGCGCTCGGCGGGTTCCGCCGACTGCGGTTCGAGCGGGACGGTACGGTCGGGGCGGAGCGCATCGAACCGGACCCCGCGGTCGTCCGCCACCTCGACGAGGAGCTGCTGCTGTTCTTCACGGGCATCACCCGGGACGCCGGGGCCGTCCTGGCGTCCCAGGGCGACAGCGTCCGGGTGGGGGACCGGGAGGTGGAGAACCGGCTGCACGAGATCAAGGAACTCACCGCGGTCGTCGGGGACGCACTGAGCACGGGCGACACGGGTCTGCTGGGGGCGGCGCTGGGGCGCCACTGGGAGATCAAGCAGACTCTCGGCTCCGGAGTGACCCTCCCGGCGGTCGACCGCGCGTACCGCGACGCCCTCGCCGCCGGGGCCACCGGGGGAAAGCTGATCGGCGCGGGCGGCGGGGGATTCCTACTGCTGCACGTGCCCACGGCCGCGCAGCCCACAGTCCGTACGGCCCTCGCCGCGCACGGTATGGACGAGCAGCCGTTCGGCCTGGACCGCTGGGGCCATCAACTCGTCCATGTCGGCGAGGTCGCTCGATGACTGAAAGTCAGAAGATGCTCGAGACAACGGAGATGATCGGATCGAGGCCGCCGGCGACGGACGGCTCGGTGACGAGGATGCTGCTGGCCTCGGACGGATCCACCACCCGGTTGCTGCAGGCGATCACCGGACAGCCGCTGGCGGTGCAGGTCGATGCACAGGGCGAGACCCGGGCTGCCGGGTTGCCGCCCGCCATCCGCGCGGTACTCGGACTCACCGACGACGGTGCGATCGTGGTCGAGCGGCGCTCTCGCCTGCTGACCCCGGAGCGACGGGTGGTCAGCATCAACCACGTGGTGCTCGACCCTGCCGCCGTCCGTACGCACGGGGCACCCGACCTCGCCGTTCCGATCGGAATCCGGCTGCGGGGCGATCGTGTCCCGCAGTTCAGGGAGCTGGTCGGCAGTGGTACCGGGACGTGGCTGCCCGATGGGGCGTCGACTCCCGCGGCCTGTGCGTTCAAGGCGTACCTCATCCACGACAGCAGCGGGGGGCTCATCTATGTTCACGAGTCCTTCAACCCCGGCGTTGTACCACCACCCAGGCTCGTGGGGCCAGGCAGCCAGCCCCGGTGAGCCGCGTGCAGGCCGGCCTGGAAGCGACTGGTGGCTTCCAGGCCCAGCATCAGGTCCGCGGCGATCCGCCGGGCGGTGCGCGGGCTGACGCCCAGCCGCTTGGCGATCGCGTCGTCCGTCATGCCCTCGCCCAGCAGGCGGAGAGCGGCGGACTCCTGGGGGGTGAGACCTCGGTGGTCCTGCACGGGACGGCGGGCGAACTCGGTCGCTGTGGACCAGAAGGCTTCGAACAGCGCGTGGAGCGCGGCCAGTGCGCCCTCGGCCCGCAGGACGACCGCTCCGCGCGAACTGTCCGCACTCTCCGTGGGGACCAGCGCGACCCGGCGGTCGAAGATCACCATCCGCACCGGGAGCGCGGCGACGGTGCGGACGTCGTTCCCGATCTCGGTGAGCCAGGTCAGATAGTCGGAGGTGGCCGGATTGTTGCGCGCACTGTCGAGGTAGATCGTGCGGACCTTGACCCCGCGGTCCCGCAGTTGCTCGTCCAGTGGCCGGGCCGCCGCGATACTCTCCGGCAGATGAGCCCCCTGGGGTGCGAAGGTCAGGACCTCCTCCTGGGCGTCGCGGGAGAGATCGGAGAGGAAATCCCGCACCTGGTCGAGCCCGCTGAGCTGCTCGACCGCCGGCTGGTCCACGCGCGGGCTGAGGATGGCGTATTCGGCTATCAGCTTGGCCGCAGCGGCTCGTTCCAGCGCCAGCCGGTGTTGCTGGGTGGCCAGTTCCGCCTCGCGGGCCAGCAGGAGAGAGCCGACTGCGGCCTCCGGCGGGAGCGGCCGGACTCCCGCGGGGCGGTCCCGGGCCGGGCGGAGCAGTCGTATCCGAACCAGTTGCTCGAGCGCCGTCGCCAGCTGATTTTGAGTCAACTTCGTTTCCTTGAGGATGAGTTCAAGATCATCGTGGGGTCGGGCAAGGATCGCCCGGTAGACCTCGTCCGCGATCGGATCCAAACCCAGAAGCTCACTCATGCGTATCCCCAGTCCGCCACTTCCGTCTCAGTGGACAGTCTTGCCGCTTGCTGAAAGGTATTGCAAGGGGTTGCAAATGGGTAACGGCTGGATTAATCGGCCCAAGTGGCGCGAACCGCTGAGTGGCCGTCGCGGGGCAGGCTGCTTCGTGGCCGAAACAGGAAGCCTGGCCATGCCTCCCCGCGCCACGCGGTGACCGTGGCGTCGGCGGTGGAACCCGGTGGTCCGATGACGAGGTGTCATGGATCTGAAGAGGCTTGCCTGTTGCGCCGGGCGGGGGCGCCGGATGCGCGCCATGTCCGCGGCCTGCTCGGCCCGGTCTGCCGCAAGAACGGCCGGCGGCCGGCCGAATACGCCGGCCACGCCACCTCTGACGGGCTCCGGCACCTGCTCGCCGGTGCCCGCTGGGGCGCGGGCGAGATCCGCGACGAGCTTCAGGACTACGTCGCCGAACGCCTCGGCGAGGGCGACGGAGTCCTGATCGCCGACGGCACCGGCTCGGTCAGGAAGGGCGCCACCTCCGCGGGCGGGCAACGCCGGTACTCCGGTACCGCCGGCCGCATCCGAGGTCTGCCGGACCGGGGTCCTCGCGGCCTGCGCCTCCGCCCGCAGCGGGGCCCTGGTGGACCGGGAAGCTATCGACCGGTGGGTACGGGCTGAGCGTCCGGCGTCCGGCGGCCACGCCCGGCATCGGCGAACTCCAGGGCGAAGTCCAGCGTCATCCGCTTCTTCTGCTCCACCCCCACGTAGTGCCTGACGCGGACCTGGGCCTCGCCCGTGCCTTCCGGGCCGGAATCCCAGGAGACCGGAAAGCAGGCGGACGGCATGTTGTAATCCTGCTCCAAGGTGGCCGACCGCACCTTCTCCATCACGTAATTCCAGGCGAGCTGGCCAACCGAGAACGATGCGATCGGGTCGCGCTCCTCATCCAGGAAGTCCAGTGCCAGCCGGAATCCGGCTGAGAATTCCTCGCGGGTGTCGCCGGCGAGGACCATGAAGCCGATATTCCGGGCGACCGCCGACCGCATCGCCCCGGGTTCCCGGTCGTTCACGAATGTGGTGAAGCGGCCGTAGATCTCGGAGCCGCGGCGGTCCCCCAGCGTGCTGATCAGGTCGGGAGCGGCGGCGACGCGCACGTGGGAGACGAGGCCGAAGACGTCGGAGACGTCCCCGGTGAACAGCATGTCGACGTCGAACCAGACGACCGGTTCCCGGAACCAGGGGTGGAGGCAGGCCCTGAGGGCGTCGACGGAAGCGTGTGCCGGGCTCAGCAGGGTTGACCGCGACTGATCGAGCAGTTGCTGGACGGTCGGGTCCGCGCACTCGGCCACGATCCGGGAGGCCGGGACCGTCGCGAACCTGGGATCCATCCCGACGATCTCGCCGACCATCCGGGAGAAGACCCCGGCGCGTGGATCGTCCGGGTCGTACTCCGGGACGATCATGGTGACTCGGTCGAATCTCTGGGTCCGCAGTAGGGATATCATCGACGCGACCGCAAGATTGCAGTGCGTGAAGTCAAAATATGTGACGTAGTGAATTCTGCCAGTTCGCACGGCTGCACCTCGCAAATTCCCGAGATTGTCCAAAGGCTGATGCTAGTGCCGCCGGGCTGCGATCCGCAGGGTCATTCGCCTTCCTGTTTCGGCCATCCGGGTGGCCTGTCCTATTCAGGTCCAAATCGGTTGGAGGCACGGCGATGGCCCGGTCCTCCCGCCAGGGCTTCGGCGTGGTCGAGTGACGTCCGGTTCGTGACGGTCTGCCGGTCTGTCGACCCCGGGGGCGTGACAGGCGCGGTTTCCAAGATTATGGGGTCGCCGGGAGGGGCCGTCGTTCGCGTTCGCCGGGCGCCGGTCCGATCTCTCGAGCTTCGGACGGGCTCCCTCGCCGTGGTGTGCCGCGGGAACCCGGGGGAGGCCCGTATGGAGGGCTGGTGGGACCTGCGCCGGCCGGAGTCTCGGTCCGGGGCCGGCGTCGAGATCGTGCACCAAGGGCTCGAGGGGTGCAAGATCGCAAGTTCTTGCTGAACCTTTCCGAAGATCCTTGCCTGACTGTCGGTCACCTGTTTGAATCACCTCTCGTGTTCCTCCATTTGACGGGCAGTCCGATCTGGATGCCGACTGAGCCGAGGGGTCGTGGCGGTGCAGACAGCAGTTGCTGAACCCGGAGTCCGCAGCGACGGCGCGGGTTTCACGCTCGTTGCACCGGAGCGGACTTCGTACCGGGTCGACATCACGGACGGAGTGTTCGGGCCGGACAACCCGCTGCTGGCCGAGTACTGCGCGGGCCGTCGGGTGATCGCGTTCCTCGGCCCTACCGTCCACCGGCTGTTCGGGCAGCAGCTGCGCCACTACCTCGCTTCCCGGCTGGCGCCGGGAAGTTGGAGCATCGTGGTGATCGGAGGCGGTGAGGGGCGCAAGACGATGGCCTCGGTGGAGGAGATCTGCGCCCACGCCAAGTCCGCCGGGCTGGACCGGCACGGTGTGATGCTGGCCGTGGGCGGCGGGGTCACCTGTGATCTGGTGGGGTTCGCGGCGGCGATCTACTGCCGGGGTGTGCGCTACATCAAGGTCAACACCACCCTGGTCGGCCAGGTCGACGTCGGTGTCGGCATCAAGACCGGCGTCAACGCCCTCGGTACGAAGAACATGCTCGGGGCGTACCACCCCGCCCACGCCTCGATCAACGACCCGGCCCTTCTCCGCACCCTGCCTGATCGTCAGGTCAGGTGCGGCCTGGGCGAGATCGCCAAGATGGCGATCATCAAGGACGCGCGGCTCTTCCGTGTACTGGAGGAGTGCCCCGAGGTGTTCCGGCGACCCTGCCCCGCGCCGTCCTGGCTGCCCGCCGTCGCGGGCGGCGAGCGCGGGCTGGAGGACTATGTGCTGCGCACCGCGATGGCGCTGATGCTGGACGAGCTCTGTCCGAACCTCCGTGAGCACGACCTGGCCCGCCTGGTCGACTTCGGCCACACCTTCGGCCCGGTGATCGAGACGGCCAGTGACTACCGGATCGCGCACGGGGAGTCGGTGGCCATCGACATGGCCATCTCCAGTCAACTCGCCCAGGTGCTCGGCCTGATCGGCCCCGAGGACGCCGACCGGATCACCCGGCTCATCGTCGGCCTCGGTCTCCCGGTCCACGATCCGCGGACCTGCACGCCCGAACTGATGCAGCGCGCACTGCGAGCCTCGTGGGAGCGGCGTGGCCGCAAGCTGCACTTGGTGGTGCCCAGCGGGATCGGCTCGGCCGTCTTCCTCGACGACCTGGCGGACGTTCCGGCCGTGGCACTCGAGCAGGCGCTGGACGTGCTGGCCGGTTTCCCCAGCGCGCTCGCCGTGGCCGGCTGATCAGTGCCGTTCGCCGACTGCCGCCCACGCCCGCACCACGCCTCGACAGGAGCCGCACCGAGATGAGTACCGCCGAACCGACACCGGCTCGCGATATGACGAACCGTCAGATCACCAACCTGAACGAGGACTTGCTCCAATCGATCACCGGCGACCACGGCGGCGCCGGCACGATCCTCGCCCACCGGGTCTACCGTGCGGACGACGCACCGGCTCCCATCGCCTTCATCGACCTGGTGGTACTGCCCCCGCACACCTCCATCGGCCTGCACCGCCACGCCGACGACCGGGAGACCTATGTGATCCTCTCCGGCCGCGGCCGGATGACCCTGGACGGTTCGGAGTTCGAGGTTCGCGCCGGCGACGTGATACCCAACCGGCCGTACGGTGAGCACGGTCTCGCCAACGACACCGAAGCCGATCTCCAGCTGCTGGTCTTCGAGATCGGACCGCTGGACGGCGACCGGTGACCGGCCCCCGCCAGCTGGACTGGCTGGCCCGCGAGGCCGCCCACCTGGCTCCGGGTGCCTCGGAGGAGTCCGCGCTGGGCCGCCGGGTCTTCGTGGAAGGACGCGGCGCGGTGCTCACCGACCTGGACGGCAACCAGTACATCGACCTCGCGGCCGGCACCCTCACCCAGTCCCTCGGCCACTGCCACCCCGAGGTGGTCGGCGCACTCACCGAGCAGGCCGCCCGGCTGTGGAACGTCCACGACTCCGCCACCGCCGACCGCGCCGAACTCTGCGAACTGCTCGCCCGGCTGCTGCCCGAGGAGCTCGACACCTACGCGTTCTTCTCCACCGGCGCCGAGGTCGTCGAGGCCGCCCTGCGTGCCGTCCAGGCCGTCGCCGAGCCGGGACGCAACCGGATCGGGGCGCTGCGCCACGGCTTCCACGGCAAGACCCAGGGTGCCCGGATGCTGGTCCACTGGGACATCGGGCACCAGTCCCTCGCCGGAAACAGCATCCTCGGCTACTCGCCGTACTGCTACCGCTGCCCGCTCGGCCTGGAGTACCCCTCCTGCGGCGTTCGCTGCGCGACGCTGGTACGGCGGCACATCGCCGAGAAGCCCAATGTGTCGGCGCTGGTCTTCGAGCCTGTGCTGGGCGCGGCCGGCGTCATCGTTCCACCCCCCGGGTACTGGGAGCAGATCGCCGAGAGCTGCCGGGAGAACGGCGTCCTGCTGGTCGCCGACGAGGTGCTCACGGGCGGCGGACGGACGGGGACCTTCCTGGCCAGCGACCGGCTCGGCATCGAGCCGGACCTGGTGACCCTCTCCAAGGGCCTCGCCTCCGGCTTCCCGTTCGCCGCCCTGGCCGGCCGCTCCGCGGTGCTGCGCCACCCCGACGCGGCCAGGGCCGGCTCGACCGCGTCCACCTACTCCAACAACCCGCTGGGCATCGCCGCGGCGAAGGCGACGCTGGAAGTGGTGGCCCGGGACAGGCTGATCGGACAAGTGCGTGTCCTGGGCGCGCTGCTGGACGACCGGCTGGCCGAACTCCACTCCCGCTTCGAGGTGTTGGGCGAGGTGCGGGGCATCGGCCTGCTGCACGGGCTGGAGTTCGTCCGCGACCGGGCCACCCGCGAGCCGGCGCCCGAGATCGCCCGCGCGGTCTACCTCGCGGCCCTCGACCTGGGCCTGCGGGCCTCGATAGGCGGGCACATCATCCGGCTCGCCCCGCCGTTCACCATCGAGCCCGCGCTGCTGGAGGAGGGCATCGCCCTGCTCGCCCGCGCGCTGGAACGCGCCGTGGAGGCCGCCCGGTGATCGTCGCGGAGAACCTGGTCAAGGAGTTCAAGGTCCTCGAGCGCAGGCCCGGACTGCTCGGCAGCCTCGGCACGCTGTTCAGCCGGGAGTACCGCGTGGTGCGCGCGGTGGCCGGGGTCTCCTTCGAGCTTCCGGCCGGAGTCAAGGCCGCGTACATCGGAGCCAACGGCGCGGGGAAGTCCACCACCATCAAGATGCTGACCGGAATCATGCGTCCGACCTCGGGGCGTTGCCTGGTGAACGGCCTGGAGCCGTACCGGGAGCGGCGGCGCACCGCGGCCGGCATCGGTGTGGTGTTCGGCCAGCGCAGCCAGCTCTGGTGGGATCTGCCCGTTCCGGACTCCTTCCGGATCCTGCGCCGGATCCACGAGATCCCCGATCCGGTGTACCGGCGCAACATGGCGCGGTACCGCCAACTGCTCGATCTCGACGCGCTCGGCTCCACGCCGGTACGGCAGTTGAGCCTGGGGCAGCGGATGCGCGCCGAGGTGGCCGCGAGCCTGCTGCACGACCCGGCGGTGGTGTTCCTGGACGAGCCCACCGTCGGCCTCGACCTGGTGCTCAAAGAAGCCGTCCGGGAACTGGTCAACCAGGTCAACGCGGAACTCGGCACCACCGTCCTGCTCACCAGCCACGACATCGGCGACATCACCGCCATCTGCGACCAGGTGCTGGTGGTCAACCACGGCGAGGTGGTGCACCAGGGCACCATGCACGAACTGCTGCGCACGGCCGACACCCGGGCGGTGGTCTTCGAGTACCGGGACGGGCCCACTCCGGAACAGGCCGTCGCCCTGGTGGAGGACCGGCTCGACGGCGCGTCGGCCGGCCGGATCGACGGCGGGCGGATCAAGGTCGAGTACCCGGCCCGCCGCTGGTCCGTCCGGCAGGTGATGGGCTTCCTGCTGGAGCACTTCGACCTCACCGACTGCGTCGCCCCGGAACCGGACCTGGAGACGGTGCTCCGCCGGATCTACGCCCGCCGGGCGGGGACGCGGGAGGTGCCGGTATGACGGCCGCCACCCTGCGCCGGTACGCGCCGTTCGCCGTCGGCAGCCTGCAGAGCCTGCTCCGGTACCGGTCGATGTTCCTGATCAACGCTCTGACCGCGACCACCGCCGTAGGCGTGCAGGTCGCCCTCTGGCGCGCGGTGTACGCCGGCGGGGGCCTGCCCGGCGGCTACGACCTGCCGCGGCTCACCACGTACGTTCTGCTCGCCCAGGTGCTGGCGCTGTTCCAGTCCAACCGGGTGGACGAGGAGGTCGCCGGGGAGGTCCAGCGCGGCGACATCGCCGTCTCGCTGCTGCGTCCGGTCAGCTATCCGTTGGCCCGCTTCGCAGCCGGCCTGCCGGTGTCGCTGACCAACGCCACGCTGGTCGCCGTCCCCGTGGTGGTGCTGTACGCCCTGTCGCTGCCGCTCTCCGCTCCCAGCCCGGAGGGCGTGCTGCTCTTCGGTTGCTCCGCCGTCCTGTCCCTGGTGATCGGCTTCGGGGTGAACCTACTGGTCGGCCTCGCCGGTTTCGTCACCACCAACATCTGGGGAGTCCGCGTGGTCAAGGACAGCGTGGTGGCGTTCTTCGCCGGGCAGGTCGTGCCGCTGGCGCTGATGCCGGGCCCGCTGGCCGCGGTCGCGCGGGCGCTGCCCTTCCAGGGCATGGTCGACGGGCCGCTGCGGCTGCTCCTCGGCCGCTACCACGGGCCGCTGGGTGCCGCCGCGATCCTTGGCGTGCAACTGGCGTGGGCCGCGGCGCTGAGCGGCCTGGCCGCGCTCGCCTGGCGCGGGGCGGTGCGCCGGGTGGAGGTGCTCGGCGGATGAGGCCCGTTTCCACCACGGTCCGCTACGTCCGGCTGACCTGGCAGCTGAGCGCCGTCAGCGTGCACCGGCTGACGGAGTACCGGATGGACTTCCTGCTCGGCGCCGGCGGCCTGCTGCTGCGGGTGGTCTGCCAGGTCGCGGTGATCGGCATGGTCTTCCGGCAGGTCCCGGAGATCGCCGGCTGGCACTACGACCAGGTGCTGTTCCTGCTCGGGTTCTCGCTTCTGCCGCGTGGCCTGGACCGGATGTTCACCGACCAGCTGTGGATCCTGGCCCGCAAGCTCGTACAGAACGGCGAGTTCTTCCGCTACCTGATCCGGCCGGTGCACCCGCTGTTCTCGCTGCTGTCCGAGCGCTTCCTCTACCCGGACGGCTTCGGGGAGCTGCTCACCGGCGCCGGGCTGGTCTGGTACGCCGCCGGCCGGCTCACGCTCACTGCGGACACCACCCGACTCCTGGTGGCCCCGGTGCTGGTGCTGTGCGGCACCCTGATCCTCGCCTCGATCAAGACGCTGTTCGCCTCGCTCGCCTTCTGGACCACCAACAGCTTTCCGGCCCTGTACGCCGCGAACCAGCTGGGCGACTTCTCCGGCTACCCCCTCGACCTCTACCACCCGTCGCTGCGGTGGCTGCTGACCTGGCTGCTGCCCTACGCGTTCACCGCCTACGTCCCCGCCTCCTACCTGCTGTTCGGTCGCGCTCGGCCGCTGCCCTGGCTGTTCGCGGTGACCGCGGGCCTGGTGGCGCTCGCCCTGGCCGTCTGGCACCGGGGTGTGGACCGCTACGAGATGACCGGGAGCTGATCCTTGGAAACCCTGCTGTCGGACGACCTCGCGCCCGCCACGGCCGCCCTCCTGCGTGCGGCCCCCTGGCTGGACGAGACCAGCCGCCGCTCCGGGCGCTTCGAGGTGCTCGACCAGGCCGCCCTGGGCGGGATCCGGCTGCTGCTGGTCGGCGCCGGGGGCGACCCGGCAGCGTCGGCCGATGACTCCCGCTGGTTCGTCCCGGTCCTCGACGACGACCCGGGCCGGGCCGCGACCGGCGCTGCCGCCTTCGACCGGGCGGTGGTCGACGCGCTGCGCGAGGGACTGCGGCTGCCCACCCGGCACGGCAACGTGATCGAGTTCCACGGTGAACCCGCCCCTTACCGGGGCCAGCTGCCCTTCGAGCCGGGCTGGTGCTCCAACGCCCTGTCGCTGCTGGACCTCGGCGGTACGGCGCACGCCCACAAGACCTACCGCCGGGTCAGCGGCGGCACCCGCGAGCCCGAACTGCTGCGGCTGATGAGCGGCAGCGGCCGCACCCAGCAGCCCGTCGGCGACTACAGCTACGTGGACACCGCCACCGGGCGGCGCGAACCCCTTGGTGTGGTCTACCGCTACGCCGAGGGCGAGGGCCTCAACGTCCCGCTGAGCGCGGGGATCCGCTCGCTGTGGCCGCTGGTGCACGCGGGCGCCGACCCGGAGGCCGCGGTCACCGCGTCCCAGCAGGCCCTGGTCGCGCCGCTGCGTGCGACCGGGAGGTTCCTGCGCGACTTCCACCGGGATCTCGCCGAACGCCTCGGCTCGTACCCGGAGTTCCCCGCCGCCGGGTGGCTCGCCGAGACCGCCGAGCGGCTGGCGGCACTGACCCCGTTGATCCGCGCCGACGCGCGCTTCCCCGTTCCGGTGCGCGAGGCCGCCGTCCGCGGCCTCGACGCCGAGTTCGGCCGCATCGCGGAGCTGCCACCGCGGCCGTGGCCGAGCGGCCCGTGCCATGGCGACCTGCACCTGTCGCACCTGGTGCGCCGGGAGCGTTCGGACACCTCCTGGGAGTTGTGCGTCATCGACCTGTCCACGGGGCGGTCGGACCCGGCCGATCCCGGCACCGCCCAGTCGCCCTGGCAGGACCTGGCCGCCCTCCGTCGCGGCGTCGAGATCTTCACCGCGGACGAGTTCGCCGACCACGCCGCGCAGACCCTCGGCATGGACCCCGAGGACACCTGCCGCACCGCCCTGCTCCAGGCGGCCGGTGTCAGGCCGGACACCCCCGGCTGGACGGCGGAGCGCCTGGCCGCACTGGAGCGGCTGCGCCGCGCCGCCGGCCGGTGGGCCGTGCGGGTCGGCGACCTGCTCGTCGGCCGCGACCCGGATCTCGGCGGGCACCCGGCGTGGCGGCTGTTCCGGCTACGCCGACTGCTGCACGAACTCGACTACGCCTACGCCCACGACCGCGCCTACCACGCCGCGATCAACCTGCGGCACGCCGTCGAGGCCGGCGGCCTCCCGGCCGCCCGATGAAGGAGCGACATCCCGTGCACGTCATCGAGACCTACTTCGAGTGCGGGGGCTTCGACCACCGCTTCCTGCAGGGCGGCATCTCCGTCTACCTGTGGAACCTGTCCAAGGCGCTCGCCGGACAGGGCCACCGCGTCTCCGTCGTCACCCCCGCCCACGGCCGCCTCGACGACCTCCGCGCCTCCTACGACCTGGAGACCCTCGACTACGAGGACAGCTACGAGCTGCCGCTGGTGCTCGACCCGGCAACCTGGGCCGCCTTCCCGCCCGAGGTCGGCATCCCGCTGACCACCACCGCCCACCGGCTGCGCCTGGACGGTGTGGACCTGTACTTCCTGTCCAACCGCCTGCTGGACGAACTGCCCGACCGCTTCTACCCGCCCTACCACACCAAGGGCAGCGACCTGGTCTTCTTCAAGCCGCTCGGCTACCAGGTGGACACCGTGCGGTTCGTCCGCCGGTACTTCGCCGACGAGAAGGCGCTGATCCACGCACACGAGCCGTACTACCACTACCTGCTCCCCGCGGCCTTCCGCGACGACCCGTCCAAGCTGGTCGTCGGGACGGTGCAGAGCAACATGCCGATCACCAAGAAGGTCTACCGGCCCAAGGTCGAGCGGTTGTTGCGGTTTCTGGACGCCCAGGTCACGCTGCCCGCCGAGGACGAGGCGCCGGATCGGTCGTGCAGCGAGCACGAGACCGTCCTGAGCGCCTATCAGCAGCGCACGCATCTGCACTACGAGTACGGCCCCGGGCACGTGCGGATCTACGACCTCGTCGCCGACCACGCCGATCTGCTCGACTTCCTGTCGCCGGGGCACCTGGCGTTCTACACGGACTTCGCGGACACCCCCTTCGAACGGCCCTTCACGCGACTCCCGGTGCGCGAGACGGTGGCCCGCAACGCTCACAAAAGCTTCGTCGGCGGCTGCGCCATCGGCTCCCGTTGGACCGACGCGGCACGGCCCGCCGCGGACCGGGCGGCGGTCCTCGGCGGGCTCGGGCTCGACCCCGACCTGCCGACCTTCTTCCACAACGCCCGCTACGCGGTGAACCACAAGGGGCAGGTCGAGCTGTTCCGGGCGGTGGACCGGGTCCTCGACGAGGGGCTTGCCGCCAACTTCGTGCTGCGCTGCATCAGCGACGGCGGGATCGACGACCCGTACCTGCGCGAGGTCGTCGAACGCCACAGGGGTCGCATCCACCTGGAGTGCGAGCGGGTCGAGGAGCAGCGGATCCTGGAGTACGCGGCATCCTCCGACTTCTGCCTGTTCCCCTCGAAGTTCGAAATGGACACGTTCCTCATCGCCCAGGGTGAGGCCATGTCCGTCGGCGCCGTGCCCATCGCCACCGCCCAGTTGGGCATGGCCCACTTCGGGCACGTCGCCGACCCCCTGGACGGCCCCTTCGCGGAGCGGGCCACCGGCTTCGCCGTCAACCGTTCCTTCGCGGAGGACGACGCGCTCCTCGTCGACGCCCTCGCCGCGCGCATCCGCCAGGCCGCCGCCCTGCTGCGCGAGCGCCCCGAGGAGTACCGCCGGCTCCGGGCCAACGCCATCGCCACGGCAAGGGAGTTCACCTGGGAGCAGGTCGCCCGGCTCCACCTGGAGGCATTCACCCCGCTGTGGGAGGAACGCCGCCCCGAGCCGGACGCGGACCTGCTGCTGCGGCACGGCTGGTTCGACCTGCTGCCGGCCGAGGCCTACCGCACCCGTCCGGACGCCATCGCCGAGGCCGCCGCCAGGTTCGGCGACGCCGACGCCTACCGGCGCTGCCGTGAGCTCGACCCGACCGCGGCGCACGCCCTGTTCGAAGCGGCCTGGCTACGCGCCGACTTCGATCGCTGCGCGGCGGCCGCCGAGGCCGACCCTTTGCTGCGCGCCCGCCTGTCCGGGCGCCGCACCGTGGCGGACGGCCGGATCGTCTACCGCCTGCCCCACGCGGAACGCGTCGAGGTCGTCACCCTCGCCCCGCCCGGTCCCGGCCGCCGGGAGGTCTCCGTACGCCCGCTGGAGCGCACGGCGCCCGGCGTGTTCGCCGGTGTCCTCGGCGGTGAACGCGAACACATCCACCCTGGAGGGGAGTTGACCCTGCTGCTGACCCTGGCCGACGGTCGCTCCGCCTGGGACGTGGTGCGCCATGACTGACGGGGTGCGCGCCGCGCTGCTGGCCGGCGGCGAGGGCCGCCGCATGGGTGCGCTCGGCTCGGGTCGGCTCAAGCCGCTGGTCCCGTTCGGCGGCTCCTGCCGGCTCATCGACTTCTCGCTCGCCAACGCCGAGGCCTCCGGCTTCGGCGAGGTGCTGCTGCTGTCCCAGTACGAGGAACGGCAGTTGATGGACGACCTGTACCGCACCTGGTGGCGGCCCGGTTTCCGGGTCCACTTCGGGCCCTACGACCGGGCCTATCGTGCCGGCGAGGGCTACCAGGCCCCGGACCGGACCACGCCGCCGGAGCGGGGTACCGCGGACGCGCTGATCCGCAAGGCCCCGTACCTGTTCGGTCCGGGCACCTCCGAGGTCCTGGTGCTGCACGCGGACCACGTCTACCGCTTCGACTACCGGCCGCTGATCGCCGCCCACCGCCGTTCCGGCGCCGCGCTCACCCTCGCCTACCAGCGGATCGAGCGGCGCTACGTCCACCTGTTCGGCATGGTCGAGTTCGACACCGCGGGCCGGCTCACCTCCTTCGTCGAGAAGCCCGCCGAGCCGACCAGCGACCTGGTCTTCGCCGCGTTCTGCGTCTTCGACGCGGCCCGGCTGCACCACTACCTGGAACGCCTGGACGGCACCGACTGGCAACACGACATCAGCAGGGACGTCATCCCGGCCATGCTCGCCGGCGGCGAGCCGATCCTCGGCCACGAGGTTCGCGGGCACTGGGAGGACATCGGTACTGTCGAGCGGTACCACCGGGCCCACCTGGCGCTGCTGGATCACGATCCGACCATGACGGTCGATCAACTACCGTGTACCGTACGGTCCGCGATGGCGCGCCGACTGGTCACCGCGGGCCCCGGACTGACCCGCAGCCTGGTCGCGGCCGACCTGGCCAACGACGGACTCGTCGAGCACAGCGTCGCCTTCCCGGGCGCCCGCGTCGGGGCCGGGGCGCGGGTGCGCCGAAGCGTGCTGCTGCCCGGCGCCGCCGTCCCGGCCGGGGCCGAGATCGACGGCGCGATCGTTCTGGAGGACGGCACCGTGCAGCAGGTAGCACCCCCGCAGCCTGCCGGGGCAGTCCGGACCGCAGTGGTCCTGCCCGCCCTGGGAGGCCTCCGTGGCTGACGCTTACACGGTCGTCGACGTGGGTGGCACCACCCTGCGCACCGCCCGCTACGAGCCTGCGACAGACGCCCTGACCGACATCCGCCGCATCCCGACCGAGGGCTTGGCCCGCCATCCCGGCGCCCCGGTGCCGCTACTGCAGGCCAAGGTGGCGCGGCAGCTGGCCGACCTGACCGCGGAGGCCGTGGCGAGGCACGGCAGTCACGCGCTCGGCGTCGCCTTCGCCGGACCGGTCACCGCCGACGGGCGCGTGCTGACCGCGCCCACCATCTGGGGCGAGCGCGGCGGGCCGCTCCCGCTGCGGGTGCCGCTGGAGGAGCGGCTCGGGCTCCCCGTGGTCGTCGTCAACGACCTGACGGCCGCCGTGTGGCGCTACGTCAAAGGCCCGGACGAGGCCCCGTTCTGTCTGATCACGGTGAGCTCGGGCATCGGCAGCAAGGTGTACCGGGCGGGCGAGGTGCTGCTGGACGCCGAGGGCCACGGCGGCGAGCTCGGCCACTGGACGTGTGATCCCTCCCCGCATGCGCCGCTGTGCGACTGCGGTCGGCGCGGCCACCTCGGCGCGATCGCCTCCGGCCGCGGCATGCTGGCCGCCGCGCGCCGCGCCGCCCACGCCGATCCGGAGGGCTACGCCCGCTCAGTGCTCGCACGCACGACCCCGGATCCGGACCGACTGGACAACCCGGCCCTGGTGGCGGCGGTCCGCGCTGAGGACACGTTCGCCACGGCGGTGCTGCGGGGCGGCCTGGCCCACCTCGCCTGCGCCATCACCTCGGTGTTCACCTCGATCGGCGTGCGCCGGTACATCCTGATGGGCGGCTTCGCTCTCGCCGTGGGCCCCCGGTACACCGCACTGCTCACCGAGGAGTTGGAACGCCTCGGCTGCTTCGGCCTCGATCCGGCGGGGATCCGCAGGATGGCCGTGCTCGGGGCGCCCGACGACGACCACGGCCTGATCGGCGCCGGACGGCTACTGGCGGCGCGGGGCGCCACGCACCGGGTGGTGACGGCCGCGTGACCTCCACCGTGCCCCGCACCGACGGGGCGACCACGCTGATCGTCGGCAGCGGCTTCGTCGGCCGCGCGGTGGCCGCCCGGGTGGCCCGTGACGGCGGCCACGCCGTGCTGGCCTCCCGCCGCCCGCCCGACCGGGTGGGTGCGCCGTGGATGTGCCTGGACGCCTCCGACCCGGCCGCCTGCGCCCGCGTCGTGGACCGGGTCCGGCCCGACCGGCTGGTCCTGGTCCACGGGCCCTCCGACGTCACCTGGTGCGAGGCCAACCCGGAGCGCGCCGAAGAGCTGCACACCGCTGCTGCGGCCCACCTCACGGCCGCCGCGGCCGGCCGCCGCCTCGTCCTGGTCTCCACCGACAACGTCTTCGACGGCTCCCGCCCCGACAATGACGAGTCCGCCGACCCCGCTCCCGCCAACGCGTACGGGCGGGCCAAGCTGGCCGCCGAGCGGATCGTCCGCGCCGCCCCGGACACCACGGTGCTGCGGGTGAGCCTGGTCTACGGCTGGGAGCCGGCCGACTCGGCGAAGTGGCTCAACTTCTTCGCCGCCTGCGCCCATCGGCTCCGCTCGGGGGAGACCGTCGAAGCCCCGTACGACCAGTGGACGACCCCGGTCCTGGTGGACGACGTCGCGGCGGTGACCGCCGCCGCCCTGGCACCGGGTGCGCCCGCGCTGCTCCACCTCGGCGGTCCCGACCGGGTGTCCCGCGCCGCCTGGGCCGAGGCGATCGCCGACGCTCTGGGCGTGCCGCGCACCCGTGTGCTCCGGGTGCCCCGGGCCGGCGGCCGGTACGCGAGCCGCCCCGCCCACACCTGTCTGACCAGTTCCCTCCTGGACGACTTCCTCCTGCGGCACGGGCTGCGGGTGCGCGGCGTCGCCGAGGGGGCCCGCGAGCTGCTGGAGGCCCGACCGTGATCCGCACCGTCCGCTCCCGTGAGGTCTACCGCAACGCGTGGATGACCGTCCGCGAGGACGACGTCCTGGGCCCCGACGGCGGCCCGGGCCTGTACGGAGTCGTCGACAAGCCCGACTACGCACTGGTGATCCCCCGTCAGGGAGACGGCAGCGTGCACCTGGTGGAGCAGTACCGCTACCCGGTCGGCGGACGCTACTGGGAGTTCCCCCAGGGCTCCTGGCCCGTCGGCCACCGGGGCGCCGCGCCGCTCGACCTGGCCCGCGCCGAGCTGCGCGAGGAGACCGGACTCCGGGCCGCCCGGATGACCTACCTCGGTCGGCTGCACGTCGCCTACGGCTACTCCAGCCAGGGCTGCCACGTCTTCCTCGCCGAGGAGCTGACCCAGGGCGCGCCCGAACGGGAGGCCACCGAGGCCGACATGTGCCAGCGCCGGGCCGACCCGCAGGAGTGGCGCGAGCTGGTCCGCTCCGGCCGGATCACCGACGCGGCGACGCTCGCCGCACACACCCTGCTGATGCTGCACCAGCCGGAGGGGCGATGACCGCGCCACCCCGCTTCACCGTCGTCGCCACCGATCTGGACGGCACCCTGCTCCGCGACGACCTGACGGTTTCCGTCCGCACTCGCACCGCGCTCGCCCGGGCACAGGCGTACGGCGCCCGCCACCTGGTCGTCACCGGCCGCCCGGCCGGCAACCTCCGCAGTCTTCTGGCGTCCCTGGGCTACGGGGGCCTGGCCGTGTGCGGCCAGGGCGCGCAGCTGTACGACGCCACCGCGGACCGGCTGCTGTCCACGGCCCGCCTGGACCGGCCCACCGTACGGGCGCTGGTCGACCGGATCGCCGAGGCCGCCGGACCACTGGAGTTCGGCGTGGTCACCGCGGGCCTGACCGGGGAGTTCCTGGTCACCAGCGCCTTCGGCGAGCGGGTCCGGCACGGGTGGCGCCTGGTGTGCGACCCAGAGGAGCTGTGGGCGCAGCCGGTGGAGAAGGTGCTGATCCGCGGCCGCCGGACGGACGACGACCGGCTGGCCGCGTTGGCCGCGCGGATCTGCGCCGGCCGGGTCGCGGTCACCCACTCCGGGGAGGGCATGGTCGAGCTGTTGCCCGCCGGAGTCAGCAAGGCCAACGGGCTGGCCGCAGCCGCCCGTCTGCTCGGCTTCTCCGCCGCCGACACCGTCGCGTTCGGCGACATGCCCAACGACATCCCGATGCTCGACTGGGCCGGGCACGGCGTCGCCATGGGCAACGCCCACCCGGACGTGCTCCACCGTGCCGACGAGATCGCCCCCACCAACGGGGAGGACGGCGTTGCCGCGGTCCTGGAGCGACTCTTCCCACCCGCCCATCACCACACAGAACCGGGCCGCACCCATGCCCCGCTCCGCTGACATCAACCGCGACCTGGCCGAGCTGGCCCGCCTCCACGGTGTGGCGACCCGCTACACCACCGACCTGGGCCGGCCGGTCGACATCTCGCCCGACACCCTGCGCGCCGTGCTCGCCGCCCTCGGCGCCGACACGAGCAGCTCCGCCGGCATCCGCGAAGCCCTCGCCGAGCGCCAGGAGGCATCGGCCCACCGACTGCTGCCGCCCACCGTGGTGCTGCGCGCGGGCCGTCCGCCGACCGGCCTGGCCACCCCGCCCGGGGCCGAGCTGTGGATCGAGACCGAGCAGGGCACCCGCCACGGGATCGGCGCCCTCGGCAAGGAGCTGGTTGACCTCCCCGTCGGCCGCCACGTCCTGCACGCCGAACGCGACGGCCGGGCCGAGGCCGTTCTGCTGCTGGTCGCCCCGGAACGCCTGGCAGGGCCGGGGCGCCGCCACTGGGGCTTTCTGGTGCAGCTGTACTCGCTGCTCTCGCACCGCTCGTGGGGTTTGGGCGACCTCGGCGACCTGGCCGAACTCGCCTCCTGGGCGGGCGGGCTGGGCGCAGGGTTCGTCCTGCTCAACCCGCTGCACGCCTACGCGCCGGGGCCGCTGCCCGACCCCTCCCCGTACCGGCCGAGCAGCAGGCGCCACCCCGACCCGATGAACCTGCGCGTCGAGGCCGTCGCCGGGTTCGCCGAGCTGACCGGCGACGACCGCGTGCGGGCCGACCGACTGCTCGCGCGGGCACGGGAGTCGAACCAGCGGGTGCGGGCGGGCGCACTGATCGACCGGGAGGCCGCCTGGTCCCTGAAGCTCCAGGCACTGGAGCTGGCGCACCGGGTCCCGCTCGCTCCCGCCCGGGAGCAGGCGTACCGGCGCTATGCCGAGGCCGGCGGTCCCGGGCTGGACGACTTCGCGCTGTGGTGCGCGCTCGCCGAGGTGTACGGCCCGCGTTGGCGCTCCTGGCCTGACGGGCTGCGCACTCCCGACGGCACCGGGATCGCGGCTGCCCGGGCCGCGCTCGGCGACCGGGTCGCCTTCCACCGGTGGTTGGCCTGGCAGGTCGACGAGCAACTCGACCGGGCGCAGTCCGCCGCGACGGAGGCGGGCATGGCGATCGGGCTGATGCACGACCTCGCAGTGGGCGTGGACCCGGAGGGCGCGGACGCCTGGTGCTTCCAGCCGTACCTCGCCGGCGGGATGACGGTCGGGTGCCCGCCCGACGACTTCAACCGCAGCGGGCAGGACTGGGGGCTGCCACCCTGGCGCCCCGACACCCTGGCCGCGTCCGGCTACGCGCCGTTCGCCGAGGTGGTGCGGGCGACCCTTCGGCGGTCCGGCGCCCTGCGCCTGGACCATGTGATGGGCCTGTTCCGGCTCTGGTGGATCCCCGAGGGCGCCCCGGCCGACCAGGGCACCTACGTCCGCTACGACCACGAGGCGCTGCTGGGCGTGCTCGCCCTGGAAGCGCACCGGGCCGGGAGCATCGTCATCGGCGAGGACCTGGGCACCGTCGAGCCCGGGGTGCGCGAGGAGTTGACCGACCGAGGCATCCTCGGTACCTCGGTCCTGCGGTTCGAGTACGCGGGCGGCTCGGAGGAGCGCTCCGGGCCGTTGCCGGCCGAGGAGTGGCGCGCGGACTGCCTCGCCACGCTGACCACCCACGACCTGCCCAGTACGGCCGCCTGGCTGGACGGCGAGCACGTTCGGCTGCACCAGCGGCTGGGCCTGCTCACCCAGCCGGTGGACCAGGCCGAGGCCGCAGCGGCCACCGAACGCGACGGCTGGCTGGCGGAGTTGGGACGGTGCGGGCTGATCGGACCGGACCGCCCGGCGGAGGAGACGGAAGCCGGGGCCGTCCCGAGCCGCGAGACGCTGGCCCTGCACCGCTTCCTCGCCCGGACCCCGGCGAAACTCCTCGGCGTCTGGCTCCCGGACACCGTGGGCGACCGGCGCCCGCAGAACCTGCCCGGCACCTCCCACGAGTACCCCAACTGGCGGCTCCCCGTGGCCGATCCGCAGGGAAACACGTTGACGCTGGAGGACGTGCGTGCCCACCCGGGCCCGAGGGCGGTCGCCGAGCTCTACCGCGACCTCTGACACCATCCGCAGCCGAGAGGAATCCCATCCCATGAGTACCAAGACCGACATCCTCGTACTGGGCGGCGCCGGCGTGGACACCATCGTCCACGTCCCCGAGCTGCCGCTCCCGTACGCCGACAGCTACATGATCAACCCGGGCATCGTGACCCGCGCAGGGCAGAGCGGCGACTTCGTGGCCCTCGGCGTGACAGCCCTCGGCCTGCGCACCCACCACATCGACCTGCTCGGCGACGACCCCGAAGGCGACCTGGTCCGTGCGTTCCACCGCGACCTGGGCATCCCGCTCACCGAGGTGCCCTCGGTCCAGGGCACCAAGCGAGCGGTCAACCTGGTCGGCCCCGACGGGCGGCGGCTCTCGCTGTACGACAACACCCGTTCCCAGGAGAGCGACCGCCTCCCGGACGCCACGGTGCGCGCCCTGGCCGCGGCCAGCCGGCACGCCCACGTGGTGATCACCTACCCGTGCGCCCTGGCGCTGCCCGCCCTGCGCGAGGCCGGCGTCACCATCTCCACCGACCTCCACAACTGGGACGGTGTCAACCCGTACCACGAGCCCTTCGCGCTTGCCGCGGACCTCGTCTTCCTGTCCACCACCGCCCTCGCCGACCCAGAGCGCACCATGCGCGACATCGCGGCGCGCGGCCGGGCTCGGATCGTCGTGGCCACCGCCGGTGCGGAGGGCGCGTACCTGCTGGCCGACGGGGAGCTGACGCACGTCCCCGCGGTCACCCCGCCCGCCCCGGTGGTGGACACCAACGGCGCCGGCGACGCATTCGCCTCCGGCTTCCTGCTCGGCTGGCTCGCCGGCGAGAACGTGTACCGCTGCGCGCTGTACGGCGCGGTGGCCGGAGCGTACGCGTGCACGGTGCCGTCGACCCGCGCCGATGCCATCGGCCGCGACGACCTGCTGGCTCGGGCCACCGATCCGGTGCTGACCTCGGACCCGGCGGTGGGGACCGCCCGGAAGGCCGCGTCCGCCGAGAGCGGCGCATGACGTACACGGCGGCGGATGGGCTCCGGTCCGGCTACGACGTGGTGACACCCGGTGGGGGCGTAGCCGGCCGCGTGCCGGCCTCCCGGCTGAGCGAGGACCCGGCACGGACCGTCCGCCTCGTGAAGGCCGGGCCCGACCACGGGCCTGAGCAGGAGGCATGGCCGCGTCCGCCGTCGGACGCCCGTGCCCTGCCGCGCGCCGGTGTCCGGCAGCGAGGCGCCGAGGTCCACCGCATCCGCGCCCGAGTCGTGGGCGGCTCCTCCCGCGTCAACGGGTTCCGGCACGCGAAGTGGTACGCCCTCTGGACCGCCGCACGGGGCGCCCCACCGCCCTGACCGGCCCGGTGCCACCCCTTCCGCCCCCGCCGCCCCTACCGTCGGAGAACCCACACCCGTGACCGCGCGCATCACTCCCGCGACCGCCGCCCCCCAGACCGATCCCCAGAGCCGGCTCCAGTCGGCCCGTTTCTACATCACCTTCCGCTGCAACTCGCTCTGCGGCTACTGCAATGTCTGGCAGGACGACAAGTTCAAGGGCTACCAGGAGCTCACCCTGGAACGGGCCTGCCAGATCCTGGACGAGCTGTACGAACTCGGCGTCCGCTACGTCGACTTCACCGGCGGCGAGCCGGTGCTGCACCCGCACATCAACGGGATCGTGCAGTACGCCAAGTCGCTCGGCATGACGGTGGAGATCACCAGCAACGGCATCCGCTTCGCCAAGCACATCGACGCGATCGTGCCGTACGTCGACACCATGAACGTCTCCCTGGACACCCTCCGTCCCGACCGCTACCGTCAGATCCGCGGCGTTCCGACCCTGGACCGGGCGCTCGACGTGATCCAGCGGGTGATCGCCGCCGGCTCCGGCAACCTCAAGCTGATCTGCGTGGTCACCCGCGAGAACGTGGACGAGATACCGGACCTGCTGCGCTTCGCCCAGGAGAACCGGATCACCGTCTACTTCTCCGGGATGTTCGACTACTTCGACGAGCAGGACACCGTCCGCGACACCAACCGCACGGCCCGCAAGCTCAAGCTGATCGAGCAGAACGGCAAGCCGCTCGTGGCCCCGGCCGGACGGGCCGGGCGGATGAACGAGTCGGAGCCGACCACCGACCTGGTCGCCGCCGAACTCATCCGGCTGCTCTACCAGCCGTTCGCGCTGATCAACCTGCACTTCCGCAAGTACGGGGAGAACCTTGACCCCACCGCCCCGACCGACTGCTACGCCAACAAGCGGATCCTGACCGTAGGCCCGGACGGGCGGTTGGTGCTGCCCTGCTACCACGCTTTCGACAACTCGGTGGAATGGAACCGCCCACTGCGCGAACTGGTGCAGGAGCCGGAGTTCCTGCGCGTTCGCGACGAGGAGGTCGGGCACCGCACAGAGTGCCGCAGCTGCACCGTCTTCCCTTACATCGGGCTCTCGTTCAGCTACCGGTTCGACAAGGTCTTCCTCTATCAGGCGATCTCCGAGGAGATCGCCAAGGTGAAGACCCGCTTCGTCGATCCGCTCTCGCCCCAACCAGCTCTGGACCACGACGCGTTGCAGGCCGGCTACGCGGAGCTGGAAAAGCTGATCGACAACGGGCTGCCCACCCCCCTGCCGCCCCTCAGCTCCGATCACTTCTACCGCTTCGAGGCCACCGGTACCGGCGTCGCCACCGAGTTCACCACCGGGGAGCTCAGCCTGGCCGAACTGCTGGGTGACCACGCGCAAGCGGAGTGCTGGGGGATCCAGCGATCCCCGCACACCTGGATGCGGCTGGTGTACCGGGACCTGGTCCCCGCGCTCAAGGAGCTCGCCGACGCCGGCATGCTCCCGCAGGAGGCCTACGAGACCCTGGTCGGCGAACTCTACGAGGTCCAACTCGCCTGGTGGCAGGGGTACCTCGCGCGCTATTACCGCGGCTGCGAGGACGCCGACACGCACGGGGCCCAGCAGGTGCTCGCCCGCTTCCTCGAGCGCACGACGGCCCTGCTGCCCGACGTCCCCCGCGCCACACGGGTACGCGAGGTACTGCTGCACGCCGGCTGCGTCCTGGGCCTGGCACCCGAACAGCTGGCCCCGCTGGCCGTGCACGGCTCCTTCCCCGAGGCCGGCCTGGTCGCCAAACACCTGCTCCTCACTGCCAGGTACTCCGACCTGTCGAAGTACGCGGAGCTGCTCCCAGCGCAGGCCGCACAGCCGCTGCGCCTTGTCGTGGAGGAGCCGGATGACGCGGAGGACGCGGCCGGGCACGGGCACCTGGATGCCGAGACCGCGCGACTGCTCGGTTACCAGGACCGGGGTGGTGCGGTCGATCAGGCCACCGCCGAAAGGCTGGTCAAGGCCGTCCTCGCGCTCGCCCCGGAGCAGCGCGCCGGGTTCGCCGAACGTCTGCTCGCGCACGAGCTGTGCGACCCACAGGCGTTGCGCCGGCGCGGCGTACACCTGCGGGAGCGTGCGGTCACGAGAGAGACCTGCTGACGGGGGCAAGGGGTCGCAGGTTCGAACCCTGCCGTCCCGATCAGCGTTTCCGTGAGCAGACCGGCCGTTTCCGCAGTGATGCGGAAGCGGCCGGTCTGCTCGCGTGCTCCCGGAACCGCGCCGACGGCCGGCCCCGCCGTTGGGCGACGCATGTCGATCCGCCATGCGGCGACCCAGTGGCATGGCACCTCCGCGACGACCGTCGTCGGGCCGCCATCGGGACTGGTGACCCGCAGCCGGCCGTCGACCGCGTGCACCCGGTCGTCCAGGCCCTGCAGTCCGTGTCCCTTGCCCAACGCCGCGCCGCCCACTCCGTCGTCCGTCACCCAGCCCCGCAAGCTTCCCCCAGTGTGGCGCATCCCGATCGTGCACCGGCGGGCGTGGCTGTGCTTGGCCACATTGGTCAGGGCCTCGGCGACCACGAAATACGCGGCCGTCTCGACCGCGGCGTCCGGCCGCCCGTTCACGGGGCCGGCATCGAGCTCGACGGGGACGACGCAGCGCGCGGCCAGGGCGGAGAGCGCCGCCCGCAGTCCTCGGTCGGCGAGGATCGGCGGGGCGATGCCGCGCGACAGGGCCCGTAACTCCTCCAGCGCCTCCTGCGCCTGGACGATCGCGTCGGCGAGCGCCTCCCGGACGACCTCCGGCCTGCTGTCGAACTGATGCCGGGCGCGGCCCAGTTCCATCGCCAGACGGACCAGCCGCTGCCGGGGCCCGTCGTGAATATCGCGTTCGAGCCGACGCAGGGCCACAGCCTCGGCCGTCACCGCGGCAACGGCCTGCGCACGGGCGGTGTCCCGCTCCTTCTCAAGCCCGCTGATCCTGCGGTGCAACGCGGACATGTCGGACAACAGCGCCTGTCCAAGCCCGGCCTGGGCGGCGACGCACGCCCGGGTCACCAGCGGCAGGGTGAACAGCAGCAACAGACCGAGTACAGCGACTCAACGAGCGTGCGACGCCCCACGCGGACGGCGAACCCGGCACTCTGCCGCCACCGGCCTGCAACCGCGGAGGGTAACGACTCAGCCATGCCCCCAGCATAATCTCGCCCGCTCCGGACCGGCCGATCCGGTTCACGATCCGAGCAGCAGCCGACCGGGACGCGGACAGCCTCTGAAACGCCGTCATATGGGCGGGCCCGGCCCGGTTCAACGCGGCACTGCTCGGTGGTGAGCTGCTGCGGCCGGCGGAACTGGCCGAGATGAAGACCATCTCACCGGCAGCCGCGCCCGGTGAGTACGGCCTGGGCCTGCAGAAGTTCTCCGTCGGCTGCGGCGACCTCTGGGGCCACTCCGGCAGCGTCCCCGGCTACGAGACCCTGGTCGTGGGCGATCCCTCCGGACACCGGCAGCTGGTCATCTCCGTAACCCCCTACGACCAGTCGAAGGCCGGCGCGCTCGCGTCGGCCGGTGCCAAGCTGCTCGACCAGGCCGCCTGCGGCCGCTCAACCGGCTCTGCACGACCGGCCCTTGGATCGACCACCTGGGATGTCGCCGGTATCGGGCAGCGGTGAAAGACCGACCGGCAACAGACGCCGGCCAGTCGTAGCGGACCGCTCCCTGGCGAGCGACCGAGAGCGTGGGCCCGGTCTTCGACGGCGTCCGGCAACGGTGAAAGGCGTGCCGGAACGCGCGTTACGCGAAGGCATCAAGGCCGGTCCCTGACCAGGGCGTCTTCGCAACGTGGCTGACGAGACGTCGGTGATTCGAAGGTTTTCCTCAGGCGACGATAAGGACGTCTGAACGAGCGTCCCTATCGTCTTCGGTGTGGCGGCTGGAAAGCCGCGCGACGGTGGCCATGGGAGGTAGTTCGTGGGTGGTCTGACGGATGCATCGGGGGCCGGACAGGACATTGCTGCGCCGGATGCCTTCCTCCTCGAAGACCTCGTCCGGGCCGCGGCTGTTCGCTCGGGGGCGGATGAGTGGCGGATGCGGGCCGACCGGTTCTGGTTCCGTCTGGAGCCGCCCAAGCATGTCGGTCGTCGGCAGGGGTGGAAGCTCCATGTGTCCGCGACGCCGTTGTCCGCGGCGGTCGTGCTCGCGCGAACCGCGCCGGTTCTGTTCGAGCGAGGCTGCTCGTTCAAGTTCGCGCGCAGCCTCGAGCAGGTGTCCCACCTGGTCTCCACTCGGTGCGACAGGGGCAGCGGTGGGAAGTTCCTGACCGCCTATCCCGACGACGACGAACACTTCCGTGAAGTGGCTCAGCTGCTGGACCGGGCGACCACGGGCCTCCCCGGCCCGGCGGTGCTCTCGGACCGGCCCTACCGGCCGGGCAGCCAGGTGTACTACCGGTACGGGGCGTTCCTCGGCCTGCGCCGGCTGAGCAATGACGGTTCGTACGAGGCCGTGTTGGAGGCCCCGGACGGCTCGCCGGTCAGGGACAGCCGTCGTGCCTGGTTCTCGCCGCCCGCGTGGGCGCCCTCGCCCTTCCCCGAGGGCGTCGCCGCTCCGGCCGCGCCGCAACGGCCCGACGTGGTTCTGCTCAACGGACGTTACGCGGTGCGGCGAGCGCTCCAGCATGCGAACAAGGGCGGGGTCTACCTGGCGGAGGACCGACTCGGCACCGACCAGGTGGTCGTCAAGCAGGCGCGGCCGCACGTCGGTTCGTCGCTCACCGGCGCGGACGTCCGGGACGCTCTGCGCAATGAGGCCCGGGTGCTCGACCTGCTTCAGGACGACGGGATCGCGCCGCGCAGGCTTGAGCTGTTCGAGAAGAGCGGCAGTCTCTTCCTGGTCGAGGAGTTCCTCGACGGTCAGAACCTCGATTCCTGGGTGCGCCATCGGCTGCTCCCGCGCACCGATCACGGCCTGGACCTGGCGCGGGCCCGGGAGATGTCGCTGCGACTGGTCGCGTTGGTAGAGGCCGTCCACGCCCGCGGGTTGGTGCTGCGCGACCTCAAGCCGGGCAATCTGATCGTGTCCCCGGACGGAGCGGTACGGCTGATCGACCTGGAGCACGTCTGCGTGCCCGGGGAGGCGGTTTCGAACGCCTACACGGTCGGCTACGCGCCCCCGGAGCAGATCACCGCCGGGCGCTTCGGCCCGGCACTCGGCCCTCGTGCCGACCTGTACGCCCTCGGAGCGACCCTGTACTTCCTGGTGTCGGGTGTCCCCCCGCTGCTGCCGCAGGACGAGGCGCAGGACGGCGACCCGGCGCGGTCGGCCGATGCCCGGCTGCGCGCGCTGACGACGGCGATGAGCCGCCTCAACACCGCGCTGCGGACCCTGGCCGAGCCCATTCTCGGATTGCTGGCGGAGGACCCGGAGCAGCGGTGGGACCTCGGCCGGGTCCGACGGTTCCTGGAGCGGCCGGGCCCGGCTCCCGTTCCCGTCACGGCCGCCGCTGCGCCACCGCGCGATGCGCTCGACCGCGCCCTCCGCGACGGTCTCGACCATCTGGTGGCGACCGCGCGTTACGAGGACCCGGAACAACTGTGGGACTCCAGCGAGTTCGGCGCGGGCACCGACCGGTGCAGTGTGCAGCACGGTGCTGCCGGGGTGCTGGCGGTGCTCACCCGAGCGGCTGCCGAGGAGGAACGGCTGCGGGAACCGGTGCGCCGGACCGCCGAGTGGCTTCGCGTCAAGGTGCGACAACTCCCCAGGCTGTTGCCAGGGTTGTACTTCGGCTCGGCCGGGACGGCCGTGGCGCTGTTCGAGGCCGGGCGCCTGCTCGGCGACGAGGAGATGGCCGCCGAAGCGCTCGACCTGGCGGCCGCCATCCCCCTGGACTGGCCGAATCCGGATGTCTGCCACGGCCTGGCCGGCGCCGGCCTCGCGCAGCTTCAGCTCTGGCAGGCGACCGGCGACACCCGGTTCGAGGACGGTGTCCGCAGGTGTGCGGATCAGCTGGTGGAGTGCGCCGAGCCGAGCGGGCAAGGGGTGTTCTGGAGCATCCCGCGGACCTTCGACTCCGCGCTCGCCGGGCTGAGTCACTACGGCTTCGGCCACGGGGTCGCGGGGGTCGGTGCTTTCCTGCTGGCCGCCGGGTTGGAGACGGGTGATCAGTCCTGTCTTCGGCTGGCCCGCGCTGCCGGGGAGACCCTTCTCGCGGCGGCGGGTCCTGACGACGGGTGCGTCACCTGGCCTTCGGAGCGCGGCAAGGCACTCGACCCGGTCCAGCCGATGGCCCTGCACTGGTGCAGCGGGGTGTCCGGGATCGGCACGTTCCTGGTCCGCCTGTGGTCCGCCACCGGGGAGGAGCGGTTCGCGGTGCCGGCCGAGCAGGCGGGCACGACGGTGCGGTACACCCGGTGGCAGGCGTCCCCGGCCGCGTGCCATGGACTGGCCGGAAACGGCGAGTTGCTGCTGGACCTGGCAGAGGCCTTCCCGGATCGGGGACACCGCGCGGGCGCCGAGGAGATCGCCGAGGCGATCCTGGTCCGCGACGTCCTGCGCGATGGCCGAAGGGTGTGGCCGGACGACACCCAGCGGGAGGTCATCGCCGATTACGGTACCGGGCTGGCGGGTGTGCTGGGCTTCCTGCTGCGGCTGCGCGACTTTGGCCCACGGCTCTGGCTGCCCGCCTTCCGGGCACCGGCCGAAGCGGGGGCCGCCCGATGAGTACGGCGGCGATGTCCGCCCCGGCGACCGGGACGCAGACGACGAGGCCGACGCTTCGCACGAGCATCCGCTTCTCGGCCGACGGCCGGTTCGCAGCGGGTCTGGCCGGCTGCGATGGCCGGATGTGGGTCGAGCTGTGGTCGTTCGACGGCTCATCGGCACAGTGGCGGGCCCTGCCGTCCGACGCCGGGGAGACCCTGCGGACGCAACCGGTCCCGACACTCGACGGGCGGGTCCTGGTCCTCCGCCCCGGACCGGGGGGTCATCGGCTGACACTGCTGCAACACACCGGGGGTGCGGTCGAGGAGCGGCTCCTCGGCACCGTGGCCACCCGGGGAGCACGGCTGCTCGCCAGCCCCGATCCAGGCCTCCTGGGATGGCTCGTCACCGCGGGAGACTCCATGTCGGTGTGGCGGATCGAGGCCGGTGGCGACCCCACTGTCGCCGAGGCCCTGCGCAGCTCCGAGCGGTTCGGCGGAGGAACCTGGCTCGACCGGGCCGGGCGGCTGCTCTCGGTGAGCCGACGAGTCGGGGGACGGGCCGTCCCCGCGGTGCTGGACCTCGCCACGGGTGATCTCGTACCGGACCCTGCTCTGCCGGGCAGTACGGCGGGCGAGGTGGTGCTGGCCTCCACCGACTCCGGCCTGCGGGTGCTGGTTTCCCGCGCTGGAGCGGAACTCACGCTCGCTGGACCGGATCTGACGGTACGTCGGATACCTGGATTGGGCGGAGAGGTCCGTCCGCTGGCTTTCGCTCCCGGTGGGCGCCGCGTCGCCCTGCACGCGGCGGTCGGCGCGCGCTCCGAGGTGGTCGTCTACGACGTCGACACGGACCGCGTGTCGCGGCTCCACCTGCCGGAGGGTGTGGTGCGGGGGCAGGCCGGCTGGACGGCTGCCGGGCTGCGGTTCCCCTTCTCCGCCCCCACACTGCCGACCGGCATGGCTCTCGTCGAGGAGAACGGCGGATGGGCCTTCAACGGCTCCGAGCGGGTCGGCGTCGAGGCGCACACCGAGTGGCTGGACGGTGCCGGGGGGCCGGTGGAGGCCGTCGTCCACGGTGGGGCCGGCTGGTGGCGCAGGCCCCGGGTCGTGATCGCCCTGCACGGCGGTCCGCAGGCGCACTGGGACCTCGGTCACCAGCCGTTCCTGCAGCGCCTGGCCGCCACCGGAGCCGGGGTGCTGGCCCCCAACCAGCGGGGCAGTACGGGATACGGCCGCGCCCACCGGGACGTGCTCAACGGTTGCTGGGGCGTGCCGGATCTGGCCGACGTGCTGCGGATAGCCGACGAAGTGGCGCGGCGGCGCGCTGCCCTCGGTCTGGCACCCCCTGCCCTCTTCGGCACGAGCTACGGTGCCTACCTCGCCCTGCTCGCCGCCGGATTGCGCCCGCAGCTCTGGAGCGGCTGCCTCGCGGTCGCGCCCTTCCTGTCCGGCCCCCACCTCCACCGGGAGGCGCTCCCACCCACCAGGGCCCTGCTCGAGCGGCTGGACGCCTTGCGGGAACCGCCGGACGAGATCGGCGCCCGCGACCTGGCCCGGGTGTTCGCCGCACGGCCGCCGAGCGGACTGCCGCTGTTCCTGGTGCACGGCCGCCGGGACGAGGTGATCCCGGTCGGCCAGTCGCGGGAGCTGCGCGAGGTGCTGCTGCGCGCCGGGTGGACCGAGGGGCGGGACCTGTTCTGCCACGAGGTGCCGCTCGGCGGTCACTCCCCGCTTGACGACGGTACGGCGGAAGCCGCCCTCGTCGACGCGGCCGCCGGTTTCCTGACCGGCACCCCCTGAGTCTCCGCGGCCGCCCGGCCGCGGTGTTCCGTCCTGCGCGTAGGAGGAGGTGAACGGACATGGAGATCGATGCCGTCGAGGCCCTGGAGATGCTGCCGGGCGATGAGGCCGAGGGCCTGTTGATCTGCGCCAGCACGTGCAGCTGGACGTGTTCCTGGACCAGCGCCGCCGAGTGACAGTTCGTAGGTAACCCACCAACGAGAAGGAGAGCACCATGGAGATCGAGATCGTCGAGGCCCTGGAGATGCTGCCGGGCGATGAGGCCGAGGGCCTGTTGATCTGCGCCAGCACGTGCAGCTGGACGTGTTCCTGGACCAGCGCCGCCGA